>NZ_BILX01000002.1 GCF_004000785.1 Paenibacillus ehimensis NBRC 15659 | reverse complement strand
TGCTTAACTTGCAAGGTGTTTTTGATCCCTGTCTCACAAACGGGGGTCAGTTCCCACGACGGCGGCGAGGGTTTTTTTCATGTCCGCATTTTGCATTTTTCCCCGGCTCCCCGGTTGGTTTCTCAGAAAAAGGTCAATACTGTGAGTAGAGTAGCAGAGGGCAAGATGGGAGATGGCTGGGATGAAATGGATGATATGGATCGCCAAGCTGGCGGTCAGTGCGGCGGTTACCTCGCTTTGCTGCGTGGCGCTGACGTTCGCGGCTGCAAATACCTATGTGGACTTATTGCTCGACCAGTATCATATCCCGCGTCCGGCGGGTCAAAAGATCGAATGGGGCACCTTTATGAACCGGTTTACGGCGCAGCTGGGGCTTGGCGCGGGAAGCGGAAGCGACGTGCCGGCAAAGCCCAAAGACTTGGCGGTCTCCGTGCCTCCGGCCGGCAATACGCCTTCCTCCTCAGAGACCGGCACGAAAGAACGCACGCAGACGGACGGCAAGACGACGGCTCCGGGCGGCGGCAAGACGAACGACGACCCTTATCGGGTGCCGGAGGATGCGGTCGCCGTCTGGAGCCGGCAATCGGGGAAGACGGACAGCAAGCAGGACGGTCTCACGGAGCAGGAACAGAAGGTCGTGGTGTCGAGCGAGGAAGTGACGAAGAAGAAGGAGCAGCTGTCCGAAGCGGATAAGGCGAAAATTTTTTCCTTGATGGTCTCGCGCGTGCCGCAGGAAGACATGCAGACGATATCCAAGCTGATGGAGGACGGCATTACGTCCGCCGAGCTGAAGGAAATCGAGCAGCTTCTCCAAAAATCGTTGAAGCCTGACGAGTATAAGCAATTGCTAGGCTTAATTCAAAAGGGAACGCCCTGACACGCGCAGGGCGTTTATGTTTTTCCCCGTTCGGTGTTACCTGTCCAATTGCCCCCCGAAGCGGGTAACCGTATCTTCGGCTTGTCGAATCCGTGAAGATTCGACAACGATCTGCAGCAAGCAGCCGGGACTTTCGGCTGTTGACAGATGAGATAGTCCGCCCCCCAGAAGGGAGGTTGGCATCGGCTGATGCGGCTCCACACCCGGCTCGATCTGGAGATCGATGACGCCCTGCTTGCGCAGGGCATCCACGGCTTGCTGCAAGTCATGATCGCTTCGGAAAGCCGCCGTAAAATTTTCCATCGATTGTCTTCACACTCCTGTCAATTTCTCCGCTGAAATGTGGGATAAGATACGATTTTGTTGAAATCGGCAAACTTAATGTGGTAAATTTATAAAGTAGTTTTTTACCCTTTGGGTTATTGTCCCTTTTTCTAGTGTTTTTATGTGCACATCGTAAGCGAACCTGAGAACGTACGCCCAGACAACATGAGACTATAGACTTAGAGAGAAAGAAACGTGTAATCAGGAGAAGCATCGCATCCGTCGGTCTGAAGGCCGGGGGAAGCTGAGGTTCGAATGCGGCAAAAAACGGCTTAAAAGGAGAAGAAAATGAAATTTTTCAAAGGAGCGGATCGACTCAAAGGCCTGTTGGACAAGCTTCGCACTCCAAGGTCTGCGGATCGGTCGAATAGCTTGGATGAAAATGTAACGCCAACGGCAATGTCGGAAGTACCGGGAGCGACAGCGCTTGAACGGATGAAAAACCGAATCATTTTACATAAATGGATGGTTATCAAATCAGTCTCTGCGCTTGGCTTGATGGCGGCGGTTGTTATTAGCGGACACGAATTGGTTGAAGCCAATATGAAAGATTATTATCAGGTATATGCAAACGGAGACCTGATCGGGATCGTATCCGATCCTTCCAAGGTTGAGGAATATAAGCAAAAGAAGCGGGAACAGTTGTCCAAGAGCGAGTCCGATCTTCGGATGGTCGTAACGGAACCGAAGCTCGAATTGACCCCTGAAAGGGTTTTCAGTCATAATACCGAGGACCAAGCCGTGCTCGATAAGCTCAGCGGCTATTTCTCCTCTTACCCGGTCGGCGTGCAGCTTCTGGTGGACGGCAAGCCGATGGGGATCGTAAAGGATGAAGCGACGGCGAAGACGGTGCTGGAGCAAATCAAGAACAATGCGATCGCGTCGATGCAAACGAAGAAGACGTCGGGGCGCGTAAGCATCTTGTCGGCGTCGCCCGCGGCCGGTACGCCGGTGCAAACGGAGCTGCAAAAAGCTGACTTTGTGCAAAAGGTCGATTTTCAGGAAGTGAAGATTGAGCCGCAGCAGCTGGTGAATGCGGAGGATTTGCGCAAAAAGCTGGAAACCGGCGATGTTCAGCCGACGAAATATACGGTGGAGAAGGGCGATTGCGTCTCGTGTATCGCACAGAAGCTGAATATTCCGAAGCAGGTCATTTATCAGAACAATCCCACGATCACCGACGATATGATCAAGGTCGGCCAACAGCTCGACTTGACTGTTCTGAAGCCGACGCTTGCCGTGCGGACGGTTGAAAAAGTGGTGGAAAACCAAGAGATCGCCTACGAGACCGAAGTGAAGCAGGACGACAACATGCGTCTCGGCGAGTCTGAGGTATTGAGTCCCGGCAAGAACGGTCTCAAGAAAATGACCTTCCAGCTTACGAAAGTAAACGGGATGTTGGAGGCGGAAACGGTCTTAAGCGAAGAGATCGTTCAACAGCCGGTCAAGGCCGTCGTAAAGAAAGGCACCAAAGTGATCAAGGGCGAAGGAACGGGCAAATTCGCTTGGCCGGTCCTGTCGGCATCGATTTCAAGCACGTTCGGCACCCGTTGGGGCGCGTTCCATAAGGGTATTGATTTGACAGGTAACCGCAACATTATGGCATCGGATAACGGCAAAGTCGTGTTTGCCGGCGAGAAAAGCGGATACGGCAACTGCATCATCATCGATCATATGAACGGCTACCGCACGCTGTACGGCCATTTGAGCCAGATCAATACGAGTGTCGGCAACATCGTCGAGAAGGGCGAGAAGATCGGTTATATGGGCAGCACCGGAAATTCGACGGGCGTGCATCTGCACTTCGAGGTGCAGAAGGGCGAAACGCCGGAAAATCCACTGAAATATTTAAATAAATAAGACGGCTGGAGAGATAGAAGGGGCATGGAAGTCGCAGGAAAGCTGCGCTTCCGTGTCTCTTTTTGCTTCAGGATGTGGTAAAATAATAGAATAGCTTACCATGGATAGGATATCGTTGACATCCGGCGGCGCGAAGCAAGGAGCGTAGTACGGATGCAACGCGAGTCTCTGACAGGCGGTGAACGAAGCATGGCCAAAATACTCGTCGTCGACGATGAACAGCCGATTGCCGATATATTGAAATTCAACTTGGAAAAAGAAGGCCACGAGGTCATCTGCGCCTATGACGGTGCTGCGGCAGTGGATCTTGCCTATTCCGAAAATCCGGATCTGATTCTGCTCGACCTGATGCTTCCGGTTAAGGACGGGATGGACGTCTGCCGGGAGGTGCGGGTGAAGCTGAACACGCCGATCATTATGCTGACGGCCAAGGATAACGAAATTGACAAGGTGCTCGGATTGGAGCTTGGAGCCGACGATTACGTAACGAAGCCGTTCGGCACGCGCGAGCTGTTGGCCCGGGTGAAGGCGCATTTGCGCCGTCATACGAAGTCGGCGATGCCGGCGGCCCAGGCGCAATCGAACGAAGGGGAAGCCCGGCAGGGGCTGCGCATCCAGAGCTTGTTCATCGATACAGACATGTATGTCGTCTATAAGGACGGTGTTCCGCTCGATCTGACGCACCGGGAATTCGAGCTTGTACAGTATATGGCCAAGAACAGCGGCAAAGTCATGACGCGGGAGCATCTGCTCCAAGCGGTATGGGGCTTCGAATATTTCGGCGATGTGCGGACGGTCGACGTGACGATCCGCAGACTGCGCGAGAAGCTGGAGGACGATCCGAGCCGTCCGGAGTACATTATTACCCGGCGCGGGCTCGGGTACATGATGCGCAATTCGAAAGCAAGCGCCGGCGGCTACTAAGCAGGGACCGTGCCGATGAAACCGATCCGCTTTTTCCAATCGATTCAAGCCAAGCTGATCATTATTTATTTGCTGCTGATTTTGGTCGCCCTCCAGCTTATCGGGGTGTATTTTATCAAGACGCTGGAAACGTCCCTTAAAAACGAGTTTATCGAAAACCGGAACTCGCAGGCGCAGCTGCTCGCACAGTATGCGGAGACGTACCTGACGGAAAATCAGGAGAATAAAAATTCGGATACGACCAAGAAATCGTATGCCGATCTGAACGATTTTGTAAACAGCCTCTTCGCGACGAGCAAAGCGGAAATCCAGATCATCGACGCGAACGGTGTCGTGCTCACGACGACAAGGCCGATGAATCAATCGGTCGTGAACAGCAAAAACACGCAGACCGAAGTGACGCGGGCGCTGCAGGGGATTAAGGATAACCAGCGTCTGTTCACCGACTTCGACGGTGTCCGCAAAATCATCATCGCCAAGCCGATCGGCTCGGGCGTCAAGGTGCTGGGCGCCGTATACATCATTGCTTCGATGGACGATGTCTACAAAACGCTGACCCAGATCAACAATTTCTTCATCTCCGGCACGTTAATCGCGCTCGCGCTTACGGCGGGTCTTGGCGTCATTTTGTCGTCTACGATTACGAACCCGATCAAGGCCATTACGAGACAGGCTACGGCCGTAGCCGAAGGCCGGTACGAATACGAGGAAAAAATCCGCGTGATGGGCGAGGACGAGATCGGACAACTCGGCAATACGTTCAATTTCATGATGGAGCGGCTTCGTGAGGCATTATCGCTCAACGAAGAGGAGAAGGAAAAGCTCGCTTCGATCTTGTCGAACATGAACGACGGGCTGATCGCCACAGACGACCATGGACGCATCATCGTGATCAACCGGCGGGCGAAGCAGATCCTGCAGGTCAACGAGGATACGACACTCGGCATGCCGCTTGGCGAGCTGCTCGGGATGCCGCAGGAGAAGATGCAGGTGCTGGAAGGCACGGAGGATCATTCGACGATGCTGCACCTGTACCATGAGGGCGAGGAAGATCCGCTGTTCGTCAAAGTGACGTATACGACGATTCACAGCAAGGGCAAAGGCTCCGCGGGGACGATTGCGGTACTGCAGGATGTCACCGGCCAGGAGAAGCTCGAGCAAGCGCGCCGGGAATTCGTCGCGAACGTATCGCACGAGCTGCGGACGCCGCTTACGACGATTAAGAGCTACCTTGAAGCGTTGGAGGACGGCGCGCTGGAGGAGCCGCAGCTTGCGGGCAAGTTCGTCAGCGTCGCGAGGAATGAAACGGAGCGGATGATCCGGCTCGTCACGGACCTGCTGCAGCTGTCCCGGCTCGATTCGAAGCAGGCGATTATCAGCAAGGAAACGACGGATGTGACCGAGATGCTGGAGGAAGTGGCGGACCGCTTCTCTTTTCAATTGGAGCAGCGCATGATCGCTATCGAAATCGACGTCGAGGAGCACGTGGACGAAATTATGCTGGACCGCGACCGGATCGACCAAGTGCTCGACAACCTGGTCTCCAATGCGATCAAATATACGCCGGAGGGCGGACATATCCGGATTCATGCGGGCCGAAGGGAACCAGCCGTGCTGGAAATTTGCGTACAGGATGACGGCATCGGGATTCCGCGCAAAGATTTGACCCGGATCTTCGAACGCTTCTACCGGGTGGATAAAGCGCGTTCCCGCAGCATGGGAGGGACCGGTCTCGGCTTGTCGATTGCCCGGGAAATAGTGAAGGCCCACGGCGGCACCATTCAATTGGAGTCGGAGCTCGGGCAAGGGACGCGGGTTACGTTCACGCTGCCGTATCAACAAGAGGAGGCAGCCGTATGATCGAAAAACTGAAAACCGCCGCGCTGACGCTGCTGGTGCTGCTCAGTTTGCTGCAAAGCTACCTGCTCGCCTACAGCTACCCGAAATTCGACCCGGTCAAACCGGAGGAATACGTGAAAACCGACATTCTCGGCACCCATGCTTCCCTGAAGGATATGCTGTTTCCGGATCAGTTGGTGCTGCATTTGGGCAACCAGCAGCATACGGTGCTCTACCCGAATACCGTGAAGTACAATGAAGTGATGGAGATTTTGAAGCAGCGGTTCTTGGAAGGGTTCCGCAAGACGAGTGTCGCTTCGCTCGGCGTCAATTGGGACGATGTGCGGAATAAGCAGCAGGGAGTCGAGATCCGGTTCCGCGACGGGCTGCCGATGAACGTTCTGCAGGAGGTTATGCAGTTAAAGGGCGATCTGCAGGACGAGAACGATCTGATTACGCGCATATGGATTTTTGCCAAGGATACGAACGAGGTCAGAGCGATTCTGTTCACGGATACGGCGAATACGGTGTACGAAGCGATCAAGGCTGACTTTACGGTGAAGGACATCGAGAAGTTCGTACAGGCGGACGAAACGTTCATCCCTTACAAGCCGATGGCCGGAGACTATTATTTGCCGTTGAAGCCGCTGACGATTCCAAGCTTCAAGATGACCTATACGCAGTTTACGGCGGATCAATTGAAGCGTACGTTTTTTGTCGATCCGACGCTGACGCGCAATGTGACGGAGCGGGACGGCTCGGAGATTTATACGGATGGAAAGCGCGGGCTGAAGCTGAGAAACGAGCAGCACTGGATGACGTATACCGATCCGGTAGCTGCGACGGAGAGCAACAAGGTCGATTTGCGAGAGAGCCTGTTGTCGGCCGTGCAGTTCATCAACCAGCATGGAGGATGGAACGGCAAGTACGGGGTGCAGAAGGTGCCGCAGCGGCTGCTGCCGGGCAGTCAGCAGTTTGTGTTCCGGCAGTATTACGATTCGTATCCGGTGATCAATACGCGGAACGAGAATACAGGGTTTATGAAAATTTCCTTGCAAAAAGGCATCGTAGCCAGCTACGAGCGTTCGCTGATGACCCCCGATCTGCGAAGCGCTGTCCGTACCGAGGTGCAACTGGCGGGCGGAGAGCCGCTGGAGCAGAAGCTGGCTGCGTTCGCCATCAAGGCGCGGATCTATTCGATCTTCCCGGCTTACCGTATGGTCATGACGGAACAGGCGATGATGCTTGTTCCGGCTTGGGCGGCCGAGCTGCAAGACGGTACGTACGAATTTTTGGACTAAGGAGGATGCCGGCGTGGAATGGGGACGGGCGAAGACGATATTGATATTGTCCTTTCTGCTGCTGAACGTGGTGCTCGGCATCCAGCTGTGGTCCAGCCGTGCGGACCTTCTCGATCTGGAGGCGAACGCGATCGGAGCCGCGGAGGAGATTCAAAGGCTGTCGAAAAGCAAAAATATCCAGGTGCCGCCGGATATTCCGAAGGATGTGCCGAAGCTTCGGGAGATTGTCGTCCGGTTCGACGACAACTTCAACCCGGAGAAGGCGGTTCCGGTGGCGGCGCCATTCAAATTCGATCCGTTGATCAGCAAGGGCTCGTTCCGTGAGCTTTTGGCGAGAACGGGGATTCCGAAAATCGAGTCGTATCAATTCGATCCGATGACGAGTCTTGGCGGCACTTATGTGTTTCATCAGTTGTATGGTACGCTTCCGATGTTCGATGTGCAGCTGAGACTGTTCGAGAAAAACGGGCAAATTACTTCTTACCAGCAGGGCTATGTGGAAGTGCAGTCCGACGGGCAGCAGAAGGAGCAGAAGGTCATTACCGCTTACATCGCTTTGCGGAGTCTGATTGAAAACTATTTGCCGTCGGGATCGGTCATTACGAGCGTTCGGCTTGGGTATCACGGACAGGTGTACAATTCGCAGACGTTGAATATGTGGCCTTCCTGGCGGGTGTCGCTGGGGAATGCGGACGGGGACGTTTATTACGTTCATGCTTTGAACGGTGCGGTGGAAGGGCCGCAGAAGAGCAAAAAGTAGCGGCTAAGGAGATTTGAACATGGGGATACGGTTTTGTGTGCTGGGCAGCGGCTCGACGGGCAACGCCACGGTCGTTGCGACCGAAGAGGGCAAAGTGCTGATCGACGCCGGGCTCAGCGCGAAGAAGATCGATCAATTGTTGAAGGAACGGGGCATGTCGGCCAGCGAGCTGGACGCGATTCTGGTGACGCACGAGCATGCCGATCATATTAAAGGACTGGGCGCGGTTGCGCGCAAATACGATTTGCCCGTCTATGCCAATGAGAAGACATGGGAGGAGCTCGACCGGCAGATCGGCGAGATTGCGGAGGAGAACCGCTGCGTGATGAAGACGGGGGAAATGCTCGAATTCGGCTCGCTGCAGGTGGAATCGTACGGCATTTCGCACGATGCGGCCGAGCCGGTCGGCTATTGCTTTTATCACGAGGAAGAAAAGCTGAGTGTCGCGACGGATCTTGGGTACATGAGCTCCAAGGTGAAGGAGAAAATTCAGGACAGCGACGTGCTCGTTCTGGAATCCAACCACGATATCGAGATGCTGCGGATGGGCCGGTACCCATGGA
Organism: Paenibacillus ehimensis NBRC 15659; assembly: GCF_004000785.1. Lineage (GTDB taxonomy): Bacteria > Bacillota > Bacilli > Paenibacillales > NBRC-103111 > Paenibacillus_G > Paenibacillus_G ehimensis. The sequence continues at coordinate 248,980 of NZ_BILX01000002.1, read as the reverse complement.
ACATCAAGCGGCGCATCTTGAGCGATGTCGGTCACTTGTCCAACGAAGCGGCCGGGATCGGCCTCGTCGACGTGATGACGGCGAAGACGAAGCGGGTATATCTCGCGCATCTCAGCCGGGACCATAACCTGATGGATTTGGCCAGGCTGACCGTGAATAGTATGGTAGAGGAGCGGCTCGCCCCGGACGATCACCGCGCCAAGCTGATGGACACGTATCATGACCGGGCGACGGAGTGGGACGTGCTGAAGGACGATTAGCCGTTCCCGGGATAAGGGAGCGGGGACGGGATGCTTTGGAACCGCAAGAATCGGGTCGGGTTAAGCGCCGCACATCAGCGGTTTATGCAGAATGGCGCATAGGGGTTAGCTCAAGTAAAGCTTGCTGATCTCGTGTCGGGAAAGCTCCGTGTTTTTTGGCAATCTGCGGGGTCTGGCCTTAATGTCGGTGACGATTGCCGTTGCCGGTCGGGAGTACGGACTGATCTGCCGCTTCCAGCGCGTGGATTTTGGCGGCTAATTCTTGTGCGGTGAGCAGCCCTTTTTCCAGCAGAAGCTCTAGAATGGCTCCCAGCAAAAGGGAGTTCCGGTAATGGTCTTCCTTCAGGTCCGCAAGCTTGGCGATCCAAGCGATTTCATCCAGATGAGACGATAGGCGGCGGTTCGACATCTCCATCATCCTTCCTTGATCGGGTGCAGGCTATGTTCTTATTCTAGTCTAGCTTTCGGGAAATCATTCCTCTTTTTTAGTTTTTGAGATTGCCCTATTTTAAGGTACAATGGATATAGGATATTTTCGGCCTCGGATGGGGCGCGGAGTGGAATGGAACAGGGGGCGGCAGCGGTGAGTTTGTTTGACGACGATTTTTATTCGACGAAGGCACCCCGAAGGGAGACTTGGCGCTTGCCGTCCGGCCGGCCCGGTGTGAGGCTGCCGACGTGGCTGCTTCCGGCCGTGGGCGGCGCCGTTGTAACGGCGGCCATGTTCATGCTGTTCGATCGGGAGTCGGGGTACGATGTGATGCCGCAGGCGGTTGCGGTGATGGCTGCGCCGGCTCCGGAGGCGGCAACCGGGAGAGGTGCCGACACCGAGCGGCTGATGAGCGATACGGTCGTAGGCGCGGCAGCGAAGGTATCGCCGACAATTGTGAGCATTGTAGGCTCCCGCCGGGAGGGAGAGAAGGAAAACGCGCGTGGCGGTGCGGTGGGACTTGGTTCGGGCGTTATTTTTGCCCGGGCGGGGGATCAGGTGCGCATTGTCACGAACAACCACGTTGTGGAAGGATTCCAGCAGCTGGACGTCATTACGATCACCGGCGAGCGCCGCAAGGCGACGTTGATCGGACGCGATCAGATTACCGATCTGGCCGTGCTGGAGATTGACGGAACCGGGATCAAGCAGTTCGCCGAATTCGGCGATTCGGATGCGCTTAAACCGGGGGAAACGGCGTTAGCCGTTGGCAATCCGCTTGGACTCGGGTATGCGCCGACGGTGACCCGGGGCATAATCAGTTGGCCGAAACGGACGATTCCCGTAGCGCTCGGCCGCGAAGGCGAGTTCGACTGGGAGATGGAGGTCATCCAGACGGATGCGGCGATCAATCAAGGGAACAGCGGCGGCGCCCTCGTGAATCTGGACGGCAAGGTCGTCGGCATCAACACGCTCAAGGTCGCCGATATGGGCGTAGAGGGCCTCGGCTTCGCGATCCCGATCAATCAGGCGAAATCGATTATCGACACGCTGATCAAGGATCATAAAATCAAGCGCCCTTACATCGGCGTGGTGACGCAGGATCTGCAGGCGTATGCGGGCATCGAAAGCTTGAAGCTGCCGTCGGACGTCAAGAAAGGCGTTCTCGTGATCGACGCCGTCGGTCCGGGCAAGGATGCAGGGCTTAAAACCAGCGACGTGATCGTGGAGCTGGACGGCAAGCCGGTCGATGGCACGCTGGCGCTGCGGAAGTACATTTACGGGCACAAAAAGATCGGAGAAAAGCTCGCCGTCACGTATTATCGGGGAGCGAAGAAGAATACGGTTCAAGTCACGCTGGCCGAGCTAAAGGACCGCTAATGTGATTTTGGCAAGCGGCGTTAGGGAGAGCTGCAAGTCGCGGCCGATTTTGGGGAACAATGAAAGCAGAGGCCGTATAGAAACGAAACGGTATGCGATTTTATCAGGGTTATAAGAAAAAGGGGTCTTATTTTATGCACGTAGTTTGTAAAGAGCATCTGGAGCTGGCCATCGATATGTTCGTGGACGAATACGAGGACGCGCCGGATATCGTGGACTTGGAGGAAGTAAAGTTTACGGGCTGGGATCCGCCTCCGCATTGCGAACGGTGTGCCGGGCCTGGGCGGTTCTTGGTCGTTTAGGAGCTTGTCGGGATATCGAGAATAACATAAAGTGATTGTCGGAGGGCTGGCTTGGTGCGGCCTTCCTTTTTTGTAGCCGGTTAGGGTGCAGCGGCGGTGATTTTAGAAGTAGAAGTCTCTAGCGTATTCAACGGCTTTGGGGATTTTGGCGTACACTCTTTGTTGACCGCGGTCGTAGGAGGCAGCATAGAGGATTCGATCTTCGCTATATTCATGGTAACGTCGGTTCGATTCACAACGGTTGTTCCCAAATCATACCGGATCGCACCGTAGAAATCACGATGGTTATGAACGGATTCCGGAGCAGAGTATACTTTTGCTTTGGAATAGGTGTGTTTAAATGATCCGTTCGTCTGACCAGTCCATACGAGATTGATGAGTTTTTGAAGTTCCACATCAACGTTGGATTAGGTCTGGACGTTAGCGCGAACCTCTACTGGGTTTTACAATGGTATTCGTCCCGTCTTTGGGAGCGCTGCACAAGAAGGAATCTTGTTCCCTTGACCCCACATTGTCATTGCCGTCTTCTACAACGAGTTCCAAGGAAATTCCATACACCCCGAATAAGACATGAAAAGGTCAAACCAGAGAGGAAGAGCAGGCGATGAACATTCAAATTATCGCAGTAGGGAAATTGAAGGAAGGCTATCTGGTACAAGGGATCGCTGAGTACGTCAAGCGCTTGGGGCCATACGCCAAAATGCAGATCGTTGAGGTGCCGGATGAAAAGGCGCCGGAGTCCATGAGCGCCGCGGAGGAAGCGCAGGTGAAGCAGCGCGAGGGTGAGCGTATTCTCGCGAAGCTGCACACCGACGCTTACGTCGTGGCACTTGCCATCGACGGGAAGCCGCAGTCGAGCGAGGAACTCGCGCGGCAGTTGCAAGATCTTGCCACGTACGGGCGCGGCCACGTGGCTTTTGTTATCGGGGGCTCGTTGGGCCTCGCCCCGGAAGTGCTTGCCCGCGCCGACCTCAAGCTTTCGTTCGGGCGCATGACGCTGCCCCACCAGCTTATGCGGCTGGTGCTGGTGGAGCAGGTGTACCGGGCGTTTAAGATTATGCGGGGGGAACCGTATCATCGCTAATGGTAAGATAGAGAGGGAGGCCATCACCTCCCCCAGCCTGCTTTTATGAAAATTTGCGAGGGTTACACCGTCCAGTAAGCGAGCGTCGAAATTGGCTACAAAATCGTAGTCGGTATATACCTTTGGCAACAAGTTGTACGAGCCTGTTTGCAACGATTCAATTGTGAAGTCGAACCAGAGGTTTATTTTGGTTATTCTACGTCCAATACGTCTAGGAGCTTCTTTCGTGATTTGGATGTCCTTGATAAGCATTCGAAGTAATAACCTTTGCTCATCACCATTGACGCTGGTAAGCACCTTATGGAAATCGGTAAGCAACCGTTTTAATGAGTCAAAATCAACAGGATCAGTTTCTTCATTGCCAATGCTTACTGAAAGCTCTTCTTTTTGCTGATGCAATTGCTTTAATTCATCCTGAAGTGCCAATAAATTAGGTTTAAACATATCCAAAAGGTCGGCATCTGCCATGATCTTTTCCTTCAGGTTGGTAAGCTTGTTCTGAGTTTTTGCAATCTTTTTATCAATCAGCTTCTTCTCTTCAAGAAGGGGCTTTTCTCTATTTTGCCGGTCGTAGTTGATCTTATCGACAAGTTTTCTGAGAAGGTGTTCATCGGTCACGATACGAGTTAGTTCATCAAAGACCATTTTTTCTGCGTAATCGGCATTGATACTATTAGCCCGACAAGCAGTCGCTCCTTTATTGTGGAATTGACCGCATTTGTAGATGCGATAGCGAGCATGCGAGCCCTTTGCGTGTCCGATTACCATTCCTTTACCGCAAACTGGGCAACGAAGTAACCCGCCAAGTAATGTTGGCTTTTCGGAACGGACAGGCTTATATGATCTTTTCTGCATTAATCGCTGAACATTTTCCCATTGTTCAATGGAGATAATCGGTACGTGGTTCCCATCGGATAATATATAGTCTGCGTTCTTCCCGCTACGCCGTTTTTCAGCCCAGTTCTCTAGTTGATTAAAGCGGATTTTTCCTATGTAAACAGGGTTACTGAGAATATTTTTAACCGAAAGAGTACTGAAGTGGTTTCCTTTTTTCGTTCTGAAACCCATTTCGTTAATTCTTCGGGTAATGGCCTTTAAGCCCATACCTTGCTCGGCGTAATTAAAGATAGTACGTACAATAAGGGCTTCATCCTCGTTAATGACCAATTCCTTGTTAACAGCATCGTAACCTAAAGTTATACCTCCATTATATTTGCCTTGTTTGGCTCTCTCAGTCATTCCCATCTTCACACGAGTTATAATCGTATTGCGTTCAAGTTCATTGATGGAACTCATGATTTGGAACATGGCTATGCCTACCGGGTGTGAGAGATCAACATTCTCAGTAACACTAAGTAATTGAATGTTGTTCTTCTGAAAAATATCCATGATCTCAAGCGAGTCCTTGGTTTTCCTCGATAGGCGGTCAGATTTATATATGAGGACTGATTGGAATTTTTGTTGATTTACATCCCTTAATAATCTCCTCATTTGTGGACGACCTTCAATACTTTTACCGCTAAATCCCTCGTCAATGTACCTTTCCACAATGTCTAAATTATTCTGCACTGCATAACGTTCCAACTCAGACAGTTGGGCTTGAATGCTGAAACCTTCGGTTGCTTGTTCCTCCGTACTAACGCGAACATAAATCGCGGCTGGTTTCTTATTCATTGATTACTCACCTCGTTGCTGTATTGTTCTAGTACTTTAGAAATTTGTTCTAACATGTCCTCGGTCTGGTTGTTGCCTGATTTTAATAACGTGACCGTTATCATGTGTAGAATGTCAGAGATGCATGAGAATATCTGATGGTTATATTGCAGTGACGATAGCTCGGAGAGCAATTTTATACGATCAGAAAGCTCACTCTGATCAGCAATATTATGGAGTCGGTTAAGGGTACTCATTGCAAAATCGTGAATCACTGTATCTTCACGATTTAGCGGTTGTAGAGGCAGACTAGTCTCCAACCATTTATCGTAAGGTATTTTAATGTTGTACTTATGACAAGTCGAGATCAGGTCAAAAAGTGATTGGCGAAATTGGGCTTGGTATGTCAATAACACTATTTGCTCCATTTCGATTCCGAGTACATTCGCCAACTTTTCTGCATTTCCAAAGGACGGTGCGTATTTACCCGTTTCTACATCCCGGATGTAGGTATGAGATACACCGGTTTTTTCGGAAAGCTCTCGATAACTCAGTTCCATTTTGACTCGCTTCGATTTGATTAAATCTGCAATATTCATTGTTTTCACCTCAAACTTAGTATAATCGTAAAATAAAAACTTTACAACAAGAAATCATTATGCTAAAAATATAAATCAAGAACCGTAAATAAAATACTTTACAAAAAAGAGGTGATGTCGGGTGTCAAGAAAGCCATATGATTTCATTGACACAAAAAAAGCATTTGCTCCTGAAGATAGTCAAGATTTAGTTGAGTTTCTTCAAGAGCGGCGGCGTGTAGAGCAACTTTTTCTGTCCAAGCTTGCTCAGATCATTGATTATTATCTGCACAAGAATCGTGATCCACCAGCTGAGACAAAAGGTAGCATCAAATAATCTCGATATTCAGTTGACCACGGACATGCTGTTTCGAACATCCTACTAAGTAGGTCAGAAACCGTTCGGGACTACGGACTAGAGGAGGACGAAACCTTGATAGATACAGTGAAATTCGACATAGCGGTCAAACTTACAGAAGCACAAATCGAACAGGTTTATTGGAGCGAAGTCAAGAAAACCATGAAAAAAGGGCTGGTCACATGCGAGTTGTTCGACCAGTTCGATGACACCCAACCACGCCTTATTTACAAGTACAAGGAAGATGACCCGGAAAGAGCGTGGTTGAAACTCGAACTATCGGTGCCGCGATATCTGCACGGAAGCAATGTCTACGAGTTGAAGCAGGTTGATGTTGAGCCGTTGTTCAGAAAGCTACGCCGATATGTCGCGAATATGTTGCAGATTCCTCTTTCCCAAGTGCCCCATTACAACGATTGGGAAGTCGAAAAACTGCATATCTGCAAAAACTTCAATGTCGGCCCGCAGTTACAGGATTATCTGAACCTGCTGTCCAGCATACAAAAGCCCGGCGGGTACAAGACTGTGCCATACTGGGCCGCTGATGGCAACAAGTTGGAGTCCGTTGTCTATCAGCGTAATCCAACAAAAAGGAACCGGAGCATCCATAAGTTTTACGATAAGCGGGCAGAAGTTGAGCAGAAGTCAACTCACCCGAATAAAGCACAACATCTTCAAGATGCTCAAGGCTTGCTACGGTACGAGGTTGAGCTTAACTACGACGAAATGAGGAAGTATAGTTCCACAAGGATGGCAATCGAGTTGCTGACCCCTCAGACTGCGGTTAAGGTGCTTCAAGACGGTCTGAATTCAATAGGGCTTACGAAGCCGATCAAACATTCGTCGATTAGAGGCATGCTCGACGCCATTAACAGGACAAGCCTTAACGTCAGAACGAAAAGCATGCTGATCGCGTTTCTTTCTGAACTGCATCTTTATGGCAAGGGTTACTGCAAGAAGAAATACCAGAAGACAACCTATTACGACAACTACAACAAGCTTAAGGAAGTCCTCGGGATGGAGGAGATTCTGTTCTCCGAAGTTGACCTGCCGCCGCTCATAGTTCATAAAGATTCATTTAAAAACAAAAAGAGTCGCTCCACCAGCGGGCATGCCGGGGAAACGACCACAAAGTAAAAACACCTAAAGCTATTATACCATAAAAACTAAAATCAGATATCCTGGAGGTAATTATACATGATCCAATACGTTGAATTTCTTATGCTTCTCAATTTGAACGATGAACAAGCAAAGAAAGTAACAAAAGCAGATATCCGCAAGGATGTATCTCTTCACCTTCTTCCTAATTTACCCAACACTCCTTATCGAATAGCTAAGGTCGGGGTAGATGTACCAGATCTTCTTGTTATGGGTGATTATGATGAAAATGTAACAATCAGAAATGTTCAATCTTTTATAGATAAAGTACATGAGAATATCTGCATTTGGTATGGGTTACGGAGTGATCAGTTCCATAAAGTTAATCAGCCGCCATACTGCCAAGTGGAGAAAATCATTATAGGTCAAAATGTATTTCTTGGTAACCGAGAGATCTATCGATGTGATATCCCGCCGACAGAATGCATTCGGTACCAAGCAGATAATAAATGGGTGTACCATTTAGGCCCCAAAGCCGATTTTCTGACAGCATTTCACGGACAAGGTAAAAAGCTATTGCAGTTGAACGATTCCTTCGCCAAAAGCGATTACACCAAGAATATTCGGATTTCTGAGGGAATATTCAGTTATCGATTTGACCTTAACCGGGAGCAGATGACAAAGATCAGCCAAAAGCGACTATTACATGAGCTTATCGACGATGTCAAGCTTTACGGTTTGCTTAAGGAATGGGCCAACAAATTGCCCAAAATGCCGGTGTTTGATTCTATTGACGAAATCATACAGTGTATCAGGAGCTCTCTGGCCTCAGAACAAACTAAACTTCGCCTGCTGAGATTCCTTAACCTTTTTTTGAATTCTGGCTATGAAGGATGCAAGCAGTATTATTCACCTGCATCGTTCTCGCGGAATTACTCGGATTTGAAAAAGTTACTTGCAGTTCCGGCTATTCTGCTGGCGGAGCATAACGATCAAGTATTGTTTCTCCAACCGTACCGCGAATGGCTGGCAGAACGCCGTCAAGGCCGAGGCGGAGCCGAGCTTGTTTCAGCCTTGACGAGCGGATTCTAACGCCGACACTATTGTCTGCCCTTAGCGGTAGCTAAGGGACGCCGCACGGCGAGTGACGGGATTGCAAAGGGTGGTAATCCTTTGCGTTTCCCCCGATTGCTATTATCGGGGGACGGAAGGGGGCGATCTTTTTGTTTTGAGTATCGCCACTTTATCCCGATACATAGCTGTGTAGTAATGGGCGGCGGGCGGCGAGTGCAAACGAGCCGCCCAACTTCCCATTACTGGCATGTCGATTGGTTTTCTTGTAGAATCAATCGGCGTATTCATCAAATTGAAGCTCAGAGCCCGGCCCTAATGCTTGTAAAACATCTTGAGGTAAAGCGACCATATATGCGTCATCCTCAACAGATACAGCTACTTTGTACGCATAGAAGGGCAATGCAACCGCAGGCCGATGAATCCATCGGCGTCGGTCAGCAGAGATGCAAAGCTCGGTGTCAATTGATGTAACTCGCATCATCCACTCTTCGGCACTCAGTACAAAGCCGGATGGAAACTGCAAGCCTTTCTCGCTTGCTACGAGGCTAATACGGGCGTTCTTACTAGCCGATAGACCCTTTATGCCTCTCGGCACTCTAAGTTCATCTACAGCGGATTTTACGCTCCTTAACGCCATTTCTATCATTCGCGGTAATCCGCCAATCAACTTCAGCAGAGTACGGTATGGCATCCGCAAAACATCCGCGTTGATTAGTAATATCCTTCCGGCCCGGTCGATCATCATTTTGTAATGGTCAGCGGCAGAGTCACATGCATTGAAGAATTGAACTCGCCAACCGCCGCACAGCTTTTCTATAGTCCGCCGGAAGAAGCCTGCTTTACTTCGTCCGCCAACTGCATTATTGTCTGCTAATGCTATAATCTCGAAGCGTTCATTTGTCAATTCGGAGATGCATTCAATCTTCCTCATACCTCCTGTGGATTCATCGTGAAGTGAGACTTCAATAGTACCAACGACGACGATAATTTGCGGATGAAGCCCGACAACGCTATCCGTATCTGCTTGTTGCACCGCCGCCGGTAAAAACTGCTGTTCGTCATTTTTGTTCATGTAGATCGTCCTCCAATGTGTGATTTGATGATGCTTAATGAAATGGATGAAGCCCATCGATAAGCCGAGCGAGAATCGCTTTTTGTAGTCGGAGGCGACAATATCTCTGCATCAGGTCGGCCTGAATCTTCTCCGCCGCTTGAATCAAAATGTAGGCTTCATTAGTGCTATGTTCGCCGCGATATACGTCAACCAGCAGTTTATCAATCAGCCGTCCGCACGAATCAATGCGATGATGCAGGTCATCGGCGGCGACAACCAAACGCTCGTACTCTTCCAACCATTGTTTACGCATATCTGTTGCCTCACTTTCATTGTGAAATGAAAACAGCGGTCCGCCGATAAGAGCGAACCGCTGTTGATAATGCAGATGATGAAAAATGACGATGAATTGTTTCGTTACAGAAGGCCGCGTTCCTTAAGACTTGTATAATCTGAACCGCTGACAATGACGTGATCCAGAAGTTCGATACCGATGATTTCACCAGCTTCAGCAAGTCGTTTGGTTAGCTGAATATCTTCTGGGCTAGGAAGCGTACATACTTGAGAAGGGTGATTATGCGAAACGATGATGGAACATGCAGAACGGCGAATGGCCGCTTTATAGACCTCTCTGGGATGGACAATTGCACTATTCAAGCTCCCAATGCTGATCGTCTCTTTTCCAAGAATGTGATTCTTAGTCGAAAGAAAGATCACGATGAAGTGTTCTTTCTGCTCATAACCGATTTCCCAACGGAGGTACTCGAAAACATCCTGAGGACTGCGAATGATTGTCGGCTCTGTTTTCGGTACATTCATCATCTTAGCAAGTTGGATGGCGGCAACGATCTGCTTCGCTTTCACTTTACCGATACCACGAATGCTCAACAATTCTTGCTCGGTTACGTCCAGTAGTTGTTGCGGAGAATTAAAATGAGTAACGATTTTTTCAACCAGATAGCTGTTGGCGGATTCACGAAGCGTCTCAGCAAGAAGAGATTTGAATGTATGGTTAATGTTCATGTGATTGACCTCCATATAAATGCAAAAGGAGAAGCCGATGCGGCTCCTCCCATTGCGTGATATGATAAAACCGAGTATTCTTAAAGCAAGTTCATTTTTTTCTTAGTCGCTCCGTTATTGGGCGGCTTTTTCTTTATTAAGCTCATCAATCTCAAGCTGAATCAATGTCGTACGAACAAGGTATTGAGCGTACACCCTGCCCTCTTCGGTATCGAAGCTCGCGTCACGATCCATCATCTGCATGATCGCCATTAGCTGGTTTTTCTTCATCAGCAACTCCTGTATTCTGTCCATGCTTATCACCTCCTCTCGCGTGCATAAAAAATAGCCTTCATGTCGATCATCAACAGCGGCTACATCGGCAAATCTTTGTTATTCGGTTGTTCCCGGCAACCAGCTTCATCACTTAATTGCGGACAAGCGATGATTGAATGGTATAAGTGATCAGAACCGTAATCCTTCCGTTCTGCAATGCGACGACCGAGTATTGGTTCACATCGATCTGGACACTGTAGATGTAACCTTTCTGCTCGCAGTAGCCGAGGTATTCCTTTTGACTGTTTTTCCTGAAAGATTCATAGTTCAACACGCTTCACCTCCTTCACTAATTCCGGGCATTCCCGCACTTCATGCATTTTTTGCTGTCCGTTTCAGATACCGTTGTAGTTGTTGAGGAAATTCGCGATAAAAATAAACCTGCATCCAACGAGCCGCAGTTGCATCATCCACTTGATAAACGCGGCGGCAGTAGGAATACAGCAAAGTACCCGCAATTCTGATGCTTCCATTCATTACAAGTTGCCTCAAAGTCGTTGCCAATTCCTCAGGTAATCCACGTTTCACAACCATGTATTCTCACCTCCCTTCCAGCCGTACTCGCACTCCGGCGAATCTCTCTGTAAACGCAAATAAGCCCGCTCATACGCAGGCACAATGCAATGATTATGAGGCGTGGACGAATCGCTTACGACAATGGCAGAACAGCAACATGCACTTCCGGCTGAAAGTGCCAGCCTACGTCTTCCAAGTCACGTACTATTTTGTCGAAGACGATATACCGTCTAAGAGCGGCAGGAACGCGGCCATAATGCCCTGACCGAATCAAGTCATCCGCAACGTCATAAAGACTTTCTACGCCGTAATACACTTTGAATTGCCCGCCGCTCAGAATGCGAATGACCTGTTCAACACTATTCGTGCATCCGCAAAGTGCGAACACAAGCCGATGATCGTATTCAGTCATGACGGCGGCGGCCTCATTGACCGCAAATACATCCGCGTTCTTCTCAATCATAAACGGGGCTTCATAATCTTGAATCTCACACGCTCCATTGCCGTCCTCAATTTCCTCCAAACCTTGCTTCAGATCATCCTCGCTCATCGGCAGGGACAGCCAGCGGCCAACTGCTTGTCCTTCGCTAGTCACGTAAATCCGAATCTTCATGACCATTCGCCTCCATATCATTTTTCAGACCACACGTTACAATGCCATTTGCACAATACCGCCGGTACATGTGGATGCTATCAACTGCATCCGCCACCCGCATTTACAACCGCGTTCACAATATTCAACTCGCATACGCATTCCCTCCCGTCATCGTGGAAGCCTCTCACCTTCCATGTCCTCGCTTTCAAGCAACATGCCCGCAAAATAGAAAAAGGACTGCCGTCCGCTGTATAACAGCAGAAAGCAGTCCATAAGCAACCGGGTAGGGCATGAAACGGCAGGCCACCCCCTTGTTAAAAAAGCAGGGTGGTGCCTCCCGAAAATGAATGCGATTTTTCTCAATATATGGCCAATCACGCTGACCGGAATTTAACCGTTAACTCTTCTTTCGATCAATAGTATTCAGAAATTCGCGGGCTACTTTAATAACAAAGTCCACTTCATCAACATGACGCTCACTCAGTAAAGCATTTAAGTCCTCGATCTTTGTGCGAATTTCATCACTGCCAATATGAATCGTTAGTTCATCTATATCCTCAAACAATTGGGCAGGTTTAACACCAAGTGCACTGATAATTTTGCCCAACGATTCCAGCGATATATTACGAGTGCCTCTTTCCACATCACTTACGTATGAATAGCTCAGGCCGGATCGCTCCGCCAGCCGCTCTTGCGTCAAACTTTTGAGCTTCCGTAACTTGCGGATTTGTTCGCCGACTATATGTATGAACTCTGTCATGCCATCACCTCTACATCAGATTAGTAGAGTGAGGACAAGACTTTTATCCTATCATAGTGACACTTAATATCTTAACTTATAAGTGTAAATCGTTGTATAATAGGCCTATCTGGCTATTGCCAAGATTCTACAATTTTCATCAGAGAGAGGGAGGGCATCACCAATAGAAAAATAGAGAAAATCCTGATTTCATCAAAAGTCACTATTTTCAAAGACAATCAAAGGAGGAGAAAGAGCCCTATGTCAGTGAAGAAAATTACATCTTTACTCGTCACAGCAATATTAGTTTGCAGCTTGTTCGGAACGGCATCGGCGGCACTGCCTGGGTATGGTGAGGAATTGCAGAATGCACCGTCCAATACGCCGACCATCACCTTTACAGACGTGCCGACCACGCATTGGGCGAGCAAATACATAAGTGAAATGGCGTCCCGCAAAGTCCTCGAAGGCTACCCGGACGGTAAGTTCAGGCCGGAAAATCAGGTATCCCGAGCCGAATTCGCAACGATCATCGTTAAAGCATCGGGTCTACAAGCGAAGAAAGTAAACTATTCTTCGTTTTCGGATGTCAAACCGACGGACTGGTATTCTCCGTATATTGAGGCTGTTAAAGATTATATGACGGGCTATCGTACCGCTGACGGAAGCTACATCTTCAACCCGACTGCACCTGCATTACGCGAAGATATAACCGTTGCGTTGGTGAAACTCAAGGGCTACGACGTTGCCCGTCTAGCCAACCGCTCGATCATTGAAGCTATGTTCAAAGACTACGCGGGTATCTCCGAAGCCGCCAAGGATTACGTTGCTGTCGCTGTCGAAAATGGACTCGTATCCGGCTATCAGGATGAAACATTCCGTCCGCAGGCTTCTATAACCCGTGCTGAGGCCGCTACATTGCTCTGGAGAGCTTATCAATACGGTAATGATAACAAAGGTGTTGGCGGCGGAAATCAAACGACCACAACAACGCCTACGCCGCCGGTAACACAACCGACTACACCAGCAACAAATCCATCAACACCGAGCCAGCCGCAACAACCATCACAAGCGGCGAAATTCAGTGTAGATACCCTTGTTGGCGGAATGGGGCAGGGAGACGTAGATGGGCCAGTAAGCATAGCCAAAATTAATGAAGTGGACAGCATGGTTTTGGATAAAGAGGACAATATATTTTTCCTCGACCAATCCAAGAATAAAATCCGGAAGTTTAATAAATCCAACGGGCGGGTCGAGACATTCAAATCGGTTGATAATCAGTTTGACGGAAGCTTCTCAAAGGACGGAAAAGTTGTTTACTACGACCACAATGATTTTAGAGCCAAAAAGCTGACTTACAGTCATGCAAATAATCGATTATATCTTCTTGGATTTAGCTTCTCAAATCCGTGGACAGATCAAATCTTTGAATTAACATCGTCTGCCGTTTCACTTTCCACATACGGTTTGAACAACAGGCAGGACTATAACTATCGATTCTTCCGTATTGATAACAATAACAATTTTGTCTATGGGAGGGGCGGGAACTGGACGGATTCCTTTATATACTCTGCCGCAATCGGTTCCGAGTCGCAACTGCTGGCAAGTGAGAAGGATGCTACTGGAGTTACGTTTAGCAGATATGACAACGTAAATGATCAACCACTGGATGTCATCACTGCTGATAACAATTTATATGTGCTCGACACAGGTAATCGCACCCTGACAAAAATACAGTTGTTCCCTCGAAAAGTTGAGACGGTTGTATCGTTTGATAATCTTACTTTTAACAACGTTACGGCCTACAATGGCATGTTCTACGTTTCAAGCGGATCAACCATTTACGAATTGAATCTGAATGGCAAGTTGTCTACTTTCATTGCAGGAAAAGACTTGACCTACAATGACGGCAACCCGATCAATAAAATCAGCCAGTTGAGTTTCGACAGCAACGGCAACGTCATTGTCTACGATGATGACAACAAAGCTATCCGCCGCATCAATCTGTAAGGTAATCAAATTAGTGGGAGCCGCCGTGCTCCCTTTTTACCGCAAAAACAACATGGCCGAAAGGCGGGATTTGGGTGGATAAATTTCTCGAGTTACTTTTAGGTGAAGCCTTTAAGCATGGGTTAAGGAAGCTGTTTGGTGTCAAGGAGGAACGGAGTTCAGATACCGCTGGCAGTCTCGGATGCTTGATGATTATGTTAATGGCTGTGCTGTATCCTATCGGCATTTACTGGTTGAAGCCGCGGCTAACAACAGGCTCGTTTTGGTACGAGCACATCTATACATGGCCCCTGTATATTATTGGGTTATGGCTTTCATTGAACATTCTTCGGTTCATTTTCTATTGTCTGAGAGTAGCTCCTTTCTATACTTTACCGTTAGCCGGAATCATTTGGTTCGGGTGGTACGCCCATAAAAGAGGATGGTTGTAGATGCTGTTGTAGAATCACCGCTAATATTGTTATTTAGATTTACTAGCCGATTCAAAACGAATTCGGCTTTTTGTATGCGTTGCTACGTTACAATCCTACAAATTGGACGATATATAGAATATTGATTTGCCGACATTAACCCATCATTGGCTGAAATCGTAAGCAGGGATTGATTTCATCGGGGTTTATGCCCGTGTTAAGTGGTGCTGAGCCGGAAATTTATCATTCCGCCGATTTTACTCCCAATCCATGTTACATAATTCAATGCAGATCGATATATTGAAAGCAGGAACAAAGACCCAAATTGTGGTAAAATCAAGGATATCGAATGCGATATGCTCATCGTGGCCAGTACGTACGAAGGCAGTCAATTTGCAACTTCCCTTTGTGGACTTTAGAGATTGACCAACTGTCTTTCGGCCAGAGAAGCCACCGAACTGTTGCGAATCCGTTATTCAACGATGGAGAAGTGACGCCACGCACGGGCAACGCAAGCAGATGAAGGTGATGGTTTGAGTTCCCGGACATCTTTCACAGTACCGCTCGGAGCGGGAAGCCAAACATTCCCGAATGCCGAAATAGAGACAGTTAAAACAGAGGTTACACAATTTATTTTACAGACCCAATAATTAATAGGACGGTAAATTTTGATATTGGCAGGCAAAATATTATTCATCTTAGAGCTGTTCATTTTTTTGCTTTATTCTTTCATTTTCTATGAGATTAGTAATGGTCTCAATTACGATACTCAGATCTTGTTTAATTTGGTGTTCCCAAAACCTAATAATATTCCATCCAGCGTCTTTGTAGAAGGAAGTGACCATATTATCACGCATTATGTTTTTTTCAATTTTTTCTGCCCAATAATCCGAATTTGATTTTGGTATATGGCCGTGTTCTTTGCACCCATGCCAGAAACACGAATCAATGAACACAACAATTTTATATTTTTTTATAACTATATCTGGCTTTCCGATCATGCCCTTTACATTTCTCCTAAATCGGTATCCTCTATTCCATAATGCTTTTGAAACAATGGTTTCTAATTTAGAAATTGAACGGATTGCTTGCATATTCTTACTTCGTCTTTCTTTAGAGATCTTATCTGCCATAAGTACACCTCCCCAGAATCACTTAATTCAAAGTGCTATAAACATTTTGCAAAACCGGGTGCCGATTGCAGGACGAACAAGGCAAACGTCGAATAAATATATATTCCATCAGTCAGATATCGACACATTTAACCCTGACATGCGGAGTTACACGTTGGGTTAATGTATATCATCTTAGTTTCGGCTGCATATTTAGGAGGAAGTATCAGTGTATAAATTAGTTTCATTATTTTCTGGTGCTGGTTTTATGGATATAGGTTTCGTTGAAGCTGGATTTAAGATAATTAAAGGATATGAATTAAATCCAGAATTCGTACGGGCACATAATTATAATTTTAACCAACATTATAAAGAAAATGCCAATGTAGAAGTTCAAGATATATCAAAGGTTCCGGCCAAAACATTACCCAAATGTCATGGAATTATCGGGGGACCACCGTGTCAGGACTTTTCTGCCGGCAATTCAAACGATACCGGAGTAGAAGGAGATCGCGGCAAATTAGTATGGGATTTTCTTGATAAAATAAAGGTTCGCAAACCTGATTTTTTTGTGTTTGAAAATGTCGCTACATTATATAAAAGAAAGAAACACAGAACTCAAGCCTTAGAACCATTGTTAAAACAATTTGATGAACTAGGATATAAAACATATTTTAAAGTACTAAATGCCCTCGATTACGGAATACCTCAAGATAGATCAAGGGTCTTTATTGTAGCATTTAAAAAGAAAATTATTAGAGAGTTATTAAAAAACGGTTTGCCCGAATATGAATGGCCAAAACCAATATTTAATGATCCCAAAAAAAACATCGAATGGCCCAAAAAGAACGATTTTGGTTCAAGCTTTAACGAGGGTGATCTAATAAAAAAACTGGGACCTTATTACGAACTTACTGTGCATAGCAGGATCGGTAATATTAATGAAATTGAAAAATTAAAAAATCAAGTTGGTTTTAGGCCGAAATCAAAGAAGTTTTGGATTATAGATGAAGGTGATGACCGGAGAAAATCGTTTAAAAGATTACACCGATTTCGTTATAGCCCCACGGTAGCATATGGGAATAACGAAGTTCACTTACATCCAACGTTGCCGCGGCGGTTAACAGTTCGAGAATCGCTAAGGCTACAGTCAGTTCCGGAC
The DNA here is from genome assembly GCF_004000785.1 of Paenibacillus ehimensis NBRC 15659. Taxonomy (GTDB): domain Bacteria; phylum Bacillota; class Bacilli; order Paenibacillales; family NBRC-103111; genus Paenibacillus_G; species Paenibacillus_G ehimensis. Next base: position 231,827 of record NZ_BILX01000002.1, on the reverse strand, counting down.
TGGTATCATTTTCCCGAAGACATGACATTGCAAAGTATGTATAAAATGGTCAGCAATGGAGTCCCGACTGAATTGGCAAATAAAATTGCAATATCTGTGAAGATAGTGTTGGATAATTACTTTCAATTAAAGAAAAAGTAGCATTCTAAAAAGCTTAAACCGTCAAAAAGACGATAGAGGTGAAATAAATGGAGATCAACGAATCATATTTACAAGAAGACTTGTCTGAAGAAACGGTAAATGTCAATCCTGATCCTCGAATTCTTGTTGCAATAACAAACAACCCTATGAAGCCAATTGATGCTTTGTGTGAGTTAATAGATAACTCTATAGATAGTTTTATTGCTGCTGAAAGAGATGGCACACCCATTCCCAATCCAGTTATACAAATTCAACTACCGAGAAACTCAGAGATTCGCAATAACGAAGGTATGCTAATAGTAGTCGATAACGGATTAGGAATGAGTCTTCAACAATTAGTTAAAGCTTTAAAAGCAGGGTATACTGATAAAAACCCTTTCGATAGGTTGGGTTTGTTTGGTTTAGGTTTTAATATCTCTACTGGCAAACTCGGCAAAAGAACTGTGGTGACTTCTGTAAGAAAAGAAGATAGTGAAGCTGTTGAGATTACCATCGATCTAGAGAGAATGGTAAATGAAAACACTTATGATGTGCCAAAAAGACTAAAAAAGAAAACGTACCCTAATCAGAGCGGTACGATCATTAAAATTGATCGTTGGTGGGAAGATGGGACTCAAAATGCAGGTTTCATTGCTAAGCTCTCAAAGATTGGCATTCCACAGATCACCCAGGAAATTGGCAGAAGATATTCTACTTACATACGCCAGAAAAATTTAAAGATTTTTATCAACGACACCGAATGTCCAGCATTTGAACATTGCATTTGGGCGGACCACAGAGCAGTAAAACATAACAGATGGGGGATGATTCCCGCTGTCTATAGATTTGACAAGGTTTTACGAATCGAGCGGCGTTGCACCAAATGTTTTAAACCCGTTATTGAGGGTGCAACGTGTGAAAAGTGTGGCCCAAATACAGAGTCGAAAACTATTGAGCACCGCGTTTCTGGATGGGTTGGTATTCAACGGTTTGATGATCCAAATGAATATGGAATAGATTTGATTAGAAACGGCAGGGTGATAAGGAAGTCTGAGAAGGAAGCGTTTTTCACATGGACAGACAATTTGGGATACTCTATTAAAGATTATCCCATAGATGCTGGTGGAGGATATGGGCGTATTGTTGGCGAGGTGCATTTGAACCATGTTCCAACTGATTTTCTAAAACAAGACTTCCAAAAGACTTCATCTGAGTGGGAAGAAGCTATCCGATTCTTGAGAGGGAACACTTCTTTACAGCCAGAAAAAGCTGCGGAGTCAGGTGAAGAAAACAGGTCACCTATATTCATGTTGTATCAGGGTTACCGGAGGGTGCGGGACTTCGGTACTAAAGACATGTATATGGGTTATTGGGAGCCTGGTGCAGAGAAGGCTAAGAGGATCCCTAGGGAAATTGAACGTGAGTTTTACCAGAAATTCCAGGAGAAAGTACAAGGATATTATGATGATGAAAACTGGTGGAAGTTAGTTGAGGATGCAGATAAAAAACCGACAGAAGACACAGTCGAATGCCAACATTGCGGATTTCAATGTGTTGCAACAAGTGAAGTTTGTCCAGAATGTAAAGGTGTTTTAATCGGTAAAGTATGCCTGAATAGCCAATGTGGCAATCTGATTCCTCGTTCGGCAACGGAATGTTCCCATTGTGGAACGTCACAAATACCTACACCTGTTGAACCATGGCAATGTTCGTTTTGTACGAGGAAGAATCCACCAGAAGCGACTGTTTGCCGTAACTGTCATCGCGAAAAAGGAGAACAAAATCCCTTTAATAAGGAGCATCTATTAGAAAACTCAATAAAGAGTGATGAACTTTCCATTGAGACCTTTGCAATAAACTTGCCGGGGAATGCTAGTATGGCAACAACTGCCGTAAATGTTTATACCTTAAAACATGGGACTGGATTAGAGAGGGAAGGAAAAACAACACCTCTAATTATTCATAAGTCTGAGTCACTTGATATATTTATCGATACCAAGCATCCAATTTTCACGAAGTATCAAGTCAGAGCACAGGACGTTATTGCAGTTGAACTGGCAAAATGGATACAGGATCAAAATAGCCGGCATATGTCAGGAGATTCAATGCACCTATGGTCTATAAGCAGTCTGTATTGGGAAATTATTAGAGCTGCTCATTGGGGGGCAGGTTTAGCCATAGATGCTAATGAGACTAGAAACCGTATCGAAGCATTTTTCAAGAGGGTAAAAGAAGAACTGCCATATCTTTTGGAATCAGAAGCTGAGGACATTCAAAACAATATGTTGCCCGAAGAAAAACACGAACTGGCATTAACGCTTGTAAGTAATGGTTTTGATCCTTCACAAATAACTAAGGTTATTGAGGAAGGCAAATTTTTAGGCTATCTTTCAAATAGGTTAATTGTGAAACTCATTGTACAATACGCTGAAAAGTTTTTCGATGGAAACTTCTGGTCTGATTCGTATTTGAACATTGATTCAAATGTATTTGCTCAGTCTACTGTCACTGAGATACGAAATCATATCAAGAATAAATACCGGAACTTCCTCGAAGATATATTGGGTTACTACGAAAACAGGAACCCTGATGAAGGCTACACCAAAAGGGTAAATCAAACCCTAGAATTGTTGAGTAAGAAGTTGGTATAGGAAGTGGTAAATATGTCATTTATTGATGACAACCTGTTGAATTCAGGCCCGTGGCAATCCTTGGAGAGAAATGTTGCCCGTTTAATGCAGCATTCTGGTTTTGAGGATATACGGATTGTGGGACAGAGCAGCGATCATGGTGCCGACATATTAGCACACCGTTCAGGGAAAAGGTGGCTAGTACAGGTCAAATTCAGAAAATCTGGTAATGTTGGCATTGATGTCGTAGATAAAACGATAGAAGCTGCTCGATTCTATAAAGCAAATGTACCAGTTATTGCAACCAATCAAATGTTCACTGATGAAGTGAAGAGAAAGCAAGCTTCTTTGTTAGCCAATCAAATAAACCTCCAATTATGGGACAGATATAAGCTAAAAAAAGATTGGGACCGCTTGCCAATAAAAAGTCCATATCTTAGGACCCCGAGAAGATATCAGGAGGAACCAATTCACAGCATTGTTGAGGCTTTTCAAAATAACGAACTGAAGAGGGCATTAATTGTTCTTGCTACCGGTTTGGGAAAAACATTTGTCGCGGCTGAAGCAACCAGAAGAATTTTAGAATTATCTGAAAAAATACGTCCTAAGAAAATCCTAGTACTTGCTCATACAAATGAATTAGTTTATCAATTAGAAAGAGCATTCTGGCCATTCATGGACAAAACGATGAATTCAACTGTTTGGAATGGATACGAAAAAGGCTACCCGAACCAGACATTATTTACATTTGCATGTCTTGATTCCATGGCAGAGCATATTTCACGAACCAATGAACTACCAACTAAATACGACATGATTATAGTAGATGAGTGTCACCATGCCGGATCTGCAACTTATAAAAAAGTATTAGATGAAGCCCAAGCAGGGAAAAAGTGGGGGGCATTTTTACTCGGAATCACTGCGACTCCATGGAGAAGTGATGATGAGAAGGTTGAGGACATTTTTGGGCCTAAGTTGGTTAGTTTAAGTATTATTGATGGCCTAAGGAACGGTTATTTAGCAAATATTGATTATAGGATGTTTGTCGATAATATTAATTGGGAGGCACTTGCAGATATACATGAGCTAACCCCCAAAGCTCTAAACCGGAGATTATTTATTAGAGAATGGGACGATGCTGTAATATATAAACTAAGGGACACTTGGACTGAAGTAGACAAACCTAGGGCTATAGTTTTTTGCTCAACAATTGACCATGCTATGACAATGAGAGATAAGATTAATACTATGGGATTTGCTAAAGCTGAGGCTATATTTTCAGGCAATACTTCCGGGATTAGGTTATCTGCTGCCGAAAGGAATCGTATGCTTGCTGATTTCCATGCAGGTACAATTCAAGTAATGTGTGCTGTAGATATTTTTAATGAGGGTGTCGATGTACCGGATGTCAATATCCTTGTTTTTCAGCGAGTAACACACAGCAGACGAATTTTTATACAACAATTAGGAAGAGGACTTAGAATAAGCCCTGGCAAAAAGAAAGTGGTTGTATTGGATTTTGTATCTGATATTCGCAGGTTTGCGGCAGGGCTTGAGTTAAAGCAATCGTTAGAAGGAGCTCCAGTCTATTTGGAACTCGGAAATCCGGTCAAGTTTATGAATGTTACTGGGGAAGATAAAAAAGCAGAAAATTTTTTAAGTCAATGGCTTCAGGATGTCGCGGAAATACAAGATGCTAAAGAAGATGATCACATTCTAAAGTTTCCTCCGCCGCTAACAGACAGGTAAGGTGATATGATGGATTTCTATGATGTCGTAAAAGATTTGAAAAAACTGAAAAATAAAAAGCTCGAATCCATCATACCTGGTTCGGACATTACGTTACTTGATGTTACAGAAAACGGTTTGATAATTGAGAATACAAAAGGGAAGCAAGTAAAAAGACCTCTATCCGAGATGAAGCGAATTGTTCAAGCACTTTCTAGCGAAAAACCGGTTCATGTTGAGTCGATTTTGGAAGGCAGTGGTTCGAGCAGGAATCAACCCGAAACTATATTAGCCAATTTACCTTATATCGAATGGCTTAAAATAAAAAACAAAAAGCATATCGTTTGGGTAAAAGAGAGAACACATCCCTATGGTACCAAAAAGGAAGTTGATCCTGAAACGGCAAGTATGATTAAAACAAATATCTTGACTGGATCTGTCTTTAACCCAGACGGAATTATACAGACAAGGACAATCTTGTCTTTTTGCATCAATATAAGTGATGCAATAAATTATTATAAAGAAATCATGAAACAAGAACCTGAGACAATAGATACGCACTATGCGGTATTTAAAAGCGAAGGTGTAGTTATCGTTCTAAGAAAATCTGTGCAAGGTATTAGTGAAGGGACTTCTGGTCCACTGGTAATTGTACAAGATATTGAAAAAACATTTATGAGTATGTCTGGGCAAACTTTCAAAGTGGTTAAAATAGAGAGCGATGATATATTCCCAAAACAGTTAGTCATATACGGACCAGAAAACTTTGCAGTAATATACAGCGAAAAGTTACATACCACTTGGTAATCAACGTTGAGGATGGAATAGATACATGTTCGAAAGTTATCTTCTAGCAATGTGTTTGTTTTGGAATGCAGATAGATACTCAGATCTGGAGACACGTAATTAAAATAGGTTGTAAATTTAATGGAACGTGAGATTAAAAGGGGGAGTGAAATGAAATTTGTAGATTATTATGGAGATGATAGATTACGTCATAAAATTGTCTACAATAAGAATTCATATTCTGAGTGTATATATTGCGGGAAACAGGCAAATACACGGGAGCACATCCCCTCAAGGGTATTTCTTTCAAAACCATACCCTTCTAATCTTGCTATCGTTCCTGCCTGCGTAAAGTGCAATAATTCATTTTCAAATGATGAACTTTTTCTATCGATATTGATAGAGAAATTAAAGATCAAGCATTTCGGTCAAAACTATGTTCTTTCAGAAGAAGCGGATAGAAGAATAAAACAGAATGAAAAGTTAGCTCACATGATTGATGCCGCAATAGAAAACGAAAGGTTAGATGAATTTAATAAGAAAATTTCAAGGGTCATATTTAAGTTAGCTATTGGTCATTCTGTTTATGAACTCTCTGAAGGATATTGTATTGAAGACGGAACGGTCAAATATTCTTTTCTTAATCATTTGTCTGCCGAAGAAGTAGATGAATTCTCTTTACCCTTTAATCTTAACGGACAGTTGTTCCCAGAGATTGGAAGCAGGGTTTATGAAAGAATTTTGTTTCTTGAGGTTAACTTTGCTGCAGCTAGTGACCCAGAACAATTAACCGCACCACTAGTTTTGCTAGATTGGGTGGATGTTCAGGAGAAAAGATATTCTTATACAAGTTATAGATTTGGAGATGAGATAGTTGTAAAGATGATAATAAATGAATTTTTATATGCTCAGGTCATCTTAAATGTTGAAGTTAGCACGTAAAAAAGAGTGGAGGAGAGGCTTTTTAAAAGCCCCTCCTTCTTTGCTTAGTTTACCATATCAAGTGATACGGTGAACCTTACCATAAGTGCTTTTTACAAAGTTTGGGAGAATTTTCTCTCGCCTGCACTATACCGTTCTACACAAAAGGCCCCAAAGCGGCAAGGGGCCTTAGTCTTGTCTATACGCTATACCGCTTTTTGGAACCAAACGTGCCTTCTTCGCAGGTATCAGAAGTTTTCTAAAACAATCTTACCAATAGACCGTCCGTTTTCCAACTTCTCATGTGCTAAACGCAGGTTTGCTGCATTAATGGGTTCTAGTCGTTCATTTAGTGTAGTTTTTAATTTTCCGTCATCGATTAAGTCCGCCAGGTCATTCAGCAATTCGTGTTGTTTTATCATGTCTTCGGTGTAAAACAAGGACCGTGTAAACATGAACTCCCATACAAACGTTACGCTTTTAGCAAACAGCAAGTCCATTTTCAAGCTTCCTGCCCAGGAAGCCTTATCCGTAGGAACGATACAGCAAATTTTACCTTGTGGGGTAATGGCCTCCGACATATTCGCCAGGTGTTGTACCGTATCATTCAAGCAGAAAATATAATCCACAGTATCTATACCAAATTCCTTGAGCTGAGGTTGGAAAGGGTTGTTATGGTTTATTATAAAATCCGCGCCTAATCTTTTGACCCATTGAGTTGATTCCGGACGCGAAGCAGTACCGACGACTGTCAAACCTGCTAATTTGGCAAGTTGCACGGCAATCGATCCTACTCCTCCAGCTGCGCCGATAATAAGTATACTTTTGTTTTCATTTGTGTTTAGGCTAATTCCTAAACGATCAAACAGGCCCTCCCATGCAGTTATCGAGGTAAGCGGTAATGCGGCTGCTGCCGCGAAATCCAAACTTCTTGGCATTTTTCCTACAATTCGTTCATCAACCAAGTGAAATTCGCTATTGGTGCCTGGTCGAGCGACACTGCCCGCATAATAGACCTTGTCCCCTGGTTTAAACAATTGACAGTCAGCGCCAACTTGTTCTACTATTCCGGCAGCATCCCAACCAAGAATTTTCGGTGATTCGGCTTCGTAGTTATGTTTTTCGCGAACGCCTACGTCTGCAGGGTTGACAGAGATAGCTTTTACATTTACAAGCAAATCGCGGCCTGTAGGTTCCGGTTTATCCAAATGCAGATCCATAAGGCTTTCCGGATCCGATATGGGGAGGTATCGGTAAGCGCCGATTGCTTTCATTTTTTGGCCAGTATTCATAGGTATTCCATCCTCTCAATAGCAAATGTTGTACAGACAGCATTGTATATCAGTTAATTACTTTAAGTAAGTACGCATATTTTTATGGTATAGTATTAAAAACCAAACCTTTGGGAGGATAAGCCGATGGGAGACCGAAGAAACAAGTATGGAATGCATCCAGATCTGCAAGCATGTCCGGTTGAAACAACGCTGGATGTTATTGGCGGAAAGTGGAAGGGGATCCTTCTCTATCAGCTCCTGGATGGAACGAAAAGATTCAATGAATTCAGGCGCCTCAATCCGGGAATTACGCAGTTTATGCTCACATTGCAGTTAAGAGAGCTTGAACGGGACGGCATCATTCATCGAGAAATATATAAAGAGGTTCCGCCAAGAGTAGAGTACTCCCTTACTGATTTCGGAAGGACTTTGGAACCGGTGATTATGTCTATGAAAGCCTGGGGGGAGTCTTATAAAGCGCGGCTTGATGAAAATCGCACGATACAAGTGGAGGAGGGTTAAAGTCAAGTTGGGTAACAAGCCAGGCGGTGGGTACTAGTAACGTTGGAGCAACAACAACGGCTACGCCAACGGTGCCCATCACTTCACTCTACCAAGACGCTTCCGACCTGCCGCTATGCTTACTTATGACGGTTGTTCGACCGCCTGGTAAGCTTTGCACAAATCTACAGATGTTTTGCACACAATATTGAAAATTCCGGGGACAAGACCAGGATGGCCAAAAGCGCTCTTATCGTCAAGGGGTTGTCTATATTTTGTATAGGTCGCGGTACTATAATGGTGACATACGCTGTGTAAACTGGGCGTAGTATGCCATTTACAGATGTAAATGGAAAAGATGATCAATGGAGAGGGGGAAGTAAGTACTACGCATGATCAATGGCCTGCACGCCCGCGGCACTTAACCGTTCATTCGGAACTCCGCAAGGTTTCGATGATCTAAGGGCCGTTGGGATCAAGCGATAGCATATGTCTGTTCGCTTGTTCGTTATATCGGCCGGATGATTCTGCTGTCACCAAAATTTTCGGGAATTTGGGGAGTGGAGGAGATTTTTGTATTGAAACGAAAACGCAGTGTAGGTAAAACTGTGCTATCTTTCTGTCTAGCAGTTTTGCTTGTCTTGCAGACGTTGATGTTCTCTGCAGCTGCATATGCGGGGAGCGAAGGCGGCTCGCCGAGCGCGGACGAATCGTCGTCGGTAACTGAAGCGGTGTACGATACACCGGATGAACCGCCGTCGGTACCTAATGCGGTGTACGCTATGCCGGCTAAGTTCGCAGCGATGCAAGCAGTCCCGGCGGACAAAACGGCGGTGCTCATGGGAGTCAACTCACCCTTTCCGCTGGAAGTCATACAGGACGGGAATGTCTTACAGAGGGGTGCCGCCATTCACGGCAGAAAGCCTTTCTCCTTGAGATCGAACGACATCAAGGTTCCGGTGAAAGGCGACGCCGCCGACCCGAACACGGTGGATGGCAGCACGGTCATTTTGTATGGGGACTGGGTGATGCTGGACAAAGCGACTTATTTTCCGGAAGTGATTCTGCCGACTGCCACCATGACGCTGAAGGAAAGATCGGGCTACACCATTGGAACGGCCTATTTCTCCGAAGCGGGTATCAAGGTGGTATTTAACGGCGAAGAACGATTTTTCAACGGCCAGGGCAGGAACATTACCTTCGGCTTTGAATCCACCGCGAAGGCGGATTTGTCGGGCATAGACTATGGCCAACAAAAGCCGATTGGCATTTTCGGGGCGGGCTACATGCTCGAAAACCCCAATGTCACGCCTGCGTACAGCATTACAAAGAGGTCCAACAGCAACGCTTCCGATAACAACTGGATCAATCAGGCGGCTTTTGTAGAGGGTGCAATCGAGTGGCAGGTGGAACTTGCCGCCACGGATATGTTTGACCCTGCCATTCCACAGCCGCTGGACGGGCTGAAGTTCTATGACGCGCTCGATCCGGTTCAGGTGGGCACCTACGTGGAGGGGTCCCTCAAGGTCAACGGCAGTTCGGTGACACCGGACAGCGGCACCACGAACGCGCTGGCGTATACCTTCCCCGCGGGCTTCGGCGACAAGGCGACCGTCACCTTCAAGACGTGGATTCCCAAGGTGAAGTATTACCGTGAGTATAACAGCGGTAGTAGCGGGTTCGAGACCGTCACCAATACCGCGGAGTTGAGGGACGCGTCGGATAGCAAGCTGCTTTCCTCGAATCCGTGGCGCGTCACCTTCAAGCCCGACTGGATTCAGAAGAGCGGCGTATTGGACAAGCGTTCGAGTTCCGCAGACCCGCGCACGATTACATGGACGATTGATGTCAACAAGAACTACAGCAAGCAGGGGCTGAAAGACTTCACCATCACCGATGCCCTGCCGGCCGGACTTACCTTGAGATCCGCCGCATGGCAGTCGTGGGACAGTGCCAAGAAAGACTGGTCAGCTACGGCAACGCCGATCACCCCTGGCGCAAACAATCTGTATTCTTTCAGTGAGGTAAACGGCCCGATCCGGTTGGTCATTGTGTCCGAAGTTACGGGCAATACAACCGGTTTCACCAACACGGCCACCGCCCAGTGGAAGCTGGATGTCAATACTGTGCAAGACAATGACCAAGCTACTGTGAAGGATGCTGCCGCTGTCACCATTGGAGCCCATACCCTGACAAAGAGCACAAGTGCCGGTGATACCCTTGGTTTGGGCATATTGCCGTGGAAGGTTACCCTTACACCTCAGGAGGCCCTTCCGGACGGTGCGGTGTACGATCTGCTGGTGTATGGGGATGCGAACTCCATCGACTTCACCAAGGTTACCGCCAGCCCGGCGATTGACGCTGCAATCCTGGATCAGTTGAAGGGGAACAATGGGCCGAGATACTACCAGCGGTTTCAGTCCGGGTCCTTTCAGTCGAGTGACGGCTTAACGCATCAGGTATACATACTTTCACAGGATGGGAAGCCTGTCGCCGACTTGCTTCGTGTCACCGGCTACAATACCGATGCGCCCGCTTCCTTCACATTTAATTCCCTGATGACGCAGTGGCAGCACTTCGCGGGCAATAGCTCCACAACTCACTCTAATCAGGCGTCTCTGTTTGAAGGAACAAATCGGACACGCGATTCAAATCGGCCTTATCACCAGATCAACGGCGGTATGTTGGCCAAAGAGATGCTCTATGCATCAAAGCCGGCGGGGACATCCGTTAACCCTGCCAATGTCAACCACTACATCCGAAATGACGCTAACGAAGCACATACACTGGCAGCCTATGATCAGGTGACCAAGACGGTGACCTTCCGGCTGTCGGTCAATATGAACGGCCTGAAGACCGAGGAGATGGCAAAGGATGGCGGCAATCACGTTGCCAGCGACATTAAACTCGTCGATACTCTACCCGAGGGCTGGGAGTTTGTGCCCTATTCGGAGGGACAGGCTTTTGCGATTTACAAGGGAACCCGGGCAGATTACGGAGCGACTGTTAGCGCAGCAACGCTTATTTCCGACCCAAGTGATCTTGTGAGCTTCTCCGCCGCAGGGAACATAGGTACTTTTTCCTTTACCAAGCTAGAAAGTCCCTATGTCGTTCTGGTCAAGGCAAGACCCACCGAGGCGGCCCTGCGTCAATACTTTGAAACCGGCGAAGCCAAGCATGAGATGACGAACACCGCCGAGCTGAAAATCACATGGGGGGATGAGCCAAGCACAGTAACAGCCACCCGCAAGGTCATCGTCCCGATGCAGTCGCTGGGCAAATCGGTGACGAAGCCGAACCCCGGCGTGCTGGAGTGGACGGTGAATTACACCCCGCCCTTCGAGGTGAAGGACGGCGTCTATCTGCAGGACACCCTTGGTCAAGGGCTGGCGCTGCGCAAGGATGAAAGCGGGAACCTCTCGCTGCGACGCCCTGACATGGCGGTGTACCGTGCCAAGCTGACCCCCAGCGGCGAGCTGACGAGGGACGGCGATGCGCTGAACCTGTACGATCCGAACAGCGAGATCAAGGTGGAAACCGTCACAGAAGGCGGCGCGACCCGGCTGATTTTCCGGATAGCGAATCCGAACCAGCTCTACCAGATCGTGTATCAGACCGAGGTCACTGAAGTGCCCAGCGGCGGGAAGGTCGGCAACGAGATCAAGCTGATGGGCGACGACACCTTGAAGAACATCGGTGCCAAAAGCGAACACGCGGTCGACAACAGTGACGTGGGCGGTAGCGCCGAAACCCAAGGCAAGCTGGATCTGGTCAAGGTCGACCCCAAAGGCAAGCCGCTCGGCGGCGTAATATTCACGCTGTATGAGCCGGACGGCATAACAGAGGTCACCAAGGGAACTACAGGTTCGGACGGCAAGCTTAGCTTGTTTGCCAAAGCGGGGCTTTACGTGCTCAAGCAAACTTATATCGACCCGATCACCTATCTGCCGACCACAACGGTTTATCAGGTGCGTGTGGCGTCCACTCCTTGGAATCCCATCTGGGTAGACGGGGTGGAGGTGACCAGCGCCAAGCCGCTCGTTGTGCCAACCCCGGTGTGGGAGACGGGCCATCTGAAGCTGGACACGGCGATAGAGGGGAAAGCGGCGGACCTCAACAAGGAATTTGAATATACGATTACCTTCAGCAACGGCAAGTCCTATGCCTATTCTGGCGCAATAAGCGGCACCGTGCCCAGCGGCGGAACCGTTAAGCTGAAAGGCGGCCAGGCCATCACCATCAAGGATATCCCGGACGGCATCGCCTACACCATCGTCCAGAAGGGGTACACAGATGAGGGCTACGCTACCGATCCGGCGGATCTGAAGCGTACCGGCAGCATCGTAGCGAACGAAACGGTCGAAGCGAAGTTCGTCAACGGCAAGTACCTCCCCGGCAAGCTGACGATCGGTCAGACGGTCGCGGGCAATGGCGCGGACAAGAATAAGGCGTTCGAGTTCACCGTCACCTTCGAAGGCGCGGGTGGGGGCAAGACGTATACGTATACGACTTCGGGCGGTACGACGGGAACCATCGGGTCCGGTGGCAAGATCTCCCTCAAGCATGGGGAAACCGCCGTTATCGATGGGATTCCTAAGGATACAATCTACACCGTCACCGAGACCGATTATACGGACGACGGCTACACGACGAATTGGCCGGACCGGCAAACGACCGGCATCATTGCCGAGGAGGGCGACCATAAAGAGGAGGTCGTCAACACGCGGATGGTGTACGGCGGCCTGCTGATCGGGCAGACGGTGGAAGGCAGCGGGGCGGACAAGAATAAAGAATTTGAGTTTACTGTCCAATTCCCGGACGCCGCTGCAGATGAGGCGTACGCCTACACGAAGTCGGACGGCACGACGGGAACGATCAGATCCGGCGAGACGATCACCCTCAAGCATGGGCAGACCGTCGCCGTTGAAGGCATCCCGAGCGGTGTTCGCTATATCGTCACCCAGACCGATTATTCGGGCGAGGGTTATACCACCGACCCGGTGAATTGGACGCATAGCGGCACCATCATGGAGAAGAAGATTGCCGAAGCCCGCTTCGTCAATGCGAGGCATCTCTCCGGCAAGCTGACGCTGACGGCGGATCCCGCGGTCGTTCCCGGCAACGGTACGTCGCCTTCGCAGTTGACGGCAACGTTGACCGATCATGAAGGCAAGCCGGTTGCGAACCAAGATGTCATCTTCATCCTGCCAGATCAATCCGAAGTAACGGCCAAGACCGATGCGGAAGGAAAAGCGGTCATCCCTTACACACCGCCGAAGCTGGACGCCGCAACGCCTGAGGATCACCACATCACGGCCAAGGTGGACAGTCTGACGGAAGGAAAATTGACCGCCACCACGAAGGTAACCGCCGTACCGGCGGCCATCACCGGGGTACTGCGCGACAACACAACGGGCGAAGTGATTCCGAATGCGACCGTTGTAATCACCAACGAGGCGAATGGCGAGAAGCACACGATCACGACCGATGCCGCTGGCGCGTACTTCCTCCCTGTGCCATATGGCGGCGAGTATACGATCAGCTTCACGAAACAGATCAAAGTCAATGGCGTAGACGAGTCGATTACTTTCACGCAAAAAGCGGATGTTGACAGCAATGTGAAGGGCGGCGAGCTGGTTCCGGCGCACATCACGGCTGTAGGCGTCGTGCTCCTGAAGCAGCCTGAAGGACAGTCTTCGCTGCTGAACAGCTCGCTCGCCGGCAAGGTACGCATTTATTTGCGGGATGCGAACGGCAAATATATTGTGGATCAGAACGGCGCTCCGAAAGCATTCAGCTTGCAACCGAACGGCGCATTCGCCGTGAATGGTTTATCTGCAGAGAACTACAAAATGGAAGTGCGTTACGAAGTTGAGCCGGGCAGAGAACTGACGCTCATTCGGGATGCGGGGCTGGACGTGAAGGCGAATGGAGAATTGAATATTTCTCAGGAGCTCGTCGACCCGTATGGCATCATTACGGATGCAACGACCGGCGCAACGATCGAAGGCGCCGAAGTGACGCTGTACTATGCCGATACGCCGAAGAATAAGGCGAATGGCATCGTGCCAGGCACGAAAGTGACGTTGCCTGCGATTCCGGGCTTTGCGCCGAACGATAACGCCAGCCCAAGTCAGAACAGCGACGCAAACGGCGCATATGCGTACATGGTGTTCCCGAACACGGACTACTATCTGGTTGTAACGAAAACCGGATATGAGACGTATACGAGCCCAACTATCTCGGTCGGAAGCGACATCGTACGTCACGATGTACAGTTGAAGCCGGTAAGTTCCGGCGGCAATGACGGAGGAACTGGACCCGGCAACCCTGGGCCTGACCCCGCGAACCCCGGATCCACCCAACCTGATAATTCCGGGTCCGGCGGCGGCGACGGAGCCAACAACGGCGACAAAGGAGCCAATAACGGCGACAAAGGAGCCAACAACGGCGACAAAGGAGCCAATAACGGCGACAAAGGAGCCGATAACGGCGACAAAGGAGCCAATAACGGTGACAAAGGAGCCAATAACGGTGACAAAGGAGCCGATAACGGTGACAAAGGAGCCAATAACGGTGACAAAGGAACCGGCGACGGCAACAATGGAACCGACAACGTCGACAACGGAACCGGCAACGCCGATAACGAGCTGGACGATGCTCCGAAAACAGGGGATAGCAGCCCATCACTAATCATCTATATGGCTTTGGCGCTGATGTCCTTGATTACGCTCGGAATCTGTCTGCTCGAAAGCAAGAAGAAAAAGCACATCCAGTAACCGGAAAGGCGGTAAGAAAATGAGTAAAACCAAAAAATTTCTTATCGCCATTTCCTTAATTCTGTTAGTGTTTTCTCTCGTCGAAATTGCGAGAACTCTCCTGCGGGATTATGCTGAGCAACAGAAAATCGAAGAACTGACAAAAGTTTGGGAGGAAGAGTCGGACAAAGGCGGAGGGGAGGTACTCCCCTCCTCTTTGATCACCAAGGCGGATGAGCCGGCCATGCTTTCCGAATTTCAAGAGCTTTACGAGAGAAACCCGGACATCGTCGGTTGGCTGAAGATGGACGGCACCCGAATTGAGTACCCGGTCATGCAGAATCCACAGGATGAGCAGTACTATCTCAATCATGATTTCGATAAAAAGGAAAACAAAGGCGGTCTCCCCTTTTTGGACGCGCACAGCCGGATCAACGGTTCGGGCATTTTGCTGATTCACGGTCATCACATGAAAAACGGCTGGATGTTTAAAGATTTGATGAAGTACAAGAAAGAAAGCTTCTATAAGGAGCATGCTACGTTCCAGTTCAGTACGCTTTACGAAAAGGAAGAGTATGAGATTGTCGCCGTCATTCTGTCAAAAGTTTATCGTAAATCGGACGACGTTTTTAAATACTACCAGATTGAGAAGGTAAGTACGCCCGCCGAGTTCGATTCGTATGTTCAGAACATCAAAAAACTCGCTCTTTACGACACGGGCGTGACAGCCCGGTATGGCGACAAGCTTATTGTACTGTCTACGTGTGAGTACTCGACCGAAAACGGTCGGTTAGCGGTGGTCGCCCGAAAGCGAAAATGACGATGTTGAAATACGGAGTCAAGCTGCTTCATAACCATTGTATGGTCGAAGCAGCAACGTTAAATTCCCTCTTCAATCCAGGAAACGCATTGGTAAGTAAATTTTCGTTAAGAAACGCGACAAATGCACCGATGAGTAGAGCGGTTAACATTGCCCCTCTTTTCATTCCCCTTGCGTCTTGAGCCCGTTTGTCCATCTTCTACCTCCCGATTGTTCATTTTTTTCCGCCCATTGTTTGGAAACCACTTATCCCACATCCCTTGAAGATCATTTTATGCGAGGTTGGAAAAAGCGAAATCGCTCTTCAGATTCGGAAATTCATCATATCTCGAAAGCATACGGGGGGGGGGCGCTCACCGTACCTATGGTAGAGCGTGATCATATTGCCATCCTGATTCAATTCCATGTACCCGTAACATGTTGCTTCAGGCGCTTCAGCGCAAAAGAGCGTAAATGTAAACAGATAAAAGTCGCTTCGCATCCGTTAGCAGTTTCAACATACCGTATCACAAGTGGTGGTACACATGATTAGAAAAGAAACTGGCCGACAGGGAAGTCAGCCATAATGATTGAAAACGAAATTATTTGACAAGATTTCGATGTGATTATATTGTATAAATAGAAAATGATATTGATAATCATTATCAATTTTTGCTTTCTGCAATCCAACACAAGGAGAGCCGAACATGAATAACAAGCTGTTAATCCCCATCATCCTGCTGTTGATGGTCATATCCAGCGCATGCGGCAGCCAAGCCAGCAATAAGGAGAGCGCATATACTAAGAATGCCGCCGCACCGGTCGCAGACTCCAAGGAGCTTGGAAAGGTAACGTATCAATCCGAATCGGGTCCTGTGGAGGTTCCGGCGAATCCGAAGCGGATTGTAGCCTTGACGTATGCGCCGAATGTGCTCGCGCTTGGCGGGACATTGGTCGGAGTGGATCAATGGACGCAGAAGAACCCTTTGTTTACGAAGAAGCTGGAGGGCATTGAGGTCGTGTCGGACGAGAGCTTAGAGAAAATCACGGCGCTGAATCCGGATCTGATCATTGTGGGCACCGAAATGAAAAACAACGCCGAGCTAAGTAAAATTGCGCCTACCGTTGCTTATACGTGGGGCAAACGGGATTATTTGGCACAACAGCTGGAGATCGGAAAGCTGCTTAACAAAGAAAAGGAAGCGCAAGCGTGGATCGACGATTTCAAGCAGCGTGCGGAAGCGGCAGGCAAGGAAATCAAATCCAGGCTCGGCGATAACTTCACCGTGTCGGTGCTTGAGACGGATACGAAAACCTTTTATGTATTTGGGGATAAATGGGCGCGCGGCACAGAGATTCTGTATCAAGCGATGGGGTTACATATGCCAGAGCGTGTCAAGAAAGATGCACTTGGGCCCGGCTACCACATGCTCTCTCAAGAAGTTCTGCCGGAATATGCAGGCGATTACATTGTTCTTAGCAGGAACCTGGAGGGTGATAAATCGTTCATGGATTCGGAACTATGGAGGAATATCCCGGCCGTCAAGAACAATCGTATCATTGAGATCGATACTAAAGCCTCTAGTTATAGTGATCCGATAACACTTGAGTATTTGCTGGGTATTTTCAAGAAAGGCTTTCTTGGTAAAGAGTAGCCGAAGAAAACTACAAGACGTTGAAATTTTTGGAGGGCACCTTTATGCGGGTGTCCTTCTATTTTGGGATTGCCTTTGTCGGACTATTTGCATCCGAAGGTAGGGACTCTTATTACGGTCTCCCCAAGGATGGACGAAAGAAAGCCGGTGGCGGAGGCAAGAGGCACATCGGGACGGCAATGATATCGATAATCAGCAGTGGCAGGTTCTTGTAGATGTTACCGTCAATCGGCAGTCCGAGCTTCCCCCCCGCAAGTCAATAAACGTGGAGCGCCGCGAACAAAAATCCTCATCAGTACACAACATTTGCCGTTCTTTCCATGGCTTGGGGCGGTACCTGTTTGGCGGCGGTGGTCCGCCCAAGCACGATGTTCTTGAGTCATCTGTCTTACCTCAATACGATAGGGTGGTTGTACTGGAGTCTAGCGTAGTGTCAGCCCCAAGACGGTCAGAATGAGCGCAACGGCCATCAAGATCCAGCTAGGATGAGGGCGGCGCATTACCCAAAGAGAGATGATGGAACCATACAGAAAAGAGCTGCCAGCAAGCAGGCCCGTCGCGAGCCTTGCATCCTGCCCGAACCAGATTGCGGCGGCGATCAAAGTGAGCCCGCTGAGCAACCAGTTGAAGGTGGTGAATTGCAGAAGCAACGTCACGAGCTTTTGCAGCTGCGCAGATATCCGCCCATCCGCCACAAAAACCGCCTCGATCGGCTTGATTATCAATCGCTGCATCAGAATGCCGTGAGCCACTGCCGTACCGCCGCCGATAACTCCGGCCGTCATCAAGGCAATACTATTCCAGTCCATAGCCATACACCTCCAATGATTATTACTACGATTTCGTAGTAATTACTGAAGATCAATTTAACATTGAGTATGAAGTGCTGTCAATAATGAATTTTAGCCGCTAGTCTAACGTCCCATCACGTATGGTGTCACTCCTCATGAGAACACAATTCGTTATTGATATTACTACGAAATCGTATTAAAATAAACGCAGGCCTATTATTGCGAAACCGTACTAAAAAGGAGTAGCCGATTGAAGGTATGGATTACGATAAAGAGATCATTCAGGATATTTACGGGAACGAATACCAAGAAAGATTGACAGCACTTCGTAATAAGCAGAAAAATGCACAAGATCCAGGCGATAAAAGATAAACTAATGCTGCATTGGTGCGCGGAGCATTTTGACTTGAATGAACACTGCATCGGCGGCAGCTTGGAAATACTGAGTCTGGTGGAACGGGATACGCTCTATCGAAGAAATCCTTCCGTCGATAAGCGGTTGATCGAAAAGACGTCAGGCATTGAGTATGACTGGCGTATGGAGGTTGAGGAGATCACTTCTGGTCGATTGATTGAGGAGGGAGATGTTTCGCATCATCAATGCCCAGCTTATTTTCCGTAACTTCATGGGAGCTTCATTACGCTGACGGAAAAGATAGCTGAATCATGGAGATCTTAATTGTTAGACCTGGGGGGAATTACCATGCTCCTGAAAGATACCGATCAACTGGATGATTTAAAGGCTTTTCTAATTAGCTGGTACGGAAGTTATGATAGCTCCTACGGTGTGCCTGAGGACGAGATTCCGGCATATCTGCCCGAGGCGTTGCGTGAGTTATATGCGTTTGCCGGGCGCTGGAAAGATGGCTCGGATGGCCACCTTGAGAACTCCCCGGAGATATTTCAACATCAGGATTGCCTGTATTCGGTGGAGCGACTGAGAAAGGATAAGAATAAGGTCACGTTTCTTGAGGAAAATCAAGCAAACTGGACTTGTCAAGTGGAGGCCGGCAACAACCATTCTCCTGTCTACTGTGATGAATGCCTGCTTTGGGATGACAATGTAGAAGGACACATCATCGTAAATGACTCTTTATATCATTTTTTGAAAAGCTTTTGCTTGCAGGAGGTTGTTTTTGGCTGCAAACATCTTTATACGGTAGAAGGAAAAATCGATAATATCCAGACGTTGTTTGATCAGCCGATTGAAGAAGTGTGGCTTCATGGATACTATATTAGCCCCAAAGAAGATGGGCCTACTCATTCATTTTACCGTTGCGGGGACGTATTGGTGATGGAGCTTCATGGGCAATATTGGCTAGGATATAATTGTGATTCGCCTGCGGTCTTTAACGATGAAACCTATTCTTCCATAAAACTTATAAAGATTACATCTTAAATTTTAAAACAGCTTTATGGAACGGAGGGAGAGCATGCTTAAGGATGGGCAAACGGCCTTGACCGCCCATGTGAGTCCTTGGATATCGTGCTTCTTTTTCGTACTCGCTGCCGTCATCTGGTTTGTGCCAGATAAGCGAATCGAGCATGCTCTGAAAGGCCCGTAAGAAAAGCTCTTCGATTCTCGCGTACAAGCGGGCTTCGGAGAGCTTTTTTGACTCAGAGCAACAAACAGGACGCGTGAACGGTTCAATCCGGAAACAAAGAGTTTACAAGTTGGAAACAACCTAACGAACGATGGAAACAACCGTTTTATACAATAAGAGCATGATGATCATCATAAAAATCTTTCCATAAAAGGAGTTTTTGAACATGAAAAAAGTACTTATTCCTACGATCATTGCCATGATGGCAATCGGTTCGGCATCGGCTTTCGCCGCGGAACATACGACTGGTGGCAATACCCAAACCGCAAGCACAGCCATCGAGTATGCGAAGAGAACTTTATTTAACCCGGACGGAAGCACAGCTGCCGTATATGAAACATGGGCCGATCCCGTAACCCATAATGAACGGCTTGATTATTTGGAACCTGTTAAAGGAACGGAGGCCATGCAAAGAATCGGCGGCGGTTATGTGTTGGACAACGGCAAAAGGTATATTAAGGTCGGACGGGACACGGAGGGCAACCTCATGGGATCTGCAATAACGGCAAAAGATTCGGATAAGAGTATGTCGGACTTATTGGTAACCGAAAAGCAAGAATATATCAATGAATACAAAGAGGGGACGCGGCGTGAAGGCTGGACGGATGAGGGAATGGTACCGACTTCGGACGGGAAGAAGCTGAAAAAGCTGTCCAGAACCGATCATTCGAAAGCATTTAAAACGACCTATACGGAATCGATATTCCTGGATGAAAGCGGATTGCCGGTGCAAGGTGAAATTTATCAGGAGAAAAACGGCACGAACAGCCTATTATACACTTACGTATACGAATTTAAGAATGTCGAGAACGACGGCAGCTTGTTCGAAACGAAAGAAATCAGCTTGCAGGAAGTCCAATAGGCTGCACAGCATCATCTTGAACCAATACTATAGAGGGGCGGCAAGCTCCTCTTTTTAGGTTTAAAACGTCTATCTACATAGATGATATAATAGTCGAAAGGACCTTGTATTGGGTGCAGGAGGGAAACCGGTGGGGAATCGAAAGATACTGATTATTGAGGACGAGGAGAACATATCGGATATACTCTCGCATTACCTGAACAATGAAGGCTTTCAAACCAGAGTGGCCCATTGCGGAAATCAAGGACTGCAATTCGTACAAGAATTTGCCCCTGATCTTATATTGCTTGATTTGATGATGCCGGACATGGACGGGTTTGAAGTATGCAAGCGAATTTCCGCCAATTACATCATTCCCATTATTATGATTACCGCAAAATCGGACGATATCGATAAAATACTCGGTATGGAGCTTGGTGCGGACGATTATATCACGAAGCCCTTTAACATCAGGGAAGTGATTGTAAGAATCAAAACGATCTTCCGAAGGATCGATTTAATTTCCGAAGCCAAGGCCGATCACCGTGAGCATAAAGCGATGAAAATCGGGGACGAAATCGAGATTTTTAAAGAAAGACGCGAGATCTATAAAAACGGAACGAAAATCGAATTTACCAATAAGGAATATGAACTGCTGGTCTATTTGGCAGAGCGTCGCGGAAGGGTAGCAACAAGGGAAGAGCTTTTGGATCAAGTCTGGGGTTATGAGTACATAGGCGACGGCAGAACGGTGGATATCCATGTTCGAAGGATCAGGAAGAAGCTGGATGAAGATAAACACTCATCCGTCATTGAAACCATATTCGGCGTCGGATACAAGCTTGGCTGAGAAGGAACCGCGATGAAATTTTCGATTCGGTTAAAAATCTTAATTTATGTTTTGATTGTCCTGTTTGTAGGACTTTCCGGGCTTACGTTCGCCGCTTATTATACGACGGAACAAAATACGAAGCGTGTCATAAAAGCGGATATGATGGAAGCCAAGAAAAATCTTGATATCTATTTGAGCCAGTATTTGTTGTTTAATAATATGGACAGCAGCGAGACGTCGATCATGGCCGACGCTGAAAATATATCCAAACAGTTAACCGCACAGGTGGGAAGCACGGTAGATATTTACGACCGGAAGGGACAAAAACTGTCATCCAATTCGGCGCCGATAGCCGCTCTTGACGATTCCGAAGATTTGGAAAGGGCGATAAAAGGCGAGATTTCCTATACAACGAATTTTATAGGGAATAAAGTGGTGGTGAGCTTGTCTTACCCGATTAAGGAATCCGGCATCGGCATTGTCCGATACTACAAAGATTACACGGAATTATATGACTATAATCAAAGGTTCAAACGTATCATCAGTCTTTTTGCCACGATCATTTTCGTTATGATATTCGTTACCTCTTACATTTTTTCCAGGCAAATCACCAAACCCATTATGAAGCTTACGGAAGCCTCCGAAGAGGTTGCAAAAGGGAATTTCGATGTCGATATTGATATTGCGTTGACGGATGAAATCGGACATCTGAGCTCCAGATTTAAGATGATGGTTCGTAAAATCAGAGAACAGATCGACATTATTAAACAGGATAGAGACAAGCTCGAAGAAATGCAGAAGCAGAATAAATCGTTTTTCGATAATGTGACCCATGAGCTAAAAACGCCGCTGACCACCATCTCCGGGTATGCCCAGGCCATTGAAGATTTGGGCATTAAAGACGATGAATTCACCAGAAAAGGACTTGCATCCATTATCAATGAAAGCAATCGATTAAATAACATGGTCATCGAACTGATCGAGTTGTCCAAAGCTTCGTCCAAGAAGTTCAGCTACGATTTTACCGATGTGAATATGAGCGAGCTAATCCGGGAAACTTGCGAAGAAATGACGATCAAAGGAAAAAAATATAACATATCCATAACGTGTCATGTACAGGGAAATATCTATTTGCAGGGAGATCAGGGCCGGTTGAAGGAAGTACTGATTAATCTCATCGACAATTCCATTAAATATGGGGATGTGAATTCGACCGTTCATGTCCTTTGCTATCGGGAGCAAAACGACGTGATTATTACAGTGAAGGATCAAGGAACGGGAATTCCCGAGGAAAGTATTGAGAAGGTATTTGACCCATTTTACAGGGTCTCCCAAAAGGTTTCAAGAGAATTAGGCAGCTCGGGACTTGGACTGACGATTGTGAAGGAGATCGTCGAAAGGCACCATGGTCAAATCGAGATTATAAGCAGATGGAATCAGGGAACTGAGGTCATTTTGCGGTTCGGAAGTGTGGTTTCATGAAATCGTTCAGAAGCTTTATCACTTTAGCTCTGATCTTAGGTGTATTTATAGCGGGATTTCATCTGTTGAGCAGCCTGTCCTTCAGAGGCAAAGCTTCCTATCTGACAACATTGGATAAGGAGCTTTTTCAGAGGCCATCGTCCAATCATGGGGAAAACCCTTTTGCCGTTAGCAGAATTGTAAAGTTCACCATACCGTTCAACTTACTGGAGAGCGATCTCCTGAACATGAATTCACTCGCTTTTACGAGTTCGAGCCGGGAAGTTAAACATTCGGTTCAAACCGGCATCTACGACATGTCCAAAAACCAGTTGACCCATGAGTTCGATCAACAAAACGGAGTAAAGGACAGTAAAATCAGCGTTTCTGCTGACGGCAAAATGATACTGGTTTCTTACATGGGTATGGAAGATCGGCCCGGTGCAACCTATGTGTATGAGGCCACGACGAACAGCAAACGATATACGTTTAACGGAACATTTGCGGCAACATGGCTGCCCGACAGTCTTCGATTCGTAGGCATGGACGATTACTTGTTCGTTCAGAATATAAAAACCGGGCAGCGGGAAAACTTACTGAACCTTACGGAATATGCCGGAAAGCACCCCAAAACCTCTCTAAGTTTTTATGTATTAAACGATGGCCAAACGGTATGTTTGTACTCTGATGTTAGCAATGCCAATCTGTTATTGGTCGACTTGGAAACAGGAAAACAATGGAGCAGCACATTAAAAGGGCAAATTTTTAACTTGGTTCCCATCGACAACACCAATACTGCAGCCGTAGGCTTGTTCGAGGATCAGCTTGGCATCTTTCTTTACGATGCGGCAACGAATTCACTTGAGCCGTTTATCGATTTGAATAACCAGAAATTAATCCATATCAGTGTATCGCAGGATGGCAAGAAATTAGCTTACAGCATTCTGAAAAACAATGTGGGAGGATACGGAGTTGAAGTTCATGCCGTCCATCTCAACAATAAAAAAATCATCAGTCATGAAGTGATTTATAAAGAATCAAACCAATTTATAGATAAGCTCCTATGGAGCAAAGACAGCCAGATGCTGTACTGCTTTCAACAAAATACGGATGGAACCACCCTATACAGGATCACATTTAACCCGTCGTGAAGACAAAGAGCTGCCGGAAGGGACAGACGTCTCGGATGAGTCGAAAAGTATTAGAAGAAAGGCATAATTCCAATCTTAGGGCCGCCATTTTGGTGGCCTCTTGTCGTTCAGTGAAAACTTGCCATTTATAGTAAGAGTGGTGAACCCTTGCAAGCAGCTGGGCTAAAGCCTTGTTTTTTTGAGTATTCCTATGGTTTTGTGGGCGGATTCCCGATTCTTCACGGCAACCGTATGTCTCACTTAAATTTTCCGGCTTTTAAATAGCAGCTAACTATCATATAATAGTAGATATCTTAATCTATATTTAATAGCGATACGCGATGGTTAGGTTTATTATAATTGGTTCAGAAAAGGGTGTGACTAGGTCGCGCCCTAGCTTGCTGTGGAGCTTAAAGCAAGAGTGCCTACATCTTTTCTTCAAATAATAGCGCGTAAGGACGGTAAAAATGAGTAACAGACAAACCAAAACAGACGTTATCTTAATTGGTGCCGGAATCATGAGTGCGACTTTGGGAACGCTGCTGAAGGAATTAGTGCCGGACTGGGAAATTACAGTGTTTGAGAAGCTCGAAAACGCAGGAGAGGAAAGCTCTAACGAATGGAACAATGCCGGAACGGGGCATGCGGCACTGTGCGAGCTTAACTACACCGTCGAAAAACCGGACGGATCCATAGATATTAGCAAAGCTATAAAAATTAATGAAGAGTATCAGGTTTCAAGACAGTTCTGGTCTTATCTGGTAAACAGCAATCTGATACGTAATCCGCAGGAATTCATCATGCCGCTGCCTCATTTGAGCTTAGTACAAGGGGAGCAAGATGTAACGTTTCTAAAAAAACGTTTCGAAGCGCTGTCTAACAATCCTCTGTTTCAAGGGATGGAGTTTTCCGACGACCCGGCAAAGCTGATGGAATGGATTCCGCTTATTATGAAAGGCCGGACATCGAACGAACCTATAGCGGCAACAAAAATCGACTCTGGAACGGATGTCAACTTTGGCGCTTTAACGCGCATATTGTTTGACCACTTAAAGAGTAAAAACGTCGATATCAAATTCAAACATCAGGTTGACGATCTTAAACGCGCTAGCGACGGCTCGTGGGAATTGAAAGTGCGGAATGTCGATAGCGGTACCATCGAACGCCATACGGCAAAATTCGTCTTTATCGGCGGCGGTGGAGGAAGTCTGCCCTTACTGCAGAAATCCGGTATTCCTGAAGGGAAACATATCGGAGGATTCCCGGTAAGCGGACTATTCATGGTGTGTAAAAATCCGGATGTTGTAGCGCAGCATCATGCCAAAGTATACGGCAAAGCCAAGGTTGGCGCTCCTCCGATGTCTGTTCCGCATCTTGACACAAGATTTATCGACAATAAAAAATCGTTGCTCTTTGGACCGTTTGCCGGCTTCTCGCCAAAGTTTTTAAAAACCGGTTCCATGTTTGATTTGATCGGTTCTGTGAAACCGAATAATCTGGTAACGATGCTGGCGGCAGGCGCCAAAAACGTTCCTTTGACAAAATACCTGATCCAGCAAGTGATGTTATCGAAAGAACAGCGTATGGAAGAGCTACGCGAGTTTATCCCGAACGCCAAAAGCGAGGATTGGGATATCGTGGTAGCGGGCCAACGTGTGCAAGTTATTAAAGATACGGCTGCCGGCAAAGGAACGCTTCAATTCGGTACGGAAGTGATTAATGCCGCCGATGGCTCGATAGCTGCATTGCTTGGCGCTTCTCCGGGGGCTTCTACCGCCGTTTCCGTTATGCTTGAGGTCATAAAAAAATGCTTCCCGCAGCATATAAAAGCGTGGGAGCCGAAAATAAAAGAAATGATTCCTTCTTATGGCGTGTCCCTGTTGAAAAACCCAGAGCTGATCCACGAAATTCATACTTCAACAGCGCGGGCGCTTGGGCTAAACCCTGAATTGCAACCTGCCATGTAGACGGAAAAATAAAATGAATGCAGCGGCCTTCATCCTGAAATTCCCTGGGACGGAGGCCGTTTAGTTTTGCCTGCAATTCTTCGTAACGGTGGGTCAACGAACAATCCATTGACAGGATAATTGATAATGATTATAGTTATCAGTTGGTATAGCAGGTCAACCTGTCGTTAGGTTGATGCTGCTTGCGGCAACATCCATCATAAATAAACGGAGGGAGGGCATCCTATGAACTGGAAACGTACATATCCATGGGTAGGACTGCTGTTAGGAGCTGTAATAGCAGGAAGCGGATGCTCAAACACAACGGATCACGGCGCAGCCTCCAGCACTTCTCCGTCAGCATCCTTTTCGGATGCTTCTTCAACAGTGAAGCCCGCCGCTGAGCGTGTGCTGAAGGATGCGCTGGGGCACGAAGTGAAAATACCGGCAAACCCCCAGAGGATTGTCGTGTCCTATTTGGAGGATCATCTGGTTGCCCTTGGGGTGAAGCCGGTCGCCCAATGGTCCGTCGGCAACGGAAAGTCGGTGCAAAGCTACCTCCAGAAGGAGCTGGACGGGATTCCGACCATCCCAAGCGATCTTCCCTTCGAATCGGTCATGAGCTTTGCTCCGGACTTAATCCTCATGGATAGTGCAGAGCTGGTAGCTGGAGACAAATACGCCCAATATGCCAAGATTGCTCCGACCTTCACCGTGGGGAGCGGCGTCAACAATGACTGGCGGCAGGAATTCATGACTGTGGCCGAGGTGTTGAACAAAAGCGAGGAAGCTAAGAAAGTTTTGGAGAACTACGATTTGAAGGTGAAGGAAGCCAAGGAGAAATTAAATCAGGCCATCGGAACCAAATCCGTGGCTGTTCTCTGGGTAACCGAGAAAACGGTCTATGTGCCTAACGAGCATCTGTCCAGCGGCGACGTTCTGTACCGGGACCTGGGGCTAACCGTGCCGGAAGAAATTAAGGAAATTTCCGAAACGGCTACAGCCAACTGGAATCCCATTACGATGGAGAAGCTTGCTCAAATGAACATTGACTATCTGTTTATTGTGAACAGCAAGGGCGCAACGAAAGAGGAGATCCTGAAGGACCCGGTTTGGGCCGGTATTCCTGCAGTCAAAAACGGGCGCGTATTCGAATATGACCGCACTTCAAGCTGGCTGTATACAGGTGCCATTGCAAATCGCCAGATGATTGACAATGTGCTGGAGAGTATCTTGAAGGAAAAAACAAGCAAGCCATGACCCTCTGCTCCACAGGACGAGTGACAGAATGAAGCCGAAGGGAGCAGGTCTAGCTTCACGATCTTCATCATACCTTCATAATATCCTCATCGTAGCTTCATGATCAAAACGGCTGTCTGCGTTATGATTAATACATAAACCAAATCTCAATTCCAAATTTAAGGAGGAACTATCAGTATGTCTCTTATCGGAACTGAAGTAAAACCATTCAAAGCATCGGCTTATCACAACGGCAAATTTATCGATGTTACGGAAGCCGACTTCAAAGGGAAGTGGAGCGTCGTTTGCTTCTACCCGGCCGACTTCACGTTCGTATGCCCGACGGAGCTTGAAGATCTGCAAAATCAATATGAAACGTTGAAGAGCCTCGGCGTCGAAGTATACTCCGTCTCCACGGATACTCATTTTACGCATAAAGCATGGCACGATAGCTCCGAGACGATCGGCAAAATCACATATATCATGATTGGCGATCCTTCTCATACGATTTCCCGCAATTTCGACGTGTTGATCGAAGCCGACGGCCTTGCGGATCGCGGTACGTTCATTATCGATCCGGACGGCGTGATCCAAGCGATTGAGATCAATGCAGGCGGCATCGGCCGCGATGCAAGCATTCTGGTGAACAAAATCAAGGCTGCCCAATATGTTCGGAACAATCCGGGCGAAGTGTGCCCTGCGAAATGGCAGGAAGGTTCCGCAACGCTGAAGCCGAGCCTCGATCTTGTAGGAAAGATCTAAGGAGCGAAAACTTATGGCACTGGACGCAGATATTAGAGAACAACTAAGTCAATACCTGCAGCTCATGGAAGGCGATGTGCAGATCCAGGTGAGTGCGGGGTCCGATGCCGTATCCCATGAAATGCTGGAGCTGGTGGATGAAATCGCCAGCTTATCTTCCAAAATTACGGTGGAGAGAACCGAATTGTCCCGAACGCCGAGCTTCCATGTGAACCGTGCGGGGGAAGAAACGGGGATTGCTTTTGCCGGCATCCCCTTAGGACATGAGTTCACTTCCTTGGTGCTTGCACTGCTGCAAGCGAGCGGAAGACCACCCAAGGTGGAACAGCACCTCATCGATCAGATCAAGAACATCCGCGGCGAATATCGCTTCGAGACCTACGTTAGCTTGAGCTGTCACAATTGTCCCGACGTCGTACAGGCATTGAACGTCATGAGCGTCCTAAACCCTGGCATCTCGCATACGATGATCGACGGTGCGGCGTACAAAGCTGAAGTTGAGAGCAAAAACGTCATGGCTGTGCCTTCCGTCTACCTCAATGGCGAATTTTTCGGCAGCGGTCGAATGTCGCTTGAAGAGATTCTCGCCAAGCTGGGGACGGCTCCTGACGCATCCGAATTTGCGAACAAGGAGCCGTACGACGTGCTGGTCGTCGGGGGAGGTCCCGCCGGCGCCAGCGCGGCGATCTATGCGGCACGCAAAGGCATTCGTACCGGGATTGTCGCCGAGCGTTTCGGCGGTCAGGTCATGGATACCATGGGCATCGAGAACTTCATCAGCGTGAAATACACTGAAGGTCCCAAGCTTGTGGCCAGCCTTGAGGAGCATGTCAAAGAATACGGCATTGACGTGATGAAGCTCCAGCGCGCGAAGCGTTTGGAAAAGAAAGATCTCATCGAAGTCGAACTCGAGAACGGGGCTGTGTTAAAGAGCAAGACCGTTATTCTCTCAACCGGCGCGCGTTGGCGGAATGTTGGCGTTCCCGGCGAAGCGGAATTCAAGAACAAAGGCGTAGCCTACTGCCCTCATTGTGACGGTCCTTTGTTTGCAGGGAAAGACGTAGCCGTGATCGGCGGCGGCAATTCCGGTATCGAGGCGGCCATCGATCTTGCAGGCATCGTGAAGCACGTGACGGTGCTGGAGTTCATGCCCGAGCTGAAAGCCGATGCCGTCCTGCAGAAGCGGCTCTACAGTCTCCCGAACGTGACGGTGCTCAAGAACGTGCAGACCAAAGAGATTACCGGCACGGACAAAGTCAACGGGATTACCTATGTCGACCGCGATTCGGGAGAGGAGCAGCATATCGAATTGCAGGGCGTGTTTGTTCAGATCGGTCTTGTTCCCAATACCGATTGGTTAGCCGATACGGTTGAGCGTACGCGCTTTGGTGAAATCGTCGTAGACCGTCATGGCGCTACGAACGTACCTGGTGTATTTGCTGCAGGCGACTGCACCAATAGTCCTTATAAGCAGATCATTATTTCCATGGGATCCGGTGCGAATGCAGCCTTAGGCGCATTCGATTATCTCATACGAAATTAATAATAACCTTGTGTAAACTCTGAAAAGCCCCTGTCTTAGGGGCTTTTTGCGTATCATATAACTTGCCGTTGCAGATTGTAAGTTCCCTTTGAACCTTATTGAGGAATGGATGGGGTGACCTGGAAACTGTCGTCTGCGCATGCATACAGTAGAATCTACGACAGGTACCTGGAAAGCTGCAGGGCAGTTAACTCCAGTGGCAAAAAAGACTTGAAGAGTCAGTTTATGCTAAGATATGGATACTGGAATGTTACATCTGTGTGCAGGAGCGTGGAGATGGGATATATTGAGGAATTGCGAAGCATTGTTGGGCATCGTCCTTTAATTTTTGTCGGCTCTGTGGTTATTGTTCAGGACAGCCGTGACAGAATCTTGCTTCAACAGCGCAAACATCCGCTTGGGTCATGGGGAATCCCCGGTGGTCTCATGGAGTTGGGGGAAACCGCAGAGGATACGGCTCGCCGTGAATTGTTCGAGGAAGCAGGTATCACGATCGGGGATTTGGAGCTCATTGATGTGTTTTCCGGGCCGCAAAACTTTATCAAGGCTCCGAATGGGGACGAATTTTATTCGTAACCATTGCTTATGCAACCAGAAGCTTTACCGGTACGCCTTCCATTAACGATGCGGAATCGTTGGCTTTTCAATTTTTCGATCTTCAAGAGGTTCCCGAACTGGTGAAAAGCCATCGTGTCATACTCGAACGCTTCCTCGCAAAAAACAATACCTTATTTCGCTAGCCACTCCGTTCTGTCCATTCGTACTTTTGATCAAAACACAATTGACCCGCAGGAGGGACCTTTTTTAAAGTGTTCCTCCCGCGGGTCACCTTTCAGAGTTGAGGTTCTTGTACTCGCGTTAAGCCATTAAGTGACCCATTACAGGATCGGGAATGAATTTCCGACGAGAAAATGTAGAGGTTTCCCAAAAAGTCCATATTTGGAATAAACCAGGCTCGGATTGGAGCGAAGCATGCAACCACCGCCATGGCGGACCAGCCCCCTGCGAGGGGAACTGGCGATCTTCGTTATGGCCGGCCAGGCTTAGAAGTCAAAATTGTCAGGGTCCGGCCCAACCCGCAGGTTCTGGTTCAGCGCATCGATGCGGGCCATCTCTTCCCTCGTCAGCTCGAAGTCGAACACCGAGGCGTTCTCGATAATCCGGGAAGCCTTCGTCGACTTGGGAATCGTTACGATGCCGTGCTGCAGATCCCAGCGCAGAATGACTTGGGCGACCGACTTGCCGTGACGGGAGCCGATTTCCTGCAGCACCGGGTTGTCCAGCAGTTGGCCCTGCATCAGAGGCGACCATGCCTCGATCTGAATGTCATGCCGGGCGCAGAAGTCGCGAAGCGCTTGCTGGCTGAGCCGTGGATGGAGCTCGACCTGGTTCACCATCGGCTTGATCTCGGCATCTTTCATCAGGTCCTCCAGATGATGAATCTGGAAGTTGCTGACGCCGATCGCTTTAACGCGTCCGGCCTTGTACAGTGCTTCGAGCGCACGCCAAGCGTCCTTGTATTTGCCGGCCACCGGCCAGTGAATCAGGTACAGATCGAGATAATCCAGCCCGAGCTTCTCCAGGCTGGTCTCATAGGCGGCGAGCGTCGCTTCATAGCCGAGATCGGCGTTCCATACCTTGGAAGTGACGAACAGGTCTTCGCGGGAAAGTCCCGTTTCTTGGAGAGCTTCGCGGATAGCCTGGCCTACGCTGTGCTCGTTGTCATAGATGGCCGCCGTGTCGATGCTGCGGTAGCCATGGGCGACAGCCGCTTTGACCGCGTCCACGAGCTCGGGACCTTCCGCGACTTTGAATACGCCGATGCCGAACCAAGGCATAGCCTTTCCGTTATTTAGAGTCGTAGTTGCTTGCAGATGCGTTGTCATTGATAAAACCTCCAGTAGCAGAAATGGTAGATTTGAATACATGATGTCTTGTTGGAGCAGGTAGCGGCCCTGGCCATTTTGCGCGCGGCTGCTTGGATGATGCCCAGATAGCGGAAACAAGAGCTCGACCGTCAAGACCGGGCCGGCTCTGCCTGCACGGCGCGAACCGGCCTGCCCTTACGTTCCAGTGCCATGCTCCAGCCGGTCAGCAAAACCGCGGCCAAGACCATGACAGCGCCGATCCAGGTGGTATGAATCAATCCCATCGAATCGGTGACCACACCACCCAGATAGGCCCCAATGGCGATGCCCGCATTGAACGCGGCGATGTTGACGGCGGAAGCGACATCCTTAGCTCCCGGCGCGAAGCGCTCGGCCAGCATGACGACATAAATCTGCAGCCCGGGAACGTTCATGAAGGCCAGCAGGCCCATGAAGAAGATCGTGATCAACCCGGCTACCTTGAATGGCGCGGTCACCATCAACACCAGCAGCACGATTGCCTGCAGGATGAACATAAGGAACAGAGCCTTGAGCGGCCGGCGGTTGGCTACCTTTCCCCCGATGACGTTGCCGATCGCAATCGCAACGCCGTAAATCAGCAGGATAACCGCTACCGTGCTTTCGGCAAATCCGGTTATCTCATGCAGCAATGGGGATAAATAAGTAAATACGACAAAGGTGCCTCCATACCCGAGAGCCGTGATGGCGAACGCAAGCAGCAGCCTGCCATTCGTCACCAGCTTCACCTGCTCACGCACCGGAGTCGGAACGCCCTTACGCAGCGAGGCGGGGATCAAGATCAGGTTGGCGATCAGCGCGACCAGGCCGATGACGGCGATGGTGACGAAAGCCGCCCGCCAGCCCATCTGCTGGCCGATCCAGGTACCGAGCGGCACGCCAGTCACGATGGCGACCGTCAGGCCTGAGAACATCATGGAGATCGCACTCGCCCGTTTGTTTTCCGGCACGAGGTCGGCGGCGATGGTCGATGCAATCGACATAAATACGCCGTGCGACAATGCGGACAGCACGCGGGCCGTCAACAGGATGCCGATGCTTCCGGAAGCCGCCGCCAGACTGTTGCCGGCGATAAAAACGATCATGATGGCGATCAGCAGCGACTTGCGGGACATTCCCGTGGTGAGTGAGGTCAGCACGGGAGCCCCGAAGGTGACGCCGAGCGCATACAGCGTCACGGTCAGTCCTGCCGTTGTGACCGATATATGAAGGTTTTCGGCGATCAGGGGCAGCAGCCCCACGCTGATAAACTCGGTAGTTCCAATCGCATAGGCGCTGATGGCCAGAGCCAGAAGCGCGAGGGTACTCCGTTTTTGATCCAATTGCATGTTTTCTCACCTCTATTCGTGGTAATCATCGGCCGATATATGCTATTATGAGAGGAGCAAGCGTTTTTGGCTAGTACGTACTTCAAAGTATGGTAGGTACTAAAAAGTGCCTATAACAATTGGAGGACTTTGCATGAGCACAGGAACCAAAAAGAAGTATAATATTTCGGTGGAAGCGACCTTGGAAGTTATCGGGGGAAAATGGAAGTGCGTGATTCTCTGTCACTTGACGCATGGAAAGAAGCGGACGAGCGATCTTAAGCGTATTATGCCCAGCATTACACAAAAAATGCTAACCCAGCAACTGCGGGAACTGGAGGCGGACGGGATCGTCAACCGGATTACGTATCATCAAGTGCCGCCCAAGGTCGAATACGAGCTGAGCGAATACGGATGGAGCCTCAAGCCGATTCTGGATGCGCTTTGCTCCTGGGGAGAGCGCCATATTATTAAAGAATACGGCGATAAGTTCACCGTATTGGAGGACAATATTTTAAATCATTGAGACGTGAACATGAATCTTTCCACGATTCCTTTGGACGATAAAAAAAAGAAATACTTGAGCTAAGGCTTCAAGTATTCCCGAGAGAGTACCGCGTTGAGGTACTCTCTTTCTTTTTCTCTTGACGTAACTTTGTCCTCAATGATTAACATCGTGGTGCTATTTTTCTTTTTTCTAAGATCGAGCCTAATTAAAAATAATTCACTTACAATAAACTATATTTTAACTAATAAATGAAAATAAGTATATAATTACAAAATCGACATAAATCTACTACATTTGCTATATACACCTCCTGTTACTAAAGATATAATTCAAATAGGAAAAAATTGGAGGGGTGTTCCAAGGATGGAGAAGGTGTGGAATGTCGTATGGAAAAAAGATAACTACGCGCTGGAGAAAGTAAGGAATAACAAGGCGCTGAAAAAATTTAATATATACGAAAGCTTGGGAGTCAACTTTCATAAGGCTAAAAAAGTCGGAGATTTCGGGGCCGGCGGGGGCTATATGACGTTGGAATTAATCCACCGATACCCCAGTATTGAAAGCGTGACATTATACGATTATTCGGAGGATGCGCTGCTCAAGTCCAAAGAAAACCTGGCGGCATACACCCATGTCAGCTTTAAGCAGCACGACTTGAACGTTCCGATGACAGACCATTCCGAACAACATGATTTTATTATGGCGTTTAGCGTGCTGGAGCATGTTCAAAATTACGAGACAGGCTTACAGACGTTGTACGATCGTTTGGAAAGCTCCGGGGAAGCCATCATGGTATGGTCCCATGCGTATTCGATTTTTAAGTGGCAGCGTCAATTGTACGAGAAGCTGAACCTTTGGAACTATGGTTTTCAGAAAGAAATGTCGCAAAAAGAAATCTACAAATTTCTTGAAGGTAAATTTGATGTTCTGTGCTGCAAAGTCGTTCCATGCGTCGGCGATAAGGGCATTTGGACCTTGCTGGATAATTTGATTCACAAATTCAATAAACAGAGCGGCAGATATCTTTTTCTTCATCTGAAGAAAAAGCAGTAGGGAAATGGTTGACGCTCACTTAAAAACGATAAGAAGGTGAAGGTCATGATGATCGACGGCATGGAGCTTCATTACAATCAATGTCCTGAAAGCTACCAGTATGTTTTAGTTATATTGCATTATAAAGATAAATTTGTCTTCGTGAAAAACAAAAAAAGAAAGTGGGAATTTACAGGGGGGAAAAAGGAGGACGGCGAAACGATTCTGGATGTGGCCAAAAGGGAAGCTTGGGAGGAAGCCGGGGCCGTGATCGAACATATACAGGTTGTAGGCTACTATACATTGGCCAATCATGAAAATGTAATTATTTCTACCGCGGAAGTCTTGTATTTCGAGGAAATTCCCGCATTCTCCGAAACGACGGAAGTCCGATTATCGACAACGCTGCCAAGCGAAGAGGAATTGTCGTTTACCGATGGAATTTACAAATCGATCTTCAGCCATATCAAGGAACATGGATATGAAAGTTAAAGGCGTTCTACTCAGCGTTGCTTCCGTTCTGGTGATGAGCCTTTCGCCGCTTACCAATATGTTCTCTCTATCGTCGATCGACCCGATGGTCGCCAGCTTTTACAGCAGTCTGTTTTCCGCTTTATTCTGCTTGTTGTTTCTGTGGGTAAGAAAAAAGAGATTGGTGCTCGTCAATGACAAAGCAATCTATTTGCTGGGGGTTACAAATTCCATCGGCGTCGTGTGCCAATATTTCAGCTTATTTATGCTGGGACCGATCGCTTTTGGCTTAATCGGCCGGTTTTATATTATTTTTTCGCTGGCCTTGGCCGTATTCATTCTCCGTGAAAAAATTAAATCGTCGAGTTATGTTCCGATCGTTATTTGTATTTTAGGCTCCTTTCTGGTCGTGAACACAGGATCATCGAACAATAATATGATGGGGATTGTGTTGGGGTTACTGTATACCTTTTTGTTTGCATTAACCAATTTGCTGGCAAAGAAACTGGTGGATCGGGTCGATTCCTCCATTATTTTATTTTACAACCAGATGACTTCTACCGTATTGATCGGTGCGTTTATCTGGATCACTCGGGGAGATTACAAGGTTTTTTTCGCCGGAGAAAGCTTATTGTTTATTGTGATTGCGGCATTTTGCAGCGGCTTTCTTGGCATTATCCTGTTTTACGAAAGCATTAAGTACATCAAATTCTCGGTAGCCAATCTGATCCGGTCGTTGAATCCGGTCATTGTTTTCATGTATTCCTATCCCTTTTTCCCGATTGAAATTACGGCCAAGTTTATCGCAGGCAGCGTGATGATTGTCGTTTCGGTCATCTGGTTGAACCTGAAGCAAGAGTAGCTAACCGCTTTCCAAAATGTGTTATGATATGGGAGAGCTCATATCTCGTATGGAGGTGAAGCGGTTGAAATACATTTACGGTATTTTAGCTTTGCTCGGGACAATCCTGCCCTATTCCCAGTTCATACCATGGATTCGTGAGCATGGACTTAACCTTTCTTTATTGATAGGAGAAGCAAGTCAGACCCGCATCGGCGCATTCGCGTGGCTGGATGTCGCGGTTTCGGCCGTGGTCTTAATCGCCTTCATCGTGTATGAAGGGAGTCGTAAAGGAATGAAATGGTTATGGGTACCGATCATTGGGACATTAACCGTTGGCGTTTCGTTGGGCCTGCCCTTATTTTTATTACAACGAGAAATTCATTTGGAGAGAAGCCGTGGATAAAAAAGCGAAAAAGATACTCATGAACACCTTCTGGTCTTCCAGCGGTTGGAAGGATCGGCCGAATGCCTTTGCCGGCGAGGATTTCGATTATGCCAAAAGCCAAGGGCTGATGTTTGATCCTATCACGATTACGCACGATCAACTGGTCGAACGGCTGCACGAATTGCACCAGACGGTGACCAAGGAACAGGTAGCCGCTGCGTTCCTGCATAGTCTGTCTACGAAAAAAGTCTACCTGCGGAGCGCCCTTTCGAGCTGGGCCCTAACCTCCCGGCTGCCTCTGCACACCTACGGACAGCGGAGTGTCGTGCGGCCGAATTACAGCAGCTGCGGAGACTGCAATTTCCATGGTCTCATGTCGGACCGTGATTATGTGAATGAGGATTTGAACGTGCTGAATTTCGAGCGGGTCAAATGGGGAGGTGTTCGTCTGAACTACCTTCTGTATTGCTGGCTGGACCTTGAACTGTTCAGCAAAGAAGAAGAGTTCGAGGTCACCGGCGAGGATGTTGGCATGCTCAACCAAATGACCGCAGCGATTCAGGACTGCACGGAGCACGAAAGCGCGCGGCAGCTGGAGAAGCGCTGGAAGAACGCGTTTCCTTCAAGCAAGCAGGAGCGGGACGTGACGATGGAAATATGGGGGTATGCCGGATTGCTGGTGGAGCGCGATACGCCCCGTAAGCTTCGGGGAGGGAGTCATGATTTTAACTCTGTTGCGGGTTGGCAGGGGAGCGACGGGTACTCCCGGGAAGCGCTGGAATTTTACTTCAGCGCGTTTCTGTAAGATAATGCTAACCGAGCATGAATCCACCAATGAAAAGAGGCAGAGTATGGAGAGAGACCTGTTGGAGCAGCTGAACCTTTGGCATGAAGAGGACGAATTTGAAAACATAATCGATCGGATTTTGGAAATTCCCGAACGGGAGCGCGATTATGATGTAATCAGCCATTTGGCTAGAGCCATGAACAATCTGGAACGTTACGAAGAAGCGCTGCAGCAGCTTTTGTCCATTGAGAAGCAAGGCGGGAACGACCCTTTGTGGCATTTCCGTGCGGGCTATGCCTACACTATCTGGAGCAATACGAGGACGCGGTAAGAGAATTTGAAATCGCGGACAAACTGGCCCCCAAGGATACAAACACGCTGACTTTTCTAACATGGAGCCGACAAGGCCTGAATGCAGTGAACCGTAAGCGAAAGCGGTCGATGGCCATACAGGCTCAGAACGAACAGGGCGGCAATCACGGAGCGGGAAAAGCTCCCTTTGAAGGGTTTGACTTGACGAACTTTTGGAATGATAGCGACTACGCTTTAAAACAATATGTCAGCGAGCCGCCTACCGACGAGCTTATTGCTTCGATCGAACAAGAATTGGGCTATAAATTGCCTGCCTCTTACATTGCGATGATGAAGTTACATAACGGCGGTGTGCCGGTCAACACTTGCTTCCCTACAGAGGAAGCAACGTCTTGGACGGAAGACCATATTGCGATTACGGGGATCATGGGGATTGGACGAGACAAGCATTATTCGCTCTGCGGAGAATTAGGCAGCCGGTTTATGATTGAGGAATGGGGCTATCCCGACATTGGCGTGGTCATCTGCGATTGCCCTTCGGCAGGTCACGATGTCGTAATGCTGGATTACCGGAATTGCGGCAGGGATGGGGAGCCCGAGGTGATCCATGTCGAT
Source organism: Paenibacillus ehimensis NBRC 15659 (assembly GCF_004000785.1). Lineage (GTDB taxonomy): Bacteria > Bacillota > Bacilli > Paenibacillales > NBRC-103111 > Paenibacillus_G > Paenibacillus_G ehimensis. Next base: position 194,338 of record NZ_BILX01000002.1, on the reverse strand, counting down.
CAGGAAGGTGATTATGAAATTACGTTTTTGGCGGAGAACTTCGAGGCCTTTATCCGGGGATTGGTCCATGACGATGTCTACGACACCTCGGAGGAGGATAAGCAGGAGGATTTGCGGAAGGTAGCCCATGAGGAATTTTCCCCGCTGCTTTCGGAGCTGTGTGCCCGAGTCACCGAGGTCGGGAACATGGAGGAGATCATCCGTGCCGTTTGTACCCGAATTGTAGAGGACAAGGGATACTTTGCTTTTCATGCGGACGAACTTTCCACGTTGATGTATGACTTGCAATTTTGGTTGTATACCAAGTCTTACCCCCATACAAACCGTGAACAATATCTGAAGGATTATGAGAAAATTATTGCTTTTGGCGGAGCGTTCAGCACGGGGGGATATGCTCCTGGCTTTGTCACGGACTGGCTGGACGATCGAATCCGGCAAGGCGTGATTGTCGGGACAAGCGATGCGCTTACGTTCACGGATACGGCAACAGAGCAATTGCTGGAAAGGCTGAAAGCCTACGCTTCATGACCCGAGTTGTTCAGGCGCTGCAAGGGATCACCCGGGCCGGAATGATGCGCGGCACCGGGTGATGTGACATGAAGCTGAGTCAGGAAGTAAGGCTAACGGACTTCCAGCGTGTGTACCAATCCGTAATGTCAGCGCTAATCGGTAACTCCAAATCCCGTTCCATTTTCGTTCTCAGGAGCAAATATTGTTCTTCTACCCCGATCTTGTCGCCAATCGCATCGTAAAGCTTCATCAGTGAGAAATAGCTTTCCTCCTCGTCCGGAAGCAATTGTTGAATCCGGAGATGGACTTGGATGGCTTTTTTCTGGTTTTCTTGTTGCTCGTAGAACATACATAATTTTCGCATATGGTACAACCACAGCAATCGAAGCCGTTCCCGTTCATGTTCGGCCCACAGGTAATCGTAATTTCCCAGATAGTCGCCTTTGTACAAATTCAACACATGCTCATAGGCGTCAGCTGTACTTGCATCCAGGACACCCAATTGCCTCATGGCGTATTCCCATTCCTCCGTGTCTACCCGGGCCTCCCCCAGGTCAAGCTTATATCCCGCCTCCAAATTGCCACTGTTTATGGAAATCGTGTCCATATTGGAATTTTTCAAGGTTTGACGTATATGATAAATCGTTGTATAGAGATGCTGCGCTGCCTTGGTCTCTTCCAGCTCCGGCCATAGCAGTTCAAGCAAAACGCTTCGATTGATGGTCCGGTCCCGGTGATGAAGCAAATAGGCAAACAATTCTTGCGCTTTGCTTGTACGCCATTTAGCGTTCTGGGCGTTCATGCCGGGCAGCCTAAACTGAAGCTGATTAAAGCAGCAAATCAAAGGCGAATTCGCGTCATGTGTTTTCTTGGTGCCCCTGATAGACAATTTCTCTTTTATCCGCAGGATCGTTTGGCGCAGACGATCCTTTTGCAGCGGCTTCATAATATAATCCAGGGCGTAAAGCTCAAAAGCTTGCACAGCATATTTGTCGTAACTGGTCACAAATACAATTTCGATACCGGGAACAACCGTCTGGATCTGTTTACCAAGATTTAGGCCGTTAATATCCGGCATATGGATATCAAGAAACACAACATCGGGGCGATGAAGCAATACGCCTGCCATGACCTTGGTAGAATCGGAATATGCAGCAACAATCTCTACTTCGCTTGCTTCTCTTTCCATCGCTTTTTTCAGCCCAATCAAGGCCAAATGTTCATCGTCAACCAATATGGCTCTCACAGGAGCATCCTCCTTGATAGTCGGTTCTTGTTGTTGAGTGCTTTTTACTGCATTTCAATATTATACCACCCATTTTTCACAAATCTTATATCGGCTTTCATACGAAAATATTGAACAGACCCTCGGTTGTCTAGATTTTGTTTAACCACTGGGGCAAAGCGGAAGTAAACAATATTGCCGCCCGACTCGACCTTCCGGAACCGGGAACAATACCTTCTCGCCGGAACGCAACATAACGCATAGCATAACGAAAAAGCAGGGGAGCATGCTCCCCTGCATTCTGTTAGTCGGCCCCCCATAGAGGGCAAGCTGTTCTATTCGCCGCCGCGGCGCTTACTGCGCGTCGAAGTCCGCCAATCCGCTTTGCTGTTTTTTAGCGCCGGAAAGGCTGTATACGCCAAACTCATAGAAGGAATATCCGTAATCCGTCGCTCTTTGAATCCCTTGGAATTTCACGTATCTGGCCTGAACCGGGTTAAAAGATACCGTTTGTTTCCCGTCCGTTGCCGTAAGGATGCCGCCGTTTTCCTGTGTAACGTTGGTCCAGTTCTGCTTATCGTTCGAAACAAGCAGCTGGAATGTTTTCGCCCGGGCCAATTCCCAATCGATTCTCACCGTATCGATATCCGTCGGTGCACCGAGATCGACCTGGAACCACGTATTGTCCCTGTACTCGCTTGTCCATCTCGTAACAGGGGAGCCGTCAACCGCTTTCCCGGCGGCATAGCCGGCGCTGCCGCTTTCCACCGAAGAAGCTTCCGCGGCTTTATTTTCCGCCAGATTGCCAATCAGGTAATAGACGCCTTCCTTGAGCGCATTGTACGCCGTATCCGTAATCATGCGCTCTTCCTTCACACGATCCAGCCGGGCGTTAAATACTTTCAGAAACTCGATAAACTTCGTTTGATTGGCCCCTTCGAGGTAGGTCATCATTTCCAGATCTTTGATGAGAGCACGAGCCGCTTTGGCATTCGTGATCTGGTTTTCCGCCGCGAAACGCTCAGCTAATTGTTTCATGGCTGCTGCGCTGGTGGACACTTCAATCACATAAGAGGTTTTTCGGGATTTACCCGCCGTAATCACGGTAACGATCAGCTCATGCTTCCCAAGCTTGCCTGTCAGATTCATGACGGTTCCTGCCGTGTAAGGCTTGCCGTCAAACGTAGCAGTGACCTTCGTCAGCCCGCTGCCGTCACTGCTTTTCGGCTTCCATGTAAACTGAACAGGCTCCGTATCCGGCACGAGAGCTTTGCTTTGAATCGTTTTCCCGTTCATCTGCACTTCGGCTTCCGGAGCGACGGCCGTATTTTTGACATACGTTCCTTTGACGAATTGATACAGCCAGTCGTACATCACACGGTTGGTCGGATCGGCGCTCACCGCCGTATTATATACGGCATTGTTGCCTTGGTAGTATGCTTTGAAGCCTTCCTGCATCAGGCCGGTTTCCACGCCGCTGTTCAAATAATCGATATACCGGTCGCGGAAGACGCTATCCGTCAGCATGCGATCGTCGAACTCCAGCTCGTTGGACATCCCGTACCGCTTGGCTGTGTTGGCGGCATCCTCCAGACGGTCATAGCCCATTTCCTCGAAGAAATAGTTCGGCTGGAAATTGACGGCGTCAATGCCGACATCCTTCCACATAAAGCTCTTGTAAGCCAAGAAATGCGGAATCCAGAAAAATTTCAGGCCCATGTTATGAACCTTGGCACTCGTCGAACGAAGCAAATCCGGCCCTTTCGCGCTGGTGCTGATCTGCTCTTCCAGCCAGTACATGCCGACAAGCTCCAGATGGGAGTACTGAGCCGCTTCCCATTTTTGCTTCACTTGATCGAGCCACCATTGGATCGCTTTCTCCCGGTTGGCGAACGCCTTCTCTTCTCCGACCGTCGAAGCGTTAAAGCTTAAAGCTTCCCCGTTCACCACGCCGAAATCGTTCAAGTACTCGCCCGGGTCCGGAATCATCAGAACGACCTTCTCCTTATAATCCGGCTGCCCCAGCTTGGCCCCGACTTCCTTGGTCGCTTCGTTGAGCTGCTGCATATCGCCTGCCGCGGCGAAAGTCTTATTCAGATACCATTGCCAATCTTCCAGATTGGCTCTCCCGTCGTAGCCCCGGCCGGCTGGGGATGTAAGACCGAGATACAGCACGCCGTCAAACAGCCGATCCACCGGCTGCCCGGCTTGATTCACATAGCTGATGTTGGGAATAATCCGTTCCTTCGTCCAATCGCCCAGATTATCCTTATAATGGCCGTTGTACAGCAAGCCCAGATGGCGGATGCCGGCTGTCGCTTCTCCCGGCTTTAAGAAGCCCACTTGATCGGGAGGAACCGTTACCGCTCCTGCTACTTTTCCATCCGTGCCCCAAATCTCCACTTCATCGATGAGGCTCCACGCCCGGGTATGCATCGGGAAGGTAACTTTCACATAGCGGGCGTAAACCACCCCCGTAACGGTTTTGTCGCTTTGAATGCCGTCTCGGCTTCCGTCCCACTCGAAGGTCTCTTGTCTTGGAGGCCCGTCTCCCCAGAGAAGCTGCGTGGCCTTGTGTGAAAGCGCTCCCCAATTATGGCTGTCGTCAGAGGCGTACATCGACACCGACAACGGGACAAGAATCGAGTTTGTCGGCCAATCCTGCAAGAAGTGCGCTTTAACTTTCGAGATCGACTTTTGCTCGCCCAGATCGAACACGACCTCGCGCGTCATCTTCTGCACATGTCCTACCCACGCCGGGTCCGACTTATCCAATGCGCCGTATTTTCCGTCCGTCAGCTTGCGGTTATGATCCGGATGCCCGGCTTCCGGCGCTTGCGACCATGTATAATTCAGCCCTAAAGCAAGGTTCCGTTCCTGAGGCTTCGCCTCTTCCGCTTGCACGGCCGAAATCTGTGACAAGAACATGACGGCCGTCATGACGGCTGCTGTCCATTTCATTTTCAATCCCATTAATCCCGCTCCTTCCAACGTTGAGTGAATGCAGCATCAAGCTCGTCCGAATTCAGCATACAGGAGACGTTTTGTTCAAACCTCGGGTCCATTCATGCGGCAGGGCCTCCTTTCCTGACGATTCCTTCGCTGTCAAGGGCTGACGTCTGCAGGAATCTTCTTACTGTAACAATAAGTAATCCGGGCCTATTTTCAAAGAGATAAGTTATGACTTTTGTATACAATTGTTTACTTGTTTGCTTCCGTATCGAGCGAGGCCACGTCAAGAGGTGTATACGAAAGTAAAGAGTAGTATATGGTTGAAGGCGCATTCCCTGCCTATACTTGAACTAGGCGGGTGGCGTTATCCATACTTAAGGAAACACTCGGAGGAACACAACCGGAGGCTTGTAAATAAGTTGGAGGGGTCGTATGAAGAAGAAAACGAAGGCGCTTTCGTTCGCCGCATTGGCGATGAGCTTGGCGGTTACGGCATGCAGCAGCAACGCAAACGAACCGGAGAACAAAGCATCCGAGCCGGGAAACGGTGTGATCGAGGTTTCGACGGTTTCGCCAAGCGATCAGTATCTGAAGTTCGACGAAGGCGAGAACTTTACCAAGAACTCCGTGTATGATGCGTACGAAAAAGACATTGGCGTAAAAGTGACCAACAAGTGGGTAGCCGATACGAGCCAATTCAAGGAAAAGATCAAAATCACGATCGCATCCGGCGATCTTCCGGACTTTTTCCCGGTGAACGCGACGCAATTGAAAGAGCTGACCGAAGCGGATATGATCATGGACCTGACGGAAGTGTACGACAAGTATGCCACGGACGAAACGAAGAAGTATCTGACGATGGACGGCGGCATGCAGATGAAGACGGCCATGTTCGACAATAAACTGATGGCGATTCCCAACACCTATAATCCGTATAATTACCAGTTTCTGTATGTCCGCACGGACTGGCTGAAGAAGCTGAATTTGCCCGAGCCCAAGACGATGGCAGACATGATGACGATCGCCGAGGCTTTTAAAACCAAAGATCCTGGCGGTACGGGGAAGCCGTACGGACTCGCGATCAGCAAAAATCCTTTTAATATTGAAACCGGGGTCACGGGATTGCGGGCTTTCCTGAACGGATACCATGCCTATGAAAATATTTGGATCGAGGATGGCAAGGGCGGGCTGGTCAACAGCGATATTCAGCCGCAGGTGAAGCAAGCGCTGGCCGCATTGCAGGACATGTTCAAGAAAGGATTGATCGATCCCGAATTCGCGGTGAAGGATGCGGAGAAAGCGGCTGAGCTGATCTACGGCAACGGCATCGGGATGGTCTATGGCGCATCCTGGACGCCGGCCCAGCTCGTCAAAGGCTCCGTGAAGGACGGAAAAGTGGTGCAGGAGTGGGGCGTGTTCCCGATTCCGACGGTGGACAGCAACCCGGCGTTATCGCAAATCGGACTGGGCGTGGACGAATATTACGTTGTCTCCAAGAAAGCGAAGCATCCGGAAGGCGTCATCAAGCTGCTGAACCAATGGATCGCCGTCGACAACCACCCGACCGAAGAGCAGAAGGTGTATGAGTTCGGGAAAGACCGTAAAGAGAAGGGCAACAATTACTGGCTGATCAATCCGCTGCGCGTCGGCAAGCAAATCGATAACAACGGCGAGGTGCTGCCTAAAGCGATTGCCAACAAGGATACGGGTATTCTGGAGTCGAAGGACCAAAAAACGAGATACGAGCGTGCGATGAAGTATGTTAACGGCGATACGAGCATGTGGTGGGAATACCTGATCTCGGGTCCGAATGGCGTGTATTCGCTCATTCCGGCCATCCAGAAGAACAAGCAGTATCTGCAAAATAAATTTTATGGCGCGCCGACGCCGACCATGGCCGAAAGACAGGAAATTTTGCTCAAGAAGCGGGATGAGGTCTATTTCAAAATTATTATGAATCAAGTATCGGTCGATGAATTTGATAAATTCGTGGAAGAATGGAAGAAGCTTGGCGGCGATGCCATGACCAAAGAAGTGAACGAGTGGTACAAGACGAAAAAATAACGGCTATCCGGGCGAATCGAGGGATTGGGCGTACATCGTCCCTCCCTCTTTTTTATGGTATCGAACAACATCTTAAGGTATACGGCGAGGTGAATGGCGTGAATGGACTGACACGGATGTGGAGGCGGGAGTGGCCCCTGCACCTCATGCTGCTTCCGGGAATCGTGCTGGTGGTGATGTTCAGCTATGTACCCATGGCGGGCCTCATCATGGCTTTCCAGAAATATATCCCGAACAGAGGCTTGTTCGGCTCACCCTTCATCGGGATGAAAAACTTTCAATTATTGATCGATTATCCCGATATCGGGCGTATTTTCTTCAATACCGTCTATATTGCCGTGATGAAAATCATCGCCGGTCTGGTCGTGCCGATCACGGTGGCCATCCTGCTGAACGAGCTGCGGAGAGAATGGATCAAGCGAACGTTCCAGACGCTCGTCTACTTGCCTCACTTTTTATCGTGGGTGCTGTTAAGCGGGATCTTGGTCGATGTGTTGTCTCCATCGTCCGGCATTCTCAATCAATTTCTGGGGCTATTCGGTATCCAGCCTATCTTTTTCTTGGGAAGCAACGCCTGGTTTCCGTATGCGATGGTGCTGTCGGATGTATGGAAGGAATTCGGCTTCGGCACAATTGTATATCTGGCTGCGTTAACCAACATCAACCCGTCGCTCTATGAAGCGGCGGAAATCGACGGCGCGGGGCGATGGAAGCAAACCTTCCATATTACGTTACCCGGCATGATGCCGATCGTCATCCTGATGCTGACGCTGAATATCGGGAACGTCCTGAATGCCGGCTTCGAGCAAATCTTCAACCTGTACAGCCCGCCGGTCTATGAAAGCGCGGACATTATCGACACCTTCGTTTATCGCATGGGGGTGCAGCAGGCGCAGTTCGGCTTCGCCACGGCGGTAGGTCTGTTGAAATCCGTCGTATCGTTTATCTTGATCGCCATTTCCTATGTATTAGCCTATCGCGTAGCGAATTACCGGATTTTCTAGAATTCGCCCGCTATTGAGAAAGGAGGCCTGTCAGTTGCCGATCAAGACATCCTTGGGCCGAAAACTATTTATCGTATGCAACTATATCTTCCTGGCGTTTCAGTCGTTCTTGTGCCTGATGCCGATTATTCATATTTTGGCGATTTCGTTCAGCTCCGGCGCTGCGGCCGCGGCCGGCAAGGTTACGCTGTGGCCGGTCGAGTTTACGACGGCCGCCTACAATAACGTGTTCGGCAAGCCCGAATATTTGCGGGCGTTCTGGGTATCGGTCCAGCGCGTCGTGCTGGGAACCGCGCTCAGCATGTTTCTGACGATTCTAACAGCCTATCCTTTGTCCAAGGAGCCTCGTCAATTCCGGCTGCGAACGTTTTACGCCTGGTTCTTCGTCTTTACGATCCTGTTCAGCGGCGGTCTGATTCCCACCTATCTCACGGTAAAATCGCTGAACTTGATCGACAGCATCTGGGCGTTGGTTTTGCCGACGGCCGTTCCGGTGTTCAATGTCATCCTGCTGCTGAATTTCTATCGCAATCTGCCTAAGGAGCTGGAGGAATCGTCGCGGATCGACGGCGCAGGCCATTTTACGACCTTATGGAAAATCTACGTGCCGCTTTCTTTGCCCGCCTTGGCTACGACGGGACTGTTCACGATGGTCGGCCATTGGAACAGCTGGTTTGACGGAATGCTGTATATGAATCATACTGAAAATTATCCGCTGCAAACGTTTTTACAGACGGTCATTATCAAGATGGATTTCCGCTTCATTAAAGCGGAGAATGCCGAATTGATGCTTAAGCTGTCCGACCGAACGAGCAGAGCGGCGCAAATTTTCGTAGCGGCCTTTCCCATCCTGGTGGTGTATCCGTTCTTGCAGAAGCTGTTCATTAAAGGAATCGTCATGGGGAGTGTAAAAGGATAATAGAGAAGCGGTCTGTAGGCACTAGAGGAGAACATACGATGAACTGCTTATTCTTTTTGCGTGATTCCTCGATTTTCAAGAAGATTATGGCGGCTTTTCTGGCGGCTCTGCTGCCGCTTATGGCAATTACTTGGACGATTAACGAGAAGGGCTCGGACAATATCCGCAGCGAAATTACCGAGTCGGTTCTGAATACGACGCGGTTTTATATGGACTCGCTGGACAAGGAAGCGGACCGCATCAGCCGTTACTTGCCGAACTATGTGATGGATACAGATCTGATGGAGCTTGCGGCAACCGGCAATGACATGAGCCCGTACGAGCGGACACGCAAAATATTGGATATTCAGCGGCGGCTTGAGCTGATGAAAAATTCAAGCCCTTTTATCGAAGAAGCGAAGGCCTACGTCCCGCTCCTCAAGCGCAGCATTCTCAGCAACGACTATGAAACCCATTTGGAGCCGGAGGAATATATGGCGATGCAACAAAATGCGAAGCTGTACGAAGCGCCGTTCATTTACTGGAACAACCGGCTGTTTATTACGATGCCATATCCCGGAAATACGGTTCGAAGTCCGTTATATATTCTGGGGGTTGAGCTGTCGGCGGCCAAGATCAAGGAAACGCTCGCGCAAATCGGCCGGACGCGGGGCGGGCAGAGCGTCCTGCTGAATTTGGAGCTGGGGTGGAGTATGGAGACGGGGATGGACCCGGCTTTGCTTCAGCGAATGAAGTCTTTTGCCTTGGAGAAGCGGGAACGGCAGTCTGATGAAGGTCATGAAACGATTGTTCATGATAACAAAAGGTATCTGGCGGTGTATAAATATTCCAGCCTGTGGCATGCTTATTCGATCACCTGCATCCCGGAAGAGCTGGTTCTGGGATCATTACAGATGTATCGGACGTTGTTCTGGTGGGCGTGCGCGCTGGCCGTTTGTATCGTCGTGTTTTTTACATATTTTCTGCTGCGCTTTATTTACCGGCCATTGATGAAGCTGGTGCATTCCTTCCGCCGCGTTCAGCAGAACCGGCTGGAGCCGATCCTCATCGATCGCGGAGCGGATGAGTTCGGTTATTTGTACCGGGCCTTCAATGATACGGTACGGTCCTTGAAAACGTTGATCGAGGAAAACTACGAGCAGCAAATCCGGAACCAGCATTCGGAGCTGAAGCGGCTGCAATCGCAGATTAATCCTCATTTTTTATATAACTGCTTCTTTGTGCTGTGCCGGCTGATTAAATCGGAGAGCCAGAAGGAGAAAGCGTATCAATTTTGCTTATATATCGGGCAATACTTCCAGTTCATTACCCGCAACGATGAAGATGAAATCCCACTTGAGCTGGAGGTGGAACACTCCCGCACGTATATCGAGATGCAAAGGATCTGCTACGGGGAGCGGATTCAGGTTTTGTTCGAGGGAGATGTCCCTGCTATTGCTGTGCCGCGGCTCATTCTGCAGCCGATTATCGAGAATGCGTACAAGCATGCATTGGGCAATATGCTTCAGCCCGGCGAGCTGTGGGTGCATAGCGAACGGAGGGACGGCGACTTCTTGCTGTATGTTGAAGATAACGGCCAAAGCATCACGGACGAGGAGATCGAGGGGCTGCAGAAGAAGCTGCGTTATTCCTCGAACCGGATCGAGGAGACGACCGGCCTTATGAACGTCCATCGCAGAATTCAGCTGCGCTACGGAGAAGCATATGGCATTACCGTGTCCCGTTCGGAGCTGGGCGGGCTGCAAGTCATCATCAAACTGAGCGTAAGCTAAAGGGGGAGCGGCATGTACCGACTGCTGATCGTGGATGATCTACCCATTATCGTCGACGGCCTTCTTGAGCTATTCGAGCAAACCAGTCATCTGCCGCTTGAGGTGATGAGCGCTTATTCCGGCGAAGAAGCGTTGGAGATTTTGTCCCATCACCGGATCGATATCGTCATTTCCGATATTAAGATGCCGGGCATTGAAGGAATCGAGCTGCTGCGGGAAATCAAATCGCAGTGGCCCGCCTGCAAGGTGATTTTTCTGACCGGCTATAACGACTTCCATTATGCCCGAAGCGCCATTACCTACGGCGGGTTCGATTATATTCTGAAGGTCGAAAGCGACGAAAAGATCATTCAATCCGTCGAACGGGCTATCGAGAAGATCGAAGAAGAGCAGGATCAAGTGCAGATGATTGCGAGAGCGCAATCCAAGATGAGAATGGCCTTGCCCTCGCTACAAAAAGAATATATGTGGGGACTCTTGCAAGGCAAGCAGGTCACGGAGGAGGAGCTGAGGCAGGCCTTCAAAGAGATTGATATTCCGCTTGATGCGACCATGCCGGTGTATTTGCTCATGGGAAGGGTGGATGCCTGGAAAGAGATGTTCACCATGCCGGATAAAGCGCTGCTCACCTATGCGCTGCAAAATATTTGCGATGAGTATTTGTCGGCACAGGTACGAAGCTTTTCCGTCGTCTTCGAGCTTTCGAAGATCGTCTGGATCATTCAGCCGAAAGCTTCCGACGAGCTGTCCGGTCCTGCCGGCGGCCTGGATTGGATGAGAGCCCACCGGTATGCGAGCGGGATTCTGGACAGCGTGCAGGAAACGTGCAAGAAGCTGCTGCGGCTGTCGGTCTCGTTCCTGCTCGGCAGCGAGGCGATCCCGTGGAGCAGCCTGTCGGACCGGTTTCATTCAATCAAATACGGCTTGATGCAAGGACACGGATTGTTGCATGAGGTCATTATGACCGATAAGGACATGCAGAAGGCGGACCCTAACGACAAAGCGGAAAGCTATCATGACGGATTCTTCCACGCCCGGGTACAACTGCTCATGACCTGTCTGGAGAACAATCACCGCGAGCAGTTCAACAAGCTGTTCGTCGAGCTGACGGCCATATGGAACGACCTGGACACGCCCTGTGAGCGGAAGAGCGAGCTGTACCATTCCCTCTCGTCCGTGTTTTTGTTCTATCTGTACAAATACCGGGACCTTCGCGACCACGTCAATTTGCAGGTGGACCTCGACATTTTGTTTCGTTATGACGATTCGGCTTCCTGGCCGGAGCTGGTGGAATATTATTGGAAAATCGCCGACTGCATCTTCGAATGGAACGCGCAGCGGGGCTTGCAGCTGCCGACGGAGGTGGTGAATAAGGTGCATCGCTATATCGAGGAGCATATCGCTACCGATATTTCGTTAACCGCTCTGGCGGATTACGTGGGCTTGAACCCGTCATATTTATCCAGGCTGTATAAGCAAATGACCGGCATCGGGCTGTCGAAATATGTGAACGATTACAAGAACGTGATCGCAAAAGACATGCTTCTGAACACCTCGATGAAGGTCAATGAAATCGCGGCCGCTCTGGGCTATAACTCGGCGCTTGCGTTTATTCGCTTCTTCAAGAAGCAGAACGAGACGACGCCGCAGGATTTTCGCACGACGCGAAGCCCGATGCCTGGTTAGCAATAGTTAAATGAAAAAAATCAAACCGTCTTGTTTCGATCGAGATGGCTTGTTTTTTTAGTTTCGGAAGGAAAAGGTCTCTCCCGACTCCACGGACTGAGAGGCCTTCACGCAACCGAACCAAAAATGCACCTACCCGAACATCCGGCATAGGTGCATTTTCTGTTAAATCTCGAACTTATTCATATATTTGTTCAATGTGGTGGAAAGCTGGCTAAGGTCTTCGGCTTGTTTAGCAAGCACCTCGACGCTGTGCAAATAGCCTTTGGCCATAGCAGCCATTTCCTCCGAGCTGGCGGCTGTTTCTTCCGACGTTGCCGATATGCTCTGGATGAAATCGACCAAGCTGTCGTTGCTTTCCTTCATGAGCTTGCTGCTCGATAAGATGTTTTCCACTTTCGTTTGCAGGATGCCGAGATTGTCGGAGATGTTCATGAAAATGTCCCGGGTATCGTTCACGTTCTTGACGTTTTCTCCCACGATGGTCAAGTTGGTTTTCATTTCTGCAACGGCCAGCTCGGATTTTCCTCGAATAGTATCGACCTTTTGCTGGATTTCCTCCGTCGCTTTCGAGGTTTGTTCCGCAAGCTTCCGAATTTCGGCGGCTACCACGGCAAAGCCTCTTCCGGCTTCCCCGGCTCTGGCGGATTCGATCGACGCGTTGAGCGCGAGCAAGTTGGTTTGGTTGGCAATAGCATAAATCGTGCCGACGATGCTTGTGATCTCGACCGAGCTGCGGTCCACCTCAACCACGATACTCTCCACATTTACGGAAGCTCTTTTGTTCTCTTCGGAAGAAAGGGTCAGGTCTTTAATAATCGAAACGCCGTCATGGCATAAATTGTTGGTTTGATTGACCATCGATTCGATCTCCGAGGTACTGTTCAAGATGTCTCCCATGCCGCGCGCCAAATCGGATACTTTATCCGAGCCGTGTTCCGTTTCATTGGCTTGCTCTTCGCTTGCTTTGGCGATGTTGTCGATCGCAAGCGACAGTTCGGTCGTAGAAACCAAATTGTCGTTGGACACTTGGTTCAGATGTTCGGAGGTGGCGGTGACACTGCCGGATGCTTGCTTGATTGAACCGACAACCTCTCTTAATGCACTTCTCATTTCACTGATGGCGACCGTCATTCTTCCGATTTCGTCGCTTCTTTTCATGAGCTTTTCATAGGAGGTGTCTTCTTTCAGGTCCAGCTTGCTGGTTTTTTGAATAAGGGCTACCAAGTGGTCCAGCGGTTTGAAGGCTTTATCGTAGATCATCAGCATGACGATGATAAAGAGGACCAAGCTAATAGCGACTATAATGCCCACATTAGTCAGAATTTTGGTTATGGTCTGGCTGATTTCGCTCTGCGGGATGCCGATATCCATGGCGCCATAAAGCTTTCCGTCCTTGTAGATCGGGGTCATGATATCGTAAGTCCAGATTTTTTGCACATCGGCATAAAATGTGCTTGTCTTGATATTTCCGTTCTTGGCTCCGTCTTCCGTATACGGATCATCTTTATATACTTTGCCGATCTTCTGAGAATCGCTATGGGCGACAGCCGTCACATTCGTATCGATGACAATCGCGTAGGTAAGATTGGTTTCCTTGATCTTTCTCTCGACGAAAGCTTGGAGGCTCTTGACGCTATCCGGATTCCCCGCCAGGATCAGTTCGGCCTGATCGGCAATTTCCTTGTTCAACTCGACTCCCTTGTCAATCAGAATGGTGTTCATGCTGCTTCGGATGGAATAGATCGTGGCAACGGTTGAAGTGGCGAGCATGAGTAGCAGCAATAGAAGTGTGATGCCTACGACTTTGTTTTTGAGCTTCCCGGATGTTCTCTTTTCCATCATGTGTATACCCCGCAGTATGTATAGAGTCTTGATGCTGAACCCATTATAATGACGGTTTGTTTATTATTCAATAAAATTTGGTATGGTAAAAATTTCTTCCCCGGGAGATGAAACGAGTTTATGGCGCATGCTTATGCTTTAACGACATGGATATGTAGTAGGTATCTTTTTCTACAATCAGTTCGGTATGGACTACAGCATAATTTATTCCTTCCATGGTGATTCCGTTTACCAGTTTGGACAGACGAAGAAATTCTCCAATGTCGGTGACGTAAATATCTGCCACCGTGTCGTCGGGGTATATGCATAGTACTCTGATGGTGTTCAGTCCTTTCTTTTTTGAAATAGCCTGTTTTCATTCAAATGACTTGATACCGAAGGCCTACCTTGGAAAAGGGGCCGGTCTTATTATACCAAAAAATATCCCTTTAGGATATATTTTTAGAGAAATAAGCTCTATAGTCTCTTGGAGTAACTGACTGGCTGGTCTATGGTTTGCTTAGGGTGATTACCGTGAGCGATTTGATGAAAATGGTAGGGGAAGGCATCCGGCACTTTCGAAAATTACGTGGACTAAGTCAAGAAGAACTTGCAAATAAGGCTGAGGTACACGAAACTTACATTGGCAAGCTGGAGCGTTCCGAAAAAGTCTGTTCCGTAGAAGTGCTGGATAAAATTACGAATGCGCTCGATCTGTCGATGGTTGAGTTCTTTAGGTATGTCCAGCCTGTGAGTGGAAAGGGAAGCGAGTCTACGCTCGAAGAAATTGTGAACAAGCTCCGAGGCCGAAGTGTAAACGAGCAAAAGAGGGTACTGAAGGTCATCAGCGCTATGCTGGATGACCCGTTGGATTGAAAAATCGGAAATATTCTGGTTTGATTGCTAAAGGAGCTGCCGCGGCATGCTCCTTTTAGCTTTTTTTGCCATTATAACAGTAAAGCTGAACGTACCATAAGTCTATCCAGATCATTGGCCGACTCCCAATAGCATTTATCGCACAATATTTAATTTATGGTAGGGATGGTTGTTGATGATACGAAGTGCTCGATAAAGCTGTTCAATTAATATAGTTATTTTGAGTCCTGCTTCCATATTCATTTGATTCAGCGTCAGCCTCTCATCGTATGGTGCGGTTTCTGAGCCGATAATACTGGAGACATCTGATGTCCCCGATACTCCTAAGCTACTGATTTTCTCCGCAAGCTCCTCCGACGACAGCGATTGCTTGGTGTTGGTCACAAGTATCTTATAGCTGCTATCGCTAAGCTTCTTTTCAAGCGATCTTCCTTTTTGAGATGAATTAACTTAATAGTGCAATATCGGCCTAAGCCGCTTTTCGTATTCCCTTATGGCTTCATTATAGAACTTCTCTACTTTCTCGCAAATTGTGTATACTGTGAACTTTATGACGATACCTCAATTTCAATATGGTGTTTAATAAAATGAATGTGCATAGTATAGCACTTTGCTGATCCTTTCTAAAATTTATATTGCATGTTTCTTGATTGAAGCACTGGATGGTTCTTAAGACCAATGGAGATCGAAAAAATAGTCCTTTGGTATGAGGAAAGGATTGATAAAAAAATAAACAAGAATTAAGATAGAGTAGGATAGGGAAAATTTGGTTTAAGGGACAGGAGTTGATTAAAATTACTAACTTTTCGGCTAACGCACAAGCTCTGGGATACTTCTACCAAGCCAGATATGCATTATATATGTTATTGAAGTCTAGTCCTGATTTACATATTTCCATTGAGAAACTAGATGATATTGCTTTTGAGAAAGACGGAACTCCTATTGAATTAATCCAAACAAAACATCACATGAATTCTATTTCTTCCTTAACTAACTCTTGTTCTGATTTATGGAAGACCATACGTGTTTGGAGTACAGCAGTTCAAAATGGTGAAGTCAGTACTGAATCAGTAAAATTTACTTTGATTACTACAGGAGTAGCTCCTGAAGGGTCAATTGCCAGTAAATTATATCCGTATCAGGAGTATAGGGACATTCACACAGCTCTAACACTTCTTAATGAGGTTGCTGAAAATTCAACAAGCCAATCGAATAGATTGGCTTATGAGGCTTTTTTGGGATTATCTGAGATACAACGCGAACAACTAATAAGTTGTGTATACGTTTTAGATGCATCTCCTAATATAGTGGATACAAAAGAAGATATTCTAAGAGAACTAAGGTATGCTACAAGGCCACAATTTAAGGAAGCCATCTTCCAAAGATTGGAAGGAATTTGGTTTAACAAGGTGATACAACACTTATCATCGGATTCAGTAGACACAATTTCGCAAACCGAGATAGTGGACTACATAAACGATCTTCAAGAGCAATTTCATCAAGATAATCTACCGATCGACTTTTTAGATTACATTGCTCCGGCAGAAGAATCAATTGCCGAGCATCAAAGAGTTTTCATTGAACAATTAAAATTGGTTGCAGTTAGTCAGCCTCGTATTCAAAAGGCCATCAGTGACTACTATAGAGCTTTTGAACAACGGTCTAGGTGGGTAAGGGATGAATTATTATTTGTGAATGAACTTGAAACGTATGAGACGCGATTGACTGACGAGTGGGAACGACGTTTTGAAGCTATGAAAGAGGACTTTGAGGATGATTCTGAGACACAAATAAAAAAAGCGGGAAGAGCGCTGTTTAATTGGATGGACCAAGAGGCTAACATCCACATTCGTCCGCGTTGTACAGAACCTTATGTAATGCGTGGGAGCTATCATCTACTTTCTAATCAATTAAGAGTAGGTTGGCACTCTGATTTCATCAATAGACTTGAGAGCATAATAGAAAGAACATTGGAGGGAGTGAGATGAAGTCATGGTATGAGCGTCCTCAAGAGATTGCATATCTTTTAAATCCAGCCTTTTGTGGTGAAGTTATTCGTCGAAGTATCACAAAATACTACGAGAATACTGATGTACCATTTCAGTATCCTCTTTTGTATTTAATACTACCCATTTTATTACATAGAGCGACAAGGGATAAATTCCCTTCTTCTAGTCGTAAGCAGATGCATGTCTGGCTACAAGAAAATCAGAGCGTACGTATAGGCTTTGCAAGCAGGGCAAAGGAATTGGTTCCAATTACCAAAGAGTCAATTATCTTTCTAATGCAGTTAGATGCGTTGGCAATTAATAATAACGGAAACGTTCAAGTGCCTAAATATAGAAAAGTGAAATTGGATGGAAATACAGATGGTGAGATAGCCGAGATAATGAATAGGGCAGAAATGATAGGTAAATGGTTTTCTCGTGCAGGAACTGTCTCAACGATATACACCATGTGGGGAGTGAAACCTTAAATTGCAGATACTGGAGATTGTTTTATATAGTCACAAGGGACAAAAACGAGTTGTAAACTTTGAACCTGGGAAAGTCAATATTATTACGGGTAGTTCAGGTACTGGAAAGTCAGCGTTAATTGAGATTGTTGAATACTGCTTAGGTAGAGGAAAGTGCCTTGTTCCCGAGGGGATTATCCGTGATACAGTTTCATGGTATGGAGTAAGATTGAAGTTTGAATCTGATGAAGTATTTATTGGGCGGGCTAATCCTGCAAAATCAGCTCTTAGCACAAATGCATCTTATTTGGAAATAGGGAGTGTAGTTTCTAGCCCAGATAACACCCCTGTGGCAAACACAACTAGCGATGCGATTTCGGCATTCTTGACACAAAAGATAGGAATTTCACCAAATATTCATACACCTCCTATTGGGCAAACTAGAGATGCGTTAGAAGCAAATATTAAACATGCTCTTTTTTACTGCTTCCAGCAACAGGATGAAATTGCAAGTAAGAGGTATTTATTCCACAGACAATCTGAAGATTTTATGAAACAAACAATAAAAGATACCTTACCCTACTTTTTAGGAGCCATTCAAGAAGATAGATTAGCATTGGAACAGGAACTGGCTCGGTCTAAACGGGAATTAAAGAAAGCGGAGCAAGTGCTAAAAGAAGCTGAATTGATAAGAGGAGAAGGCGTTAGCAAGGCAGTTAGCCTACTCTCAGAAGCACGTGAAGTTGGTTTAATTGATGCCGCGGCAGATTATCAAGATATTGCCTTGTTTGAACTGGTAAAACTGTTGCAACCTTTATCAGAATGGAAACCAGGGGAAGTTGAGTTTCCTGGAGTTGAACAGTTAACTCAACTCCAAGTGGAACTTCATAGAACTAGAATTGAGTTCAATGAGAAAGCCGAGGCAATCCGGGCTGCGAAAACTTTTGTCAATGAAGCAAATGGATACGCTGTGGAAGTGCAACAACAAGAATTTAGATTGGAGTCAATAAATTTATTTAATACAGGCAGCCATGATCCTAATACTTGTCCACTATGTTCTAGTAAAGTGGAAGAATTAGTACCTCATGCTACTGCAATTAAAAAATCATTGCAACAAGTAAGAGAAAGCCTAGAAACTGCTGTTAAAGAGCGGCCGAGATTGAGGGAATATATTGAGAATCTGGAGAACGAGCAAGAAGGAATATTAAAAAGGCTCCAAGAACTGAATCAAGAGATTGACGGCATTTTTCGGGAGCAGACTGCTGCTAGACAGCTACGGGATTTGAATGTTAGACGTGGTAGAGTAGCAGGGCGTATTAGCTTATGGCTAGAGAGCATTAATGTAGACAATGACATAACTAAATATGTGGAAGCAGTAAATCAAGCTAAACAAAAAGTAAGCCTGCTGGAAAGTCAATTAGATGAAGAAAACAAACAAGAAAGATTGCAATCAATTTTAAATCGAATTGGAATACAAATGACAGAATGGTCAAATAATCTGAACTTGGAGCATAGTGGTGATCCTGTAAGGTTTGATTTGACCAATGTCACGGTAGTAATAGATAGAGAAGATAGGCCAATAACCTTAGAAAGAATGGGTAGCGGGCAGAATTGGGTAGCATATCATTTATTGGTGCATTTGGCACTTCATAAATTTCTTATTCAACATGGTAGACCAGTACCTAGATTTTTATTTTTGGATCAGCCTACACAAGTTTATTATCCTAGGGATCAGGATAGTGAACTTCTTGGATCTATAAACCATCTTATTGACGATGATAAGTTAGCAGTTAAGAGAATGTTTGACCTTTTATTCAATGTAATTGAGAGCCTTTCACCAAACTTTCAAGTAATAATAACAGATCATGCAGACTTGGCCGATTCTAGGTTCCAATCTGCTGTTATCGAACGCTGGAGAGGGGAAGCTCTAATTCCTGATGATTGGAGATAAGAATTTGCTTTTGAAATATTACTTTTTAGTGAGAAAGGGAGATCAAGAATGAGTCATTTATCGGCTCTTCGCTCTACTTCGTGAGTAAAGTTTACGTTTTCTAGGCTAATAGAGCGATTTGACATGGAGCCTCTGCGGGCATGAGTACTCGCGAAAGCCGCGAAGCATAAGGACT
Organism: Paenibacillus ehimensis NBRC 15659; assembly: GCF_004000785.1. GTDB lineage: Bacteria > Bacillota > Bacilli > Paenibacillales > NBRC-103111 > Paenibacillus_G > Paenibacillus_G ehimensis. The sequence continues at coordinate 174,925 of NZ_BILX01000002.1, read as the reverse complement.
TCGCGATGCTAACCAGCTTATCATGCCCAAGCAGCGAGCATTGCTACGATTGCGCATCGTCGTGATAATCTTGCTCATCGCGTTCACCGCCGTGCTTTTCTTCCTGGCCTTGCCGGTCTGGATGAAAGTTGAACAGTTCATTTGTAGCGGATTGCTCCTGATGACTGCCATTCTCATCTTCGGCCCATTTTCATGAGGTACAGAGAGGAAGGCCGGTCTGATTCCACATGAAAATGTGACAAATCTGAATTATCATTTTCGAAAGGTATCGCCTTGAACGCCGGAGTGGTACTCTGAAGCGGTACTCTCATTTAGCGGGTTATGCGGCGGACTGTGTACGAGAATTGCTGAACTAACGGGACACGTTAGTTTAGATATATTCCCCACGAGGCCGTCCACAAACATTTGGAGTAGGTTAAAAATTTTAACGGAAATTCATCTGAAGTGAGGAGTTCTGTTGGAAGAAAATAAAAAAAAGGCATACTTGACGATCAATTATCAAGCGTTTTTAGATATTAAAAATAGTAGTGAATTCAGTAAAGAAAACTTCAACCAAGTATTTCGAATCGCTCATGTTTTTCACAACCTTGCCTTGTTCATCATTGAAGATTTTGAAGGTTTTGACGAAGATGAGTTTTGGAGCAAAGTAAGAGGTCTTGAAAGGGATTTCGGATTAACTCATTACAAGATATTGTTTGAGAAAGCGTACAGAGACGAGTTAATTCGCTAACGGACACGATAACTTAAAAAACAACCAAGACGCGGCTGCCTGCATGAATTGGGCAGCCGCGTTAAGCTAAAGGGAGCATAATTTAACAAACCTCCACGCGAATTAGTAAAAAATGTTATAATATGGACGGCAAATTGAAGGAGGTTTAAAATGAAAAATTCTTCCTACAATCCATTTAATGACGAGACGCTTCACTCTACTGTAAATCAAACCCAATCGAATTCTTTAGACGAGAGAGTTCCCTATAACGATGTAATCAAACATGGGGATATTGTTCAAGGTTTCCAAGCCCCTAAACGATTAGAACAATTTCCAAAGTGGTATCAGAATCCCCGAAGAATTTATGCAACCATCTCGGTACTTGGCTTCGCTTCGTTTATGATATATCAGATTATCCAAATTATCACAGCTATTGCATTCGGGAAGTAGCCCTTTTGTATATCGACGGTAACTTTGTTGAAGTAACGGGTACGATAGCTCAACGAAACAAGGAACAGTTTGCCGCGGCAGGTGTACGTTTCAAAGGAGCCATGATAAAAAGCGCTCCCTTTGGTTTGTCGTAAATCCTCAATCTTCCTCTTTAGCCTCGATTGCCGCGTAGGCCATTATCTCTCCACAGGGGAGAATTTTAGTTTATCGTCTTGTGTTTTCCTTGTTCTCTGTCCCTGCACAGTGGCTAGAACTACGCCGCAAATGATTAGAACAGAACCTGCCGCTTGCGTTAAGGAAATCGGGGTGCCAAGCGTGATATAACCTAAAATCATGGCGACAAACGGTTGTAAATTCAGAAACAGGGAGGCTTTAGCCGCCCCTACCTTGCGGATTTGCGCATTCCAGATAACTGCGCATAAGCCCTGAATAAGCAGAGCCGATCCAAGCAAGAGAACCCACCACCAGAAGTGAGGCTCCACCTGTACGTGAGGCTCGCTCCAGACCGCCACCGGGTATACCGAAATGCAGCCCAGCACGGTGGTATACACCGTTGCGACAAATGCATCCATACGTTCCGTCAGCTTTTTCATGAGGATCATAGATCCCGACAATGCCAGCATACAGATAAACATGATCCAGACGCCTTCGGTAATGGCTGTGCCCATGCTTCCGCCGGGTCCAACCACGAAGAAGACACCAGCGAGGGCGACAATCGAGCCTGCAGCCATGCGTTTCGTTAACAGCTCCTTCAAAAATAAGCGGGCAAACAGCGCCGTAAAAATTGGAGCTAACGATAAGATGAGCGAAGCCGTCGTTGCATCCGTTGTCCGGAGTCCCGTAAAGAAAGAAACTTGGTGAAGCAGCATCCCAATCAGAACGAAGGGTACCAAATAAACGGAGTCGCGGAACGTAATCTTCGTCATGCCACGGGTTGCAACCAAATAAATAAGCAGGAACGCCGATGAAACCATAAGCCGGTATGCCGACAGATGCAAGGCGGGAAATGCTTGCAGCAGCAGCGAACTTAAGACGAAATTGCTTCCGTAAAGGGTTGCGCAAAACAAGAGAGGCAAATAAGTTCGCAAGCAGATGCGCCTTCTTTCACAGAAATACGGATAATGGAGCGGATTTAAATGTGTTTGATTGCGATAAGCTCTATTTCAATCTTGGCGTCTCTTGGAAGTCTAGACACTTCTACGGTTGTTCTAGCAGGGTGATGATTGCTGAAATATTGGCTGTACACTTCGTTCATCTGCTGAAATTGCTCTAAATCCGTCATGAAAACTGATGTTTTTACAACGTCTACTAAAGATAATCCAGCTTCAGCTAAAACGGCTTGCAGGTTCTTTAATATTTGATGGGTTTGGTCAACGATGCCTTCTTTCAGATTTCCTTCGGCATCAATCGGAAGCATGCCTGACGTATAGACGGCATTTCCTAAAGTGATGGCTTGCGAATAAGGGCCGATAGCTGCGGGTGCTTTTGTTGTTGTAATAGCGGTATGGCTCATCGTATTAAATTTCTCTCCGTCTTTTATAAATTGGTGAATAAAAAGGCCCGAGGCGACAATGCCGCGGGCCTCTAATTAGGCAAGCGATATAATCCTAAAGTCCGCTCGTACAGCGGAAGCTTTATTTCGCCGGTGCGTATGCTTCATCCAGGAATCCGCGGATGGCTTGAAAAGCCTGAAGTCTGTTTTTCTCCAGAAGGACCATATGCGTCCCTTCACCGATTTCAACCCAGCGGCGATAGGCAGCTCCTGTCAGGGAAGTGAAGAAATTCTGAGCCAATTCAAGAGGGACATCGATATCCCACTCGGCATGGACAAGAAGGACGGGAACCGTAATATCCTTAGGATCATAGAAAGCTTTGCCAGCCGTCCAGTATTCGCGGATATCCAGGATAGGGCCGTTGGTCGCCCGGATATGCTCAGGATGATCGGTTAGGCTCCCCGGGTCAGAAGCAAGAGTGGCGTTGACCCATTGTTCAAACCAGCCATCCGGAATCAGATCGCCGCGTTTATGTTCCGGTGCGGCGCTTAGCCAGCGTTCCATCGTGCTGCCGACAGCAACAAGGCGATACGAACCAAGCGGTCCTCCGGTATCGATCGGAACCGGTTTGGAGCTTAGCCATTGCGGAGCGACAAGCGTAAGCTTGTTTACTTTATCGTTGTTTCGGCTGGTATAAGCTCCCGCAACCGTTCCTCCCCAAGACATCCCAAGTACGTTGACCTTCGTTAAATTCCGGCGTTTCAGAACGTAGTCTATGGCTGCACCAAAATCCCGGACCCCTGTCTCCGTGCGGACAAGCGGCGGATTAAGGTCGGCAGGCTGCTCCATCTCGGGCGGTCTTGTCGAGCCGCCGTAGCCGCGAACGTCCACGGCATACACGTCATAGCCATGGCTGGCAAGGTAGTCCAGAAAAGTGAAGCCGTCCAGCTCCACATCGTACAGACTGCCAATTGGATAGGTAGCGCCATGAACCATCACGATTGTTTTTTCGTTAGAGAAGGTATTCATGGAAGCCGGACGTTTATTTCGCACATAAAGCTCGATTCCGGGCGTATCGCTCGGGATACGCAAGTCTTCGGTCACGATATGGATATTATTAAGATGGGTTGTCATAAGCTCAGCGCCTTCCATATTGCGTTTTGTTGTCAGGTCGTATTAAATAAAGTCCCACTTGTATCCAGTCCCGCTGCGGGTCACGTATCCCGCCGCGCTTCCGGGGAAATGCGTACTGAAATAAATGACCTGGCGATCTGCTACGGATTCCAGCACCCGGAGCCGTGAAATACGCGCTTGATCGGTAAATTCGCAGTACATGGAATTCCATTCCGGATTATAGACTTGAAACGGATGATGCATCACATCGGCGCCAAATAAAGCTTCTTCTCCGCCGGATTTAAGCCGGATGGACATTTGGCCGATGCTGTGGCCGGGTGTCGGAATGAATTTGAATATATTAAGAAATTCTCCGCCCTCAGGGCCAATGGTCTGCGTTAAGCCGGCTTCAACAACAGGCAATACGCTTTCTTCGTAAACGTTAAAATTTGCTTCGTTTGCTTTGTTGTGGCTGGCCTCGCTGGAGTAATATTGTTGCTCTGCGAGCGGAAATACGTATTTGGCATTGGGGAAGGTCGGCACCCATTTTCCGTCCACAAGCTTTGTATTCCAACCGACATGGTCCACATGCAGATGCGTCAGCAGAACGTAGTCCACTTCCTCGGGCGTAACCCCCGCCTCCTTCAGCCGCTCGAGATAGGGAAGCTGGAGATTGGCGAGATCGGGATTTAAAGGCAAGTTTTTATCGTTTCCTGTAGCCGTATCGATAAGAATCGTATGCTTCGGGGTCTTCACCACCCACGTTCCAATGCTGACGATAAGCTGAGAATTGCCATCGATCAGGCCAGCCGGAAGAGAGTTTCGATTCTCCTCCAGGAACAGGGGGTCCCACGATCCCGGAAAATATACTTCTGGCGGAACACCGTCAAGCATCATCTCCGTGACACGCGTAACGGTTACATCACCTACTCGATAGACCTTGGGATTTTTGGCAGTCATTTTTTAAGCCCCTTTCATCCTTCTGACAATGTTTCTATGAACTCGGATAACAAGGAAACCGCTGTAATGTTGTGATTCGTATCTCGGTACCCTTAAAAAATTTCGCTGTAAATGAAAATGATTCTGTTGAGATGAACGATGTTCAGATACCCGGGTAAAATTCGTTCGTCAACCTTTATTAAATAGTAGTCCAATAATGGCGCAAAATCAACGTTTTTACACCGTAATTCCACCCTAGTGAAAGGGCTTGATATTGCTCATATTTACGCCTATTATAAAGATATAAATTTCGCCGGTAGCGAAATCATAATGAAAATTTAGGAGGCTTGCATATGAATTCGATCGGCGAAGCCATTCGAAGCACGCGAAAAAAACAGAAATTAACGCTCAAGAAGGTAGCTCAAGCAGCCTCTGTATCCTTATCTTTTCTCAGTGAAATTGAACGCGATAAGGCGAATCCGTCCATCAGTGTTCTGAAGCGCATAGCGAATGCATTAAACGTGAATTTTACCGATTTGTTCGGCGAGGAGAAGCGAAGCATTGTCGTTAGAAAAAACGAGCGCAAACCTTTGGTGCATTCCGAGGGATCCCGTATTACCTGGTACGCGCTCAGTCAAGGAAGCAGCAACCGGATGGGACCGATATGGGGAGTGTTGGAAGAAGGAGCAGCCTACGGCGACATCGGGGTCGGCCATAGCGATGGCGAGGAATTTCTATTTGTGCACTCCGGGCGATTGGAGTTTGTGCTTGGAAATGAACGTTATACGCTCGAAGAAGGGGACAGCATCTATTATGATGCCAGAATCCCCCATAGTTATAGGAATATCTGGGAAGGCGAAACGCTGCTAATAGCAGTTGCTACTCCGCCTACTTTTTGACTAGGTCGCTTGGAGGATGCCTCGCACTGCGTGCAAGCGGATCGGCCGAACCGGGTAGCCGCATCCTTTCGCAGAATATGGGAAAGAATAAGAGAGGAGTAACCGTACCATAAGTGACGGCGAAATATGGGGTGTTGGCCTATAAAGCCAATTGTCCGGGGATATCTTGAATACCTAAGCGCTATATTAATTTTTCTGGAACAAACGTTGAAGAAATTCGTTTAATTAGAAACCAGTCTAATAGCAATATCGCGAAACCTGCTATAAACATAATCAAATTCTTTCATGGTAGTTTAATCTTATCTCCCAATGTTAGTTGCAAAATCACAATAGCAATTATCAATAGGTACCAGAAATAAGCATTTATAAGTGCATATATTACCTAAGTTTTTGCTTAAGCACCATAAATGTTAGGCATGTTAGGGTTCCAATATGAAATATCCACATATGTTCCCCTACCATTGTCTGCATAAATAATTTGACCCAACTTTACAAGCCCAATGCCAACTACAATATTTGCTGCCCATCCCGGAAGATTAAGTAGTTTTTGAAGAATAAAGCCATTGAATCTTAAACAGATATCAGATGGTCAAAAAAAGGTTGAGGATAGTATTAGCTTTTTAGGTGGTAACGTTTCTCTCACAAAATACAAAGGTAAGGGATTTGAAATTGACCTACCACGATTGTATAACTTAGTTAAAGAATTAGTATTTAAAAATAATAAGTAACAAAATAGGCAAACGTAAAGCCTGTTAAGATACTGATTCCAGCAACTTCTCTTGCAGCACAAGGGGATTCGGATAAGCTGCTTTTTTACGCCATTTCTTCTTCTAAGCTACAAATTTGGTCTGCGGTCGTCCTTGGCGAAAGGCTTCTTGCTTAAAGGGCTGGCCTTCCCGATAACGCTTTACTCATACTTCTACCTGTGTCTTATTTCGAATCCCAAGTTGTCTGGTCACCTCTCGGTTACCAGCCTAACTGCTTGCATTTTTTAACTCTAAAGGATAACTGTTATTCGTACGGCTTCGTTCTCCTATGAAAAAATCCCCTCCGGTCGATAACGTTTTAAGTCCATCTTTCCAGATGTCTTTTTACATTGTCTACCATGAGGGGATATTACCAATAATGGTGTTTTTCATTGTTCTTCCCTTTGTCATTCCTTCTGTTATTTTTGCTCCCAGGTTTTTCTCTATTTCGGAATATTTCATATCAGTTATCTGCTCTTTTATATTGCTCTAACTCAGCCTTTAATCTGGCGTTCTCTTCCAACAACTTTTGTACATCGGGTATATCCTTGCCGGAAACCCAGCCGCCCAAATCGTCTCTTCCTTTATACTCCTTCAATTTTTCATGAAGTACCCATCTAATGTGCCATTCTTCTGCAATATGAAATATGGCCACATCTTCCATTACGGATTGCTTAAACTCTTGGAACTTCTGATAGCCTGACACGCCGACAAAGTCGTATGGCTGTCGTCTTAATGCTTCATCGGTTAAAACAAGAGCGAATCTTGGCTTACCTAGTTCTCCGGCATAATCATATTCCCAATGCGGATAACTCTTCGATTCGTCGGGAAGCATGTTTCCATAGAGTCCTCCGAGAATGGTGATAAATACATCGGATTCATCGATCCATCTCTTAATTGTGTCCATTGGGCGTTCCAAAAAGAATGGGTCGATTCCAATTCCAGCAGGAATGTGACCAGCTTTAAGAATAGCTTCTACAGCGATTTGACGTTCTGCAACCAGATCGGCAAAAGTAGACGATATGTAGATTTGTAATTTTTTTCTTATAGGCCACCTTATGGAATGAAATTAATATAAATCATACCGTTGGCTACGTTTAGATGTCAATATTTGCCCAGATTTCAATGCTTCGGATATTGCAGCCGGGCCGCTTCTTTGCTGATCATCCCCTTTTTTGTATGATACAATCATGAGTTAATAGTCCTTTTTCTTAAAAATTCAAATTGGGATGATGATCCAATGAACATTTTGCTTGTGGAAGATGATAAAACTATTGCGTCGGGCCTCGAGTATTCTCTACAGCAAGACCAGTTTTCTACGGTTCTGTGCCATGACGTTGCATCTGCGAAAAAGGTGATAGCCGAGCAGTTGGATCAGTTCGCTTTATGTCTGTTCGATTTATCGCTGCCGGATGGAAGCGGGTATGAATTGTGTAAAATGGTGAAGGAGCGAAGCGATGTTCCCGTTATTTTCCTGACAGCCGTTGATGATGAAGTCAATGTCGTGATGGGGCTTGATATGGGAGCGGACGACTATATTACGAAGCCTTTTCGAATTCGCGAGCTGCTCTCACGGATAAAATCGGTTTTGCGAAGATATCAGAAGCAGCCGCAGGCAAGAGCCATCATCGCAGTAGATGCTATCCGGATCAATATGCTTGAAGGCAAGGTATATAAACATGGCGATGAAATCCCACTGACGGCTTTGGAGTACCGATTATTGCTGATTTTCGCGAACCATATCGGGCAGATCCTCTCCAGAAATCAGCTCTTAGAACAAATTTGGGATGTGGCTGGGGATTTCGTCAACGACAATACGCTAACCGTTTACATCAAAAGGCTGAGGGAAAAGCTAGAGGATGATCCGAAAGATCCAACGTTCATTAAAACCGTACGCGGTTTAGGATATAAGGTCGGTGAGTAGCATGCTGCGTAATCGCGAGATCCGCCTCGTACTCTTGTTGATGTGCACGATAAGTTTGGTTATGCTTGCCGCCGCGGCTTTTTTTTCGCTCGCTGCCGTGGTTCTCGTTCTAATGACTTCCATTTTACTCATTGGATGCAGCCACCTGTTTACGAGGTTGAGATATCAAGAGATTGAGAAATTGTCCGGCTATTTGCGGCAAATTAGCGGCGGCGACTATTCCCTTGACGTCCGGGATAATCGGGAAGGGGAATTCAGCATTCTGAAAAATACGATTTATAAAGTAACCGTCATGCTGTCGGAGCAGAGCGCCCTGTTGCACAAAGACAAAATCCATCTTACCGACGCGATTTCGGATATATCCCATCAGCTCAAAGCGCCTCTAACCTCCATGATGGTCATGGCGGACTTATTGGACGACGCCAAGCTGCCTGAAGCGAAAAGAACGGAATTTACGCGCAATATTCGCATTCAGCTCGAACGGCTGGATTGGCTTGTTTCTTCGTTATTGAAGCTTTCGAAGATCGACGCAGGCACCGTGCAGTTCAAGAAAGATCAGGTCAGGGTGACCAAGCTTATTGAAAAAGCGTTACAGCCCGTGCTCATTCCGATCGACATCAAAGAACAGACAGTTTCGGTAACGGGCGATGACAGCGTCTCATTTCTAGGCGATCTGAATTGGACAACCGAAGCGGTAATCAATATTTTAAAAAACGGGGTGGAGCATACGCAAGCAGGCGGAACCATCGCGATTTCCTTTTCGGAGAACCCGCTATTTACGGAGATCAGGATTGAAGATAATGGTAAAGGCATCCCCAAGGAAGAGATTTCTCATATTTTTAAACGTTTTTATAAAGGAAAGGGTGCCGGCGAGGGCAGCAGCGGCATCGGTCTCTCGCTGGCTCACAGCATTATAACGAAGCAGAATGGAGATATAGAGGTTCAGAGTGAACTCCATAAGGGAACCCAATTTCGGATTCGCTTCTACAAGCAAGTCGTCTAACCAGGGCTAAGTGACTAGACTGTCACTTTCATGTCACTGTAAAGTCACTTCGGGCAGATATACTAAATCCATCGACAAACGTATGGAGGGTTCAGCATGGAAATTCTGAGGATCGAACATCTGTCTAAAGTGTATGGAAAAGGCGACACGGCGGTAAAAGCGCTTGATGACGTATCCTTCTCGGTGGACAAAGGGGAGTTCGTCGCCATCATCGGTCCGTCCGGTTCGGGGAAGTCGACGCTTTTACATATGCTAGGCGGTGTAGATAGACCGACAAGCGGAAAAGTGTTTGTGGACCGTACGGACATGTACAGTCTGGATGAAACGCAGCTGGCGATTTTTAGACGGAGACAAATTGGCTTAATTTATCAGTTCTATAACCTTATTCCGATTTTAACGGTTGAAGAAAATATCCAGCTGCCGCTCTTGCTCGATCAGCATAAGGTGGATCGGAAGCAGTTTGAGGATATTGTGAAGACGTTAAATTTACAAAATCGCTTGAATCATTTGCCGAACCAGCTTTCCGGCGGCCAACAGCAGCGGGTCTCGATCGGAAGAGCGTTGATGAATCAGCCCGCTATCATCTTGGCAGACGAACCGACTGGTAATCTGGACAGTAAAAACGGCAGCGAAATCGTTGACTTATTGAAAATGTTCAACAAGAGCTTGCATCAGACGCTGATCATGATCACCCATGATGAACGAATTGCTTTGCAAGCCGACAGAATTATTTCCATTGAAGATGGAAAGATTGCCAAAGACGAGGTCATTCGGCCATGAACATTATCCATAAGCTAACACTTCGACATCTAATGAAAAATAAGAAGCAAACGCTGGTGACCGTGATCGGAGTTGTGATTTCCGTGGCCATGGTGACGGCGGTTATAACGCTTGGCTCCTCTTTCTTGGTGTTAATGCAAAAGCAAACGATTCAAGACTATGGAGAATGGCATGTCCTGTACAAAAACGTCAACAAAGATCAGCTCGAAGCGATCAAACAGGATGCGGCAACCAAACAATTAATCACTTCCAAGGAACGCGGCTTCGCTCTATTGCCAGGAAGCCAAAATATCAACAAGCCATATTTGTTCATTAAAGCGTTTAATACCCAAGGCTTTAACAACTTCCCTATTGCATTGAGTGAAGGGCGTCTGCCTCAACAAGCCAATGAGATCGTCCTTTCGGAAGCTATCGCCCCGAACGCCAAAGTCATCTACCGGATTGGCGATCGGTTAACCCTTGATGTCGGGCAGCGCTCGAATCCTGCCGATCCTGGTAATACGGATCTTAATCAAAATGAACCATTGAGATTCTTAAACGGGAAAAGCTCGGAAACCTTAATTCATACAACAACCGAAACGTATACCGTTGTAGGCTTTATTAAACGTCCTTCGTGGGAGCAGACGTGGGCGCCGGGGTATACGGCCCTTACCTATGTCGATGAGAACATGGTGGACACCAACGAAACCGTTGATGTGAGCGTGGTCCTCAAGAAAGTCGACGGCACTGTATTTGCTCATGCCAATGATTTGTCCACGAAAAACAACATCAGCTCGTTTAAAACAAATGAGTCTCTATTGCGTTATTATGGCGTCATGGGCGGCGGGTTAGGCAAAACCTATAGTTCGCTATTCGTCATTGTGGTGCTTGTTATTGTCATTGGCTCCGTTTCCTTAATCTACAATGCTTTTGCGATTTCCGTCTCGGAACGGTCACGTTATCTGGGGATGCTGTCGAGTGTTGGAGCAACGAGAAGGCAGAAGAGAAATTCGGTATTTTTTGAGGGAGCGGTGATTGGCGTCATTGGCATTCCCTTAGGCGTCATCTGCGGCATGATTGGAATCGGCATTACCTTTCGCTTCATTAACTCGATGCTCGAAGATGCGATCAGTGTTACCGAAAAATTAACGTTGGTCGTCACGCCTTCATCGCTCGCAATGACGTGTCTGATCTCGATCGTCACGATATTCATTTCAACGTATCTTCCAGCCCAAAAAGCATCTAAAATTTCTGCCATCGACGCGATTCGGCAAACCATGGATATTAAACTGACGGGGAAAACGGTGAAAACCTCGAAGTTGGTCCAACGGTTATTCGGCATTGAAGCGGAGTTCGGATTGAAAAATTTAAAAAGAAACAAACGCAGGTATCACGCTACGGTCTTTTCGCTTGTCATTAGTATCGTGCTGTTTCTATCCGTGTCCTTCTTCACTTCCAACCTGCAGAAATCGCTTGGTGTCTCCCAAAAAGGCTATAACTATGATATCGGGGTATACAAGAACGGTGAAGTGGCGACGCTCGATGAGCATTTGGTGAAATCGATTGTGTCGTTGGAGGGCGTTACGGAATACAGCCTGATAAAACAGTGGTTTGGCGTCTTCACTTGGGTTGCAGAGAAGTCCGTTCCCGAGGGGGCAAAACCCCCTCGGGCTCCTGATCAAGGTCGGTATAAATACGATATACGAGTAAATGCTTTAAGTGAAGACAAGCTGAAAGCCTATGCCCAAAAGGTCGGCACCGAGTACGCCAAGCTAACGAATCCCGCTCACCCAACCGGCATATTGATTGATGTCATGAAATATAAAGATGAAAAGAACAAAATTATCGAAACGAAAGCTATCCAGGGCCGAGTAGGGGAAATGCTTGATCTCGTCTCCACCGATTCTAATAAGGAATCGGTCAGCAAAGTGGAGCTTGCCGCGGTAACGGAACAATTCCCGATGGGACTTGTTCCAAGCAGCTTTGAAGTTCATCTTGTTGTATCCGAGCCCGTCTTCGACCAGTTAATGAAAAAAAGTAAGGATAAACCGTTTTCCTCACTTTACCTGAATAGTAAAGATCCTTTGAAAACACAGCAAGACATCGAAGAAATGAATCAAGAGCTGGAAGTCTCAAACATATTTCAAGTAAGACAGCACTCTGAACAAATAATCCTGTTATTGTCCGTATTTGTTTACGGTTTTGTGGCCTTAATTACGGCGCTTTCGATGGCGAATATTCTCAATACGATTACGACGAGCATTGCCCTTCGCAAACGGGAATTTGCGATGCTGAGATCGGTGGGGATGACGCCGAAAAGCTTTAATAAAATGATAAACTATGAAAGCATATTTTATGGAATCAAGGCCCTAACTTATGGGCTTCCGGTCAGCGCAGTGATTATGGTGTTGATCTACCGGGCCTTCAGCTACAGTTTTTCGTACGGTTTCATGGTGCCATGGACCAGTATTCTGTATGTGATTGCGGCCGTGTTTGTTATCGTGAGCTTGTCCATGTATTACGCCAGCATAAAAGTAAAAAAAGCAAACATTATTGATGCTTTGAAGCAGGAGAATCTATAGAATGCGCGGTTAGGACATATCCTAGCCGCCTGACGGCAGCGTCCAAGGATTGACATTATGCTGCACCGTCCTTATAATTTGGTTGGTTGACCAACCAAGAAAAGGGCGGGATCGGATGAGCACACAGGAGAAAAGACAACGATTAATCGATGCGGCTTACAAAGTGTTTGTAAAAAAAGGGTACCTCAACGCTTCGATCAAAGATATTGCAGGCGAGGCCGGGATGACATCGGGGCTAGTCCATTATTATTTTAAAGATAAAGAAGAACTGCTGCTTTCCGTACAGGAAGAGGTCCAACAGCGTTACCAAAAGCAATATGACGGGCAGCCGGATGATGCCGCAACCCCCGAAGCCGTGCTGCTCGAAATCAAATCCAGAGCGGAAGACAATCCCGACTGGTACCGCTGGCGGTATGAGCTGTATTCGTTGGGGATGAAAAGCGAGAGCGGTCATCTGGAACGGGAAGTCGCGTCGATTCTCAAGAGCGGGAGAGAGAGTCTTTCCGCGCCCCTGCAGCACCTGGTGGGCAATTCTGATAACGCCTCGGCGCTTGCAAGTATCCTGTTGGCCTGCTTCGACGGGCTGGCACTTCAGAAAATCGTCGACAACGAGTTTGATCTTGACCGGTCGTATCGATTGTTGACTGAGCTGCTTGAGCTTTATCTAAGCAAGTCCGAAGGGGAGAGCAGATGAAGAAAATCGTCATCGGTCTACTCCTCTTCCTGGTCTTTGCTCCTTCTCTTACTCTTGCTGCTGAAGACCGGGATACGGCACAGCAAATCGACGCATTTATGAAAGCAGCGCTGGCGAAATATCATATTCCGGGGGCTTCGCTGGCGGTCGTGCATCAAGGGCAGACCGTCTATCAAGAAAGCTGGGGGACCATGAGCGACGGATCGGCCGTCACGGAGGACACGTCCTTTCTGATCGGCTCGGTCAGCAAGCCTCTGACGGCTCTTGCCATGATGATGCTGGCGGAGGAAGGCAAGCTCAAGCTGGATGATCCGATCGAGACATACATCCCGTGGTTCACCTATCAAACGGACAGCGGCAAATCGATAACTGTGCGCCATCTTTTGGAACAAACGAGCGGGATCAGTGCTTATGACGGCATGAAGGTGACGGACCGGCAAGATCGTGATCAGGAAACGGGCATTGCTCGAGCCGCTGCGGAGCTGAGCGGAGTCAAGCTGAGCCATGCTCCGGGCGAAACCTATGAGTATAATTCGGCGAACTATTTGCTCTTGGGGGCGATTCTTGAGTCAGCGTCGGGCCAAACGTTCTCGGCATTTATGGGTACCCGGATTTTTTCTCCTCTCGGAATGAACCGGACGGCTGCCGATTACGAAAGCGCGGTCAGCAAAGGATTGATGCAGGGTTATCGTTCGTGGTTAGGCAAACCGGTGAAAGGCGAAGGACTGTATGATCCATCGGGATCGCCTTACGGTTATATGTCTTCAAGCTCAGCCGATTTGGCTAAATTCATCAAGTTCATGCTGTACGGCGGGGATTTAGTGACGGAACAGGGCCTGAAGCAATTGCGAACGCCGCCGGAACCTAACAGACGCTACGGCCTGGGCTGGCATTTCCCCAGATCGGGGGAGAAGTATCCTTACCATACGGGGGCAACGCCTGAATATCGATCGGAGCTGTTCATTATGCCCGAGCAGGAGCTGGGCGCCGTTCTTTTGATGAATAAATACCATGAGTTGGAAGCCGTTTCGTATTTGAGCATCATGGAGGGAATCCGGTCCATTATGAAGGGGCAGGAGCCCCATTTGGCGGAAATGAACATCAGCACGCAGCGGATGACGCTTGGGGTTGTTCTATTGCTTGCTGCGGTATCCGTACTCAGCTTAATCCGCCTGCAGCGCAAAACGGCTATAAATAAACCATTGTGGGTATGTGCGGGTACGCTATCTTTGATCATTGCCGCTGCACTTATTCCATTATTCACCTATAGTATGGGCATCTCGTGGAGAACTGTCGGCCTTTTCCTTCCGGACATCGCATTTCTTGTGCAATGTCTCATTGGGGTATTGGCCGTTTACGGTCTGTTAACCGTGATCTTCGTTGCAGCGAAACGAAAAGCACAAGTTAAATGAACTTGCCTCACAGTGTAGGGGGATTGAAACACCCGGTGCGGGCCCGCATGCTAGGTGTTTATGCCCTGTTCTCTTGATGTTCCGTATTCGTGCTTAATTTGGTAAATTCATCATCTATAAAATTCGTTAATTCGATGAATTTGATCTGGTCATCGATTTGCGCTAATACCGTCGAAGCTTCTTCCAACTGTTGGACAAGGTTATGATATACGTTAAGTTGAAGCTTGTTCTCTGTGACTTCAATATTGTCCAATTGTTTTTCTAAAGATAAGGGAATCAATGCTGCGGAATCGATGCTCTGACTCCAAACTTGCTGATAAGGCTGTTCATTAGCAAGAAATGAAGATGGACTATTACTATCAGCTTGACTATAAGATAAAGTCTGCACGGTGCTTTTAGCTTTCGCATCGACTTTAGGCGTTGCAGGCGGCACGGTGCTTTTAGCTTTCGCATCGACTTTAGGCGTTGCAGGCGGCACGATACTTTTCGCTTTGGCGTCGACTTTAGGCGTTGCAGGCGGCACGTTGCTTTTAGCCTTGGCATCGACTTTAGGCGTTGCAGGCAGCTCGGTGCTTTTAGCCTTGGCATCGAGCTTAGGCGTAGCAGTCTGCACGGTACTTTTCGCTTTGGCATCAAGCTTAGGCGTAACAGTCTGCACGTTGCTTTTAGCCTTGGCATCGAGCTTAGGCGTAGCAGTCTGCACGTTGCTTTTAGCCCTGACATCGGGCTTCGGCGTCACAGCCTGCCCGGTGTCTTTCGCCTTATCTTTCCACATATCGGGCACAACTTGAAGATGGCTTCTTTTTGTGTCCGGCTCATGCTTCGCGGGAGCAATACTGCCTTTCGTTTCTTCGAACGGGTAAAGCTCTTGAGCCGCTTCCATACTCGCTGCTTCTTTCAAGCGATGAGGATGCTCCCGACGACCGCGGTCCTCATTGTCGAACACTTCCTTGGTGAAGTTTCTCAAGAAAATAATGCCTATGACAACAGCAATCATTATAAAGACAAAAGCTGTAATTAGCATACCCATCATTTCCCCTTTTTCTTCAACGTTCTCCAAAAAAGAGGGTTACGTCGGAACGCAACCCGTATTCGTACAGAATGAGGTTTAGTGAGTTTGGTTCATACTCATGCTGGTTTGATTGAAGCTTTGTTGATTCATTTGATTCTGTTGATTTTGTTGATTTTGTTGATTCATTTGATTGGCTTGCTGCTGAGATTGTTGAATCAGCTGCTGCATTTGGCTTAGCATTTGGAACGATTGGACGGTTTGATTCGCTTGGTTCAACGTTTGGCTGGCTTGTTGAATGGATTGTTGAAGCTGTTGAATAGCTTGTTTTTGTTGGCTTTGCACTTGTTGGTTGAATTGGTTCATTTGGTTAACAAGCTGGCCAAGCTGCTGCTGGTTTTGATTGGAGCCCATCGTAGCGGTGCTTTGGGAAGGGTTTTGAACCTGAGTCAAAATCTTTTGGATCTGGTTCAGCTGGTTTTCCAGCGGGGTCAACTCACTGGCGACTTCGGCTTTTACCTTATCGGCGATTTGTTCTTGAGTTATGGCTTCTTTTTTAGTAGTCATGACAAATCAGGCCTCCTTAGGAATAGGTGTTGTTCAAAGAACACAAGACGTATTGTGCCTTGGTCCGGAACTGTCTATCCCCTAAGGAGGTTTGTTTATAATGGCAGCAAGGCGCGTTCACAAGGGGGGATCGCCTAACAAATTTCCTCAGGTCGTTTTAATCAAACTAATCATGATTACGCCAATCGCAACGGAAACAATGCCGGAAACAACTGACAACCACTCCAGCCGCTTCTTCGCTTCTTTAAAAATGAAGATGCTTCCTAATGTAGCGATAATGATACTCGCTTGAGAGATCGGAAAGCTCGTTGCCGTGCCGACCGTTCCATTTGCGATAAAAAAAGCAAGGTTTGCGACACTCCAGCAACTCCCCGTTACCACGTTCAAATACACTTTGGCGGGACGCGGCTTCGCTTTAGAGAATGCATTAATGAGCAACGAAGAGGAGAACATCCCCAAGGCCTGGGGCAAAATCACCTCATTGCCTGATATGTCAAACAGCTGATTGATTAACGCATAGCAGGTTAAAGCCAGAGCAGAGCAAATCAGGATAAAAAGAAGGTTAAGCGGTATTCCGTTGGAAGAACCGTGTTGTTTTTGCTGGTAGCTGGTTAAAATAAGGCCCAGCAAAATAAACAGCAGCGCCAGAGAGCCGACAATCATCTCGGTTCGGGTCTGCCATTCGTTAAACATCATGGCGGCGAACAGCGTTGTGCCTATCAGCTGTAATCCGCAAATGACGGGGATGGCTTTCGGAACGCCGATCTTTTGAAAAGCTTGGAACTGCAAATACTGTCCGATGGACCACAAAATACCCGAAATAAAGCTGATCAGGAATGGAAAAATGACCAATGAAGACGGATGTATTGCGTACCATACGGTTGCAAAAAATAAGGCCGCCAACGTCGTACCGGTTAATTGTTCTTTGGGAGAGGCTTTGGTCAGTTGGGCGATAATCGGCATAATTCCCCAGCCCAAAGCCGGGACAAAAACGATGAAAAAACTCATGGCTCACACACTCTTTTTACCAGATTTGGGTTCAACCTCAATATGAGATTTTGCTATCAAATAAATAAAAGATACCAAATCTAAAAGAGTGAAAACATAGGAATTGTATAGAACAATATAGCAAAATTATAGATCATTGGATTCCGGCGGGAGCCGGGAGCTTTCTCGATACGCTTTCGGGGACATGCCGGTCACCGTTTTGAACGCTCTGGAGAAAGTCAATGGATCGGCATACCCGACCGAGTTGGAGATGATATGGATTGGATAGCTGGTTTGCTGCAGCAATTCGCAAGCCTTTTTCATACGCAATTGAATCAAGTATTCTTTGGGGGTAACCCCGATGTCTTGTTTAAAAATCGTCGACAGGTAGTTCGGGTGCAAGCCTAGAAAATCGGCAATCGCATGAATTTGAACGTTGGTGTTGCTGTAGTTTTTGTCCAAATAGTTCATCGCCTGCAAAGCGTAGGAAAGACTCCCTCGATGGACCGCGGATATAGTTTTACCGGCGCTTACCAGCATGGCGAGAATATGGTACAAATAGCCTTGGATGAATAAAGAAGAGGACAAGCTGGCCCCGGAGATGTCAAGCATGGTTTGGATGAGCATATAAAAATCGTTCGCATTCTCGACGTTAATCACGTACGCCCCGCCATTCACCACCGCAATATGCTGCAAGTAATATTCCGATTGAATCCCCATAAAGCCCACCCAGCAATATTCCCACGGATCCTGGGCATCCGCTTGGTAAAAAGCGATTTTATTGGCGGGAATTAAGAAGGCTTGGTTCTCCTTGATAGGGTAAGTTTCGTTGTCAATGGATAGCTTTCCGCGGCCTTTGACGACAAAATGAATTAAATGAAAATCCCGCGCTATGGGTCCAAAAGAATAATTGGGGTCGCAGTTTTCCGTTCCGCAGTTATACAAAATAAGATCGCTTACGTTTTTATGGCTGGAGCTTGTTTGCGTATCGACATATTGGTTCATTTTCTGCATCATGTTCACTTCCTTATCCGAGGATGACCTAAACATAGAATGAAGATTTGTCTAAATATTGACCGGTTTGGAGATGGAGAAGGATATAGATTAGATTTTACTATATTTTTGTTTGAAAAAAGCATGTATGAATAAATTTGTGGATGGTATACTTTTCTCAAAAATGAAACGCTTTCAATTTTGGGCGTAACGTAAATGGAAAAGAGGATTTTCTTTCTATGGGCATTTATGTAAACGAGAATGAGAACACGTTTCTGTTAACAAATGACGAGATCAGCTATTTGTTTCGAATCATGGAAAACGGACAATTAGAGCAGCTTTATTATGGAAAGCAAATCAACTACACGGGCCATTTCCAACGTTTTGTCGAGAGAAGCTACCGTTCGGTTTCCGTAGGGGAATTTACAGGGGATCTCGTGACATCGTTGGAAAGCATTAAGCAGGAGTATCCCTCTTTTGGAGGCGGCGATTTCAGAGAAGCGGCTTTCGAAGTCGAATTAGAAAACGGTTCGCATGTCATGGAGTTTAAGTATGCGGGTTATGAAATCCGTGCGGGGAAACATAAGATTCCGGATTTGCCGGCCACTTTTGTGAATGACCCCGGCGACGCATCCACCTTGCAAATTAAAATGAAGGATGACCTGACGCAAACGGAGCTTCTGCTTAACTATACGATTTTTGAAAAATACCCTGTCATCGCCCGCGCGGCATCGATTCATAATGATGGCGGTCAAACGTTAATGCTCAAGAGAATGATGAGTGCGAGCTGCGATTTACCGGATTGCGATTATGAATTTGTGCATCTTTCGGGGGCATGGGGGAGAGAGCGGCATCTTTACCGGACGCCTCTTCGTCCTGGCATTCAAGCCGTAGGCAGCACCAGAGGTTCAAGCAGCCATATTCACAATCCATTCCTGCTGCTGGCGAGAAAAACGACAACGGAGCATACCGGGGAAGCTTATAGTATGAGTCTGGTTTACAGCGGCAATTTTTTAGGGCAAGTCGAGGTTGATCCTTACCGAATATCGCGGATCATGATGGGGATCCACCCAAGTAAATTTAATTGGGTCCTGCCTCCGGGAGGAGCTTTCCATACGCCGGAAGCGATTCTCGTTTATAGCGACCAAGGCTTCCATAAAATGAGTCAAGCCTACCACCGCTTATATAATCATCATTTGATACGGGGGAAATATGCCGGAAGGGAGCGGCCTATCGTCATCAATAACTGGGAAGGCACTTATTTCGACTTTAATGAAGAGAAGATCCTTACGATGGCTGAACAGGCAAGCAAGCTGGGGGTGGAGCTGTTTGTTCTCGATGACGGCTGGTTCGGCAAAAGAAACACGGATACGACTTCTTTGGGAGACTGGTTTGTAAACGAGGAAAAATTGCCGAACGGGCTGGGGCATCTGTCCAAAAAAATCAATGCGTTGGGAATGAAGTTCGGGTTGTGGTTTGAGCCTGAAATGACGAACGGCGATTCGCACATCATGAGAGAACATCCGGAGTGGGTTGTCGGGACGCCGCACCGTCAAAGAAAGCAGGGAAGGCATCAATACGTGCTGGATTTCTCTCAACCTGAAGTCGTGGATTATGTGTTTTCCTTGATGGATCAAATCCTCTCTTCGGCGAACATAGAATATATAAAATGGGACATGAACCGTTGTATTTCGGAGGCTTATTCTTGCGGATTAAGCGCCAAGGCGCAGGGTGAATTTTTCCATCGTTATATTTTAGGCGTCTATAAGCTGTATGACAAATTAATTCAGAAGTATCCCGATATTTTATTCGAATCATGCGCCTCCGGCGGCGGACGCTTTGACCCCGGCATGCTTTATTATGCTCCACAGACGTGGACAAGCGATGACAGCGATGGCATTGAAAGATTGAAAATCCAATACGGCACTTCTTATGTTTATCCCATCAGCAGTATGGGCAGTCACGTGTCAAGCATTCCCAATCATCAAGTGGGAAGAATGACGCCACTCGACACAAGAGCCAATGTCGCTTATTTCGGAACATTTGGGTATGAGCTGGACCCTTGTGCGTTGGAGCAGCAGGAGATCGAGCAAATCCGGAAACAAATCGCTTATTGTAAGAAACATCGGCGGTTGATGGCAACCGGCGATTTTTACCGGCTCCTTAGTCCTTTTGAAGGAAACGAAACAGCCTGGATGGTGGTCGATGAAAAGAAAGAAAAGGCCGTTGTCGGATGGTACCAAGTGCTATCCGAGCCAAACGAAGCCTACAAGCGTGTGAAATTAACGGGGCTGGAGGAAGCGGCGATCTACTATATTGAGGAATTGGACAGTGCCTATTCGGGAAGCGAATTAATGTATATGGGCATAACCCTTACGCCGAAGATAAACGAAGTCATGGATTTCAACATTTTAGACAAAAGGGATTTTTCTTCAAAATTATTTACCTTAGTAAAAATAGATCGTTAGAGAAACAAGGCGCTGCCCCAAGGTCTAAGCAGACTTTCGGGGCAGCGCCCTTTGCGCGTTTCCAACACTTCTTAATTCGTTTCGTTGGACCACTTCAGAACCTCGAACAGTTTGAATACCAAGCTGAGCAAAATCGCCACTACCGTGGCAAGGGCCATGCCCTTCAGCTCAAGATGCCCCCACTTGAACGCAGCCCCGCTTAAACCGACCACCAGCACAACTGTCGTCAGGATCAGGTTCGCAGGCTTGGAATAGTCGACCTTCGTCTCGACCAGCATACGGATCCCGGATGCGGCAATGACGCCGAACAGCAGCAGGGAGACGCCTCCCATCACCGGGGTAGGAATCGTTTGGATAAGCGCCGATAGCTTGCCGACGAAGGATAGGACGATGGCCATAACCGCTGCCAGACCGACGATCCAAACGGAATAGACACGGCTGATCGCCATGACGCCGATATTCTCCCCATACGTTGTATTCGGGGTGGAGCCTACCGCCGCGGAGAGCACGGTGGAGACGCCGTTGCCGAGCAAGGAACGGCTGAGTCCCGGGTCCTTGGACAGATCTTTGCCGACAATATTGCCGGTCACAATCAGGTGGCCGATATGCTCGGCAATGACCACCAGCGCGGCTGGGGCAATAATGGCGATGCTTGTCCAATCCCAAGCCGGCGCATAGAAGGTAGGCAGCGTCAGCCAGCCGGCTGCGCCGACCGTCTCCTGTACATGCACAAGCCCGAGCATACTGGACAGCACATAGCCGGCGACGATGGCGATCAGGATCGGAATGATTTTGAAAATGCCGCGGAACAGCACCGATCCGAGCACGCCGACCAGCATTGTGACCACGGAGACCGTAACGGTCGTGACATCCGGGGACCAACCGGCAGGCGCGCCGTCCGGAGCGATGAAGCCGGCCATCTTGGCGGCTGTCGGAACGAGCTCAAGCCCGATCACCGCGACGATCGCCCCCATGGAGGCCGGAGGGAAGACGACATCGATCCAGGCCGTCCCCGTATAGCGGATCAGCAGGGCGACGATGGTGAAGATGACGCCGACCACCAGGAAGCCTCCGAGCGCGGCGTTGTACCCTTTTTCCGCCAGGACGACGAACACGGGCGAAAGAAAGGCGAAGCTGGAGCCGAGGTAAGCGGGAATTTTCCCCTTGGTAATGAAGAGGTACAGCAAGGTTCCGAAGCCGTTCATCAACAGGATCGTGGCCGGGTCGACCTTGAACAGGATGGGCACAAGAACCGTAGATCCGAACATGGCGAACAGATGCTGCAGCCCCAGCGGCAAGCTCTTCCAGAAGGGCGGTCTCTCATGAACTTGGATGATTCGCGACATTGAAGTTCCCCTTTTGCTCGTTTTAATTATTGTTATCTACCGTATTATAGTGCATGCAAAGAGGCATGAAAAGCCGAATTTTGCACGATCGCGGCCTCAAGAAAAGGCAAAGCTGTGACCGAAGTTGGAAATAAAAATGAAGCCGATAGACATATTGACCGGTTGGTCAGCATATAATACAATGTTACTAACCAATTGGTCAGCAACAAGGGAAGGAGTGAAACATCTGCCTTTACAGCTGTACGAACGGGAAAAAATCCTCGAGGCCTGTTTGTCTGTCTTTGCTCGCTATGGATACAAGAACACTTCGACGGAGATGCTGGCGGAGGCGGCCGGTATTTCCAAGGCTTTGATCTTTCATCATTTCACCAGCAAAAAAAAGCTGTATCTCAGCTTGCTGGAGCATTGCTTTGAGAAGGTTAGGACCGTCGTGCGATTTGACGTTTTTTCAGAGCAGGAGGATTTTTTTAACACCATAGACAGACTTAGCCGCATCAAGCTCGCCTACTTTCGCAAGCATCCCGATGAATTGAAATTGGTACACGAAGCGTTTTATTCGCCACCGAATGAGCTGAAAGCGGACATTGAAGAGAAGTATGGTCAAGCGATTGCTGAGAAGAACCAATCGATGGAGCGGTTATTTGAAGCCGTTCCCCTTCGGGAAGGGGTAGACCGGAAGCAGGCCTTCGAGCTGATTATGATCACATTGAAGCATTTTGAAAATAAGTTCTCAGCGGCGTTCACGGATACCGGAGCTCTGGATGACGAGGCTGCTAACGGTTTGTTCGATGAGATGAATCGTTTCTACAGCATGATTCGGCATGGAATTGCAGAGTAAAGGAAAGGGGTAAGTGATATGGAAAAAATCACTGGCAACGATTTTGCCTCACCCGAGACGATGCGTGATTTCCTTGCGTTCTATAAGCGGCTTGCCGGGCAGCAAGAGCCTCTCTACCGTCTTGAAGACTTTTTCGGGAGGGGACCAGCATGGGTCGCTTTTCGCCATGAGGATGTCGTTGCGATCCTGAAGGACCCTCGTTTTGTCAAAGATATGCGGAAGCTCTCCCCACCGCAGGATCAGCGGGAACCTTCCCAGGAGAACGCGTCCGTGAACAAGTTCTTGGAATGGACGAAAAAGATGCCGAATATGCTTACGGTCGATCCGCCGGATCATACCCGCTTGCGCAGGCTGGCCTCCAAAGCCTTCACTCCTCATACGATCGAAGGCCTGCGTCCCCGTATTCAGCAGATTGCCGACGAGCTTCTCGATGCCGTGCAGGAGCGGGGAAGGATGGACCTGATTGCGGATTTCGCCTATCCGCTCCCCATGACCGTCATTTCCGAGATGCTGGGAATTCCCGCAGCCGATCGGAACGCATTCCGCGAATGGACCCGCGAGCTCTTGAGCGCTTCCTTGGATCCGAAGCAAGCGGATGACGTTGATGCAGTTCTCGATAAGTTTGTTGAATATATCAAAACGTTGCTGGCCGAAAAACGCGCACATCCCGGCGATGACATCACGAGCGGCCTGGTCCAAGCTTACGATGAAGGAGATCAATTAAGCGAGAACGAGCTTATTTCGACCATTTGGCTGCTCATTGTCGCCGGACATGAAACGACGGTAAATCTGATCGGCAGCGGCATCTTGGCTTTGCTGCAGCATCCCGAACAAATGCGCTTGCTCCGCAGCGATCCGTCCCTGCTGCCCTCCGCCGTTGAGGAGCTGCTGCGCTATGCGGGGCCCGTCATCATCGGCAGCCGTATTGCCGGAGAAGATCTCACGCTGCACGGGAAGAACATCCGCAAAGGGGAAACGGTTGTGGTCTCTCTGGCAGCCGCCAATCTCGACCCGCATCAGTTTTCCAATCCCGAAGCGCTGGATATTACGCGGGAAGAGAATGAGCATCTCGCCTTCGGCAAGGGGATCCATCTTTGCCTGGGAGCCCCGCTGGCCCGCCTGGAAGGGCAGATTGCGTTCGGCACGCTGCTGCAGCGGCTGCCTAATCTGCGCCTGGCCGTCGCACCGGAGCAGCTGACGTATAATCCCAGCACCTTGCGTTCTCTTGCAAGCCTGCCGGTGCTGTTCTAGCCTGTGTCTGCCAGCTGTTCAGCCCGCCCGCCCGGCAGTGGATTGGCAATTTCAAGGCAAGGCCGGGATCTCTCATTCAAGGGATTCCCGGCCTTTGTTCTGCAAGTTAATTCGCTTCAAGCTGGCGCCACATGGTCACCATATCGATCCAACCGCGGTGCTCGGCAATCTTGCCGTCGACGACGCGATACTGGCGGTACAGCGTGACATCAATGGTGTTGCCTGTAGGGGAGGTTCCGAAGAACATCCCGGTATGCGTGCCTTTCACAGTCATTCGGACAAGGACCTTCTCCCCTTGGGCAATCACCTCTTCTACGGTGTAGCGCTTATCGGGGAAGGCCTCCAGTATTTTGGCGGCGAATTGCTTCAGCCCTTCCTTCGATTCATAAGCGAGCTCCTGATAATCGTCCGATAAAAAACGGTCCGTACAGTCCAGATCGCTTTGATTCCAGAACGTCTCGATAAACGCGGTGACGGTTTCCACATTCGCCTGCTCCGTCGGTTTCATCATCAACCATCTCCCTCATTTCGTTTTAATGGGCTTGAAGCTGGGGCAGCAGCGTTCCGGTATCGAACCACCCGCGATGCTCGGCAATCTGGCCGTCGATGATCCAAAATTCGCGGAATTGCGTAATCTTCACCGATCGGCCCGTTGGCGCTTTACCGGCAAACGTGCCTTGATGCGTACCTGTGATTACGATTCTGGCCGTGACTTTCCCGCCTTGAGCCAAAATTTCGTCCACGGCGTAGTGCCGATCCGTGAAGGCCTCGCTTAGCTGCTCCGCAAAAAATTGATCCGTGCGATCCAACACCCTTCGATTGGCCGGTGCTTCGATAAACGCGGTGACGATTTCGATATTTTTCTGTTCCACCGTTTTCATAGCACAGCATCTCCTTTGTTGTTTGATTATATGGCTGCTTCGACTCCGGCCGCGAGCTTCCGGGTGAGGTCTACGAACTTCCCAACCGCACTTTCGACCCTTCCCCGCATCCCCTCGTCTGACGGATGACCGTCCGAATCAAAGCTATGGTAGCCGGCTCCGATGGAAATCCACACCGGGCAGTTAACGCCGTGCAAATTGCGCACAATACCCTGCAGATGCAGCAGCGAGCTTACCCCCATCGGCCCGCCGGCGGAGCTTACGGAAAGCACCGGCTTCCCGGCAACCAGACCTGCATGCATATAGTCCAAGGCGTTTTTCAGGACTCCAGAAATGGAGCCGTGATATTCCGGGGTCGCGAGGATGAGGCCCTCTGCGTCCGCAACCGCTTCGACCATACGTTGGACATTGGGATGAAGCGCCTCGGCATCAGGGGAATAAAGCGGCAGGGGCAGCTCCCGCAAATCAACAAACGTCACCGATAAATGCTGGTCTTTCAAAAGACGCTCGATGGACCGAAGGAGGGACGTACTCGTAGCGCCTTCGCGGTTACTGCCGGCAATCAGGGTAATTTTCATATCAGATATCACCTTTCCCTTTGATTTTGACGGTTGCAAACCGTTCTGTTTGTGATAACATGTGACTATATTGTCACCCTTATGATATGTGACTATTTGGTAACATGTCAAGGGGCAAAAAAAATAAAATGCTGAAGCATGCTGTCAGAAGGAGGTGTTCTTCTTGGAAAATGAAATCTTCAAGGCCTTGGCCGATCCCAGCCGGCGCACGCTCTTGGACCTGCTTCACGCCTCCGACGGGCGGACGCTGAACGAGCTTTGCACCCCTTTGCAAATGTCGAGATTCGGCGTCATGAAGCATCTGAATATTTTGGAGGAAGCCGGCCTCATTACCACCCGCAAAGTCGGCAGGGAAAAGCTGCATTATCTGAACGCGGTGCCGATCCGCCAAATCTACGACCGATGGGTCAGCAAATACGCCGAACCTTGGGCTATCGAACTAACATCCCTTAAAAGCGAACTGGAGCGTGAAACGAATATGGACAATAAACCCCGGCATATCAACCGGATTGCCATTAAAGCTACACCCGAGCAAGTCTGGCAAGCCCTCACCGATCCGGCCAAGACCTCGAAGTTTTGGTTCAATTGCTCCATCCGATCGGACTGGGAGGTCGGTTCCCCTTTCGAATTGTGGAACCCGGAAAGGAAGAAGCAAGTCGAAGGCACGATTCTCGCGCTGGACCCTCCGCATAGGCTGACGATGAGCTGGAAGTTTCTTTCGTTTCCCCATGCGGCTCATGAGTCTCCGTCGCGCATGACATGGGAAATCGATCCGCATGCCGAGCTGCAAGGGGTGACTCTCGTCACGGTCGTGCACGATGAATTCGAGCAGGCTGTAAATACCGCCGCTATTCTGGAAAATGGGCTGCCGATCGTACTCTCGGGCATGAAGACATTCCTCGAAACCGGGGCAACCCTGGCCGGAGCTGAATAGGCGCTAATGAACGAGCGCCTGCGCGGAAGCCCGGATATGCTCCGCATACTTGCCAGCCTCATCCGCGAGGTAAGCGTCTGTCCCTTGGTCCGCGTTATAGGTGACGAAAGCGGGGAGATAAGTACCGTTGCATCGGGTGAGGGTGGCTTGGATCGGCCTTAATAATTCGCTCAGGGTGAACCAGTTGCAGCCTCCCGCGCGGTATTCTTTTTCCGTACCGCCTGTGGTCGTTGCGATCATAAACTCTTTGCCTTTCAAATGGTCGCCTCCGGGCCCAAAAGCCCAACCGAACGTCAATACATCGTCGAACCACTTTTTTAACAGCGGCGGGCAGCTGTACCAATAAAAGGGGAACTGGAACACAACCCGGTCATATTGAAGCAGCAATCGCTGCTCCCGCTCCACGTCGATCTCCCAATTCGGGTACTCCTGATACAGGTCGCGGATCTCGATGTCGGCATGCTTTGCCAGTTCAAACGTTAATGCACGATTGGCACGGGATTGATTCAGATTCGGGTGGGCGACAATAACCATGATTTTCATGAGAGTCATCCTTTCTCGGTTTTATGAAACCTCTCCATTCACCTCCTCATTATTGGGGACAATTGCCTTTTTGCAAAGTACGCTCTTTTTCCGTACCAGGTCCTGCAAAATGTACCATAGACGCCGCTTGGGTTGCGGAATGAGCGGGTGAAAACAAAAAAAGAAGGAATAAAAATCGCACCGATTTTTACTCCTTCTTCTATCGATTAATGCTGATTTTTGACGACCTCTTGACCGCGAACGTTCCAAGTGAAGGCAAAGATCAGCGCTGCAATCGCGCAAGAAGCGATTAACAGAATAAACCCTGCATTCCAGCCGGAGGCATGAACGATGACACCCATCAAAGCATTCGCCGTTACCGTACCGCCCAGGTAACCGAACAAACCGGTGAGTCCTGCTGCCGTACCGGCGGCTTTTTTCGGAACAAAGTCCAGCGCCTGCAGACCAACCAACATGACCGGACCGTAAATGAGGAACCCGATCGCGATCAAGCAAAGCATGTCGACCGTCGGATTGCCGGCCGGGTTAAACCAATAAACCAGAACGGCGATCAATACGCCGAGCATAAATACGACGCCTGCCGGGCCGCGGCGGCCTTTAAACACTTTATCCGAAATCCAGCCGCACAGCAGCGTCCCCGGAATTCCCGCCCATTCGTAGAGGAAGTAAGCCCAGCTGGACTTGTTCATGTTGAAGCCTTTTTCTTCGCTCAGATACGTCGGCGCCCAGTCCAATACGCCGTACCGGACGAAATAAACGAAGATGTTCGCAAAGGCAATCGCCCAAACCCACTTATTGTTCAACACATACTTGAAAAGAATTTCTTTTGTCGTTAATTCGGTTTCGAACGTTTTTTTCGTATTGCTCGGATAATCGTTGCGATATTCTTCGATCGACGGCAATCCGACCGATTGCGGAGTATCGCGGATTAAGAAATAAGACACAACGGCGAACACAATAGCAACCAATGCCGGTAAAATAAAGACGCCTTCATACCCCGATTTGGAGAAGCCGGACATTCCTGCGAAAATAGCAACCCCTGCCACCGCAAGCGGCGCCATGACGCCTCCGCCGACGTTATGGGCAACGTTCCAAATGGCGGTTTTGTTCCCCCGTTCATTCAAGCTGAACCAGTGAACAAGGACGCGGCCGGACGGCGGCCATCCCATCCCTTGGAACCATCCGTTTAAGAAAAGCATAACAAACATGATGGTAACGGACGAGGTGAAGAAAGGAAACGCCCCCATCAGCAAGCTAACGATTGCGGAAAGGACTAAGCCGGCGGGCAAGAACATTCGGGCATTGCTTCGGTCGGAAATGGTAGCCATCACAAATTTACTGATCCCGTAAGAAATCGAAATGGCCGATAACGCAAAGCCGAGCTCTGCTTTGGAGAAGCCTTCTGCGGTTAAGTACGGCATCGCCAGCGAGAAGTTTTTGCGAATTAAATAGTACGCTGCGTAGCCAATGAAGATGCCGAGAAACACTTGGAGTCTGAGCTTCTTATACTCAGAATCGATTTTGTCGCCGGGCAATCTGTCGATCGGCGGAGCAGGTTTGAAGAAATTAAGCATCGTTGTCCTCCTTGATGTCATTAATAACAACAGAAACCATGAAAAAAACCCATACTTTAATAACACTTTCTTTAGCGAAAGTGCCACAAAGTATGAGTCTCAGTGTCTCCATCATAGTTTTTACTTGTTATAGACATTATATTAGTACTCCATGTAAACGTTGTCAATAAGTTTTTTTTATGAAAAAGTGATATTGGCTACACGTATTGGCATCCGCAGAGCAAAGAACGGTTACATGGAAACGCATTATTTCCTTGGCGAGCTTAGCGCAAAGGTTTGCAAACCGGCGAAGACTATGACAGTATAAGCTTAATACGAACGAATGGAGAAATTGAATGATGTCTAATTTGCCACACTGCCCGAGATGTAATTCGGAGTACACTTACGAGGACGGAAATCTGCTGCTTTGCCCGGAATGTGCCCATGAATGGACGTTAGAAGCAGACGCGGAAAATCGCGAAGAGCAAAAGATTGTCAAAGACGCAAATGGGAATGTCTTAAACGACGGCGATACGGTAACGGTCATCAAGGACCTGAAAGTAAAAGGCAGCTCATCGGTCCTAAAAATGGGCACGAAAGTAAAAAATATACGTTTGGTTGACGGAGATCACGATATTGATTGCAAAATTGACGGTTTTGGAGCGATGAAATTAAAATCCGAGTTTGTTAAAAAGATCTAGTGCGGTTTAAGAATGCCGGCGAATTTGTACAAGGAAGTCCTCGATGTGGAGGGCTTCTTTTTTTGTCAAAAATAAAATGACAATATTGTCATATGACACCCTTGTCATTTCGTAAAATTTATGCCATGATATGATTTAACCGGAGGTGGTTACGTGCCAAAAGATACTTTTCATAACCTGAGCGAAGATAAAAAACGGAAGATTTTCGATGCTGCCGTCCAGGAGTTTTCAAGCCGGCGCTTCAGCGAGGCATCCATCAACCAGATCGTCAAGACGGCGGGAATCCCCCGGGGCAGCTTTTATCAGTATTTCCACGGCAAGGAAGACCTTTTTCTTTATATGTTCGAGGAAATTTTAAGGGAGAAGCGGGAGGTTATCCGCAGCACGGAGAGCTTGGACCCGGAGGCCGACGTTTTCGAAGCCTGCATCCAATCGGTCAAAGCCTCCTACGAGTGGGCCCGGGTTAAGCCGGAATACAGCCGGATCAGCATGCTGATGGAGATCGATAACAGCGAGTTCATAACCAAGCTCCGTACGGATTCGGCCCAAGGCTTGATCGCCATGATCGAGCGCGACAAGGAGCGAGGCCGCATCAAGCCGGATATCGATTCCGAGCTGGTTGCGGATATGATCTACACCCTTCTGATCAAGGAATATTTCTGGGCCGGGCTGGATGAAGAGACGTTTTTGAAGAAGCTTGGCAACTGCATCAAAATCATCAAGGAAGGAATTTCCAATCAATAAACAAGTATCCGGTTGGCTTGCACAACCATTCAGGAGGAGGGCCGGTAGAGATGAAGTCCTATGTGCTTGGTTTTCGGGAGATCGATAAAACGAAGCTGATGGTGGTCGGCGGCAAAGGTGCGAACCTGGGGGAATTGTCCGGAATCGAGGGGATACGGGTACCGGACGGTTTTTGCGTGACCACCGAAGCGTATAAAAGCATCGTTGAGCATAACGAAGAGCTTCGCTTCTTGCTTGAACGATTATCGCTTCTTAAGGTGGATGACAGGGACCATATCGGCGAAATCAGCGGAAGGATCCGTGCGGTCATCGAAGGGATCGCGATGGCCAAGGACATCGAAGACGAAATTACCGGCTATCTCTCGAAGCTGGGCGAAAAGAACGCGTATGCCGTACGTTCCAGCGCGACGGCGGAGGATCTGCCGCTGGCCTCCTTTGCAGGCCAACAGGATACGTACTTGAACATCAAGGGCAGGGCTGCCATTCTGCAGCATATCCGCAAGTGCTGGGCATCGCTGTTTACCGATCGTGCCGTCATTTACCGCATCCAGAACGGCTTCGACCACAGCAAGGTTTACTTGTCCGTCGTCGTTCAGCGGATGGTTTTTCCGCAGGCTGCGGGAATCATGTTCACGGCCGATCCCGTCACGTCGAACCGGAAGGTGCTGTCCATCGATGCGGGCTTCGGACTTGGCGAGGCGCTGGTCTCCGGTCTGGTCAATGCCGATATCTATAAGGTGCGGGACGGCGCAATCGTCGATAAGAAGATATCTGCCAAAAAGCTGGCTATCTATGCGCTGGAGCAAGGCGGTACGGAGGAGCGCGAGCTTGCGCCCGAGCAGCAGACCAGACAGACGCTGACGGACGGGCAGATTATCGAGCTTGAGCACATGGGCAGGGCGATCGAGGCCTATTTCGGCTGCCCGCAGGACATTGAATGGTGCTTGGAAGACGGGACATTTTTTGTCGTTCAGAGCCGTCCCATCACGACTTTATACCCCGTGCCGGCGAACAAGGACGGAAAAAACCGCGTGTACATGTCGTACGGCCATCGGCAGATGATGACGGATGCGTTCAAGCCGCTGGGCATCTCTTTTTTTCAACTCCTGCAAACCATGCTGGGCAGCGCGGAAATGCCTGTAGTTGGCGGAAGGTTTTATAAGGATGTATCCCATGAGCTGTCATCGCCGCTGGTAAGGAATATGTTTCTCAAAAACATCGGTTCGGTCGACGTTCTGATGCAGAATGCGTTCTATCATTTGATGAAGCGCAAAGAATTTATTCGAACGCTGCCCCGGGGAAAAACGACGATGAGCATGGGGACGGGGGCGTTGTCTTGGGCGATCGAGGCGCTGAAAATTTACCTCAAAAACGACCCGGCGATCGTCCGGGAGCTTATGGCCAACAACGAGAAGTCCGTCCGGGAGCTGCAACGAGGAATCGCCGACAAAGCTGGAGACGAGCTGTTCGACTTTATATTGCAGGACCATAAGGAATTGGTCGCCATCATGTCGGAGCCGCGAAGCGTGGCAGCGGCCTTGGTCGGGATCTTGGCGGCAAGCTCGCTTAATAAGAAAATAAAGCAGTGGCTTGGCGAAAAGAGTGTGGTCGACACGCTCTCCCAATCGGTAGCCAACAACGTCACCTCCGAAATGGGGCTTGAGCTGCTGGATGTCGCGGATGCGGTCAGACCTTACCCGGCGGTGATTGCGTATTTGCGGCATGCCAAGGACGAGACCTTCTTCCAAGATCTGGCCGGAGTGGAAGGCGGCGAAGCCGTCAGCCGGTCGATACGCGCGTATCTGGACAAATACGGCATGCATTGTTCCGGAGATATTGACATCACCAGACCGCGCTGGAGCGAAAAGCCGACGTCGCTCGTTCCGATGATCCTCGGCAATATCAACAATTTTGAGCCCAATGCCCATAGCGCCAAGTTCGAGCAGGGGCGGCTCGAAGCGGAGCGGAAGGAACAGGAGCTCTTGCGACGCCTGGAACGATTGCCCGGAGGCCGGCGAAAGGCCAAGAAGACGAGAAATTGATCCGCCTCCTGCGCAATTTTGCCGGCTACCGGGAATATTCCAAGCACGCTTTTCTCCAACGCTATAACCTTTACAAGCAAGCGCTGCTAAAGGAGGCCGGGAAGCTCGTGCAGCGGGGGGTTATCCGGGAGAAGGAGGATATCTACTATCTGTACTTCGAGGAGCTGAGGGAGGCGGCGAAAAGCAACCGGCTCGATTACGGCATCATCACCAAGCGGAAAGAGGAATACGAGGTGTACGAGAAGCTGACGCCGCCGCGGCTAATGACGTCCGAGGGAGAGGTGATCTTTGGCGAGTACCAGGCCGGAAGCATACCCCGGGGGGCATTGGCGGGCATCCCCGTTTCATCGGGCACGGTTGAGGGCCGGGCGCGGGTCGTGTTGAAGATGGAGGGTGTCCGCCTGGAGGAAGGCGATATTCTGGTCACGGTCTTCACCGATCCAAGCTGGTCTCCGCTCTTCGTATCCGTCAAGGGCTTGGTGACGGAAATCGGCGGGGTGATGACGCATGGCGCGGTCATTACGCGGGAATACGGTCTTCCGGCCGTCGTAGGCGTGGAGAACGCCACGAAGCTGATCCGGGACGGGCAACGCATCCGGGTCAACGGAACGGAAGGTTATGTCGAGATCCTGTAACGGGGACAGGACAAAGGCCGCAGGTATCCGCGTTTGGACAGATCAGACAGACAGATCCACCGGATGGATGATAAGATGGAGGAAGGGGAAAGATTACTTTTTTACCAGGAAGGAAAAGAAATGAATTGAGATTCCTACCCCGTTTTGTCCAGCGCTTCCGTCGATTGCAATGGAAGTTGACCTTATTTTATATTCTCACGACGATGGTTGTGCTCCTCGCGCTCGAAGTGGCGGCCGTGCTGATTATGTTGGGCATCGCCAAATATAATGTCAGAAGGCAGTGCACGGTATGCAGCCGTAAATAACCGCTTCGAAGAAGAGGAGGAGCCGTATTCGTTCCGCAGGAATAGGGGGCCGAGAAGTGCCCCTTCGACTGTTCGCCGTCCTCATGTAAGTATGCGTTATCTGTTATTATTCTGAAGTGAGAGAATAATTTTCAAGGATATCCCAATTTGGGGTCGGGATATTCGCGCTTTGTTTCAAATGATGAAAGGCTTGATTTAGTGCAAACATTTCGTTAGCGGAAACGGCCTTTTCACTCAAAAGGATTCTGCCAACAGGGGTTGCGAGCAATATTCTCAGCCCTAAGTAAAACATCTTCCTATTTTTCCGGGCGAATTGTTTTTGACTTGCAGGTGTAACCGTATATCCGAGTTTTTCTAAAACTTGGTGGCCCTCATCGACTGCATCAATGACATGATGAAGCAGCTTTTTATCTCCTGCGGCTTGGAGCAAGTCGCCATGATAAGAAGAAGCGATTGAATTCAAAGGCAAGATCATAACGATGTGACTTATCAACCATTCATACATATCCTTGATATAGGTTAGTTTATAGCTGGTGTTGCTAAAAGCTTGGTCGATCACCGAGCGCCAGGAAAGATCCTCGCCTAATCCGCCAATGGCCATTTGTCCCTTCGGTCCGCGAACACAAATCATCCGGCCGGTTTCCCTCCATCCGGCACTCACTTGAAAAGCGAAGGCAATCTGTTTCTTAACAGGACTTTCGGCCAATAGATACTCGCGCATCTCATGGGGACTGGCATTATTGCCCACGATAATGACATGCTTACTGTGATTTGCTGCAAGTGCAGGTAGAACCGCCTGAAAATCCGGATATTTCATGACTACAAAAATAAGGTCATAAACATCTTCCGGCTGCAGCTCTCCGATCACATGAACTTTATCAACCGTAGTACGGAGCTGCAAATAATGACGAATAACGTTCCCGTCATTTTGCAGTTCATGGAACCGTTGCCCTCTGGCCAACACCGTAACATGGTTGCCGCCGCGCACCAGGACATGGGCTAAGTAACTCCCCAAGACGCCGGCACCGTAAACTAATATTCTCATACGATAGTCCTCCCGTAACATGTTTTCGATGTTAATACAATGGCAGCTTGCGAATAATTTTTAAATTTAAGCAGTGAATATTTAAAAATTAGCTCAGCACGATTTTATCCCCGCCCCATATGATTGTCAACAAGTTTTTAAATAACGTACCGCTATATTTAAAAATTATTCGAATCATGATATAGTGGATGCAGTTATAGGATTTGGGATGTGAAAAAAGGTAATGAACAAATTTGAATTAAGAACACAGAAAAAGAAGGATGCCATCGTTAACGCAGCTCTGGAGCTGTTTAAAGAAAAAGGCTTTATTCATGTGAGTATAAAAGATATCGCCGCCAAATCGGGCGTATCGTCTGTTTCACTTTATAACTATTTCGGCAGCAAAGAGGGCGTCGTCAAAGAATGTGCGAATTTTCTGGCGCTGAAAACCGTTTGTATGGCCAAGGAACTCATGACCCAAAACATGGATTTTAAAGACAAGCTTCTTAAGGTTTTTGAAATGTGTGCCGAACAAGATTACCAGCTGCTTGGTTCTCCGGGTGCAGTAGAGGATCGCGTGCTGCAAAGCCTGTATAGTGAAAAAACAAATCAGATCAGAGAGGAGATTATACGAGAGTTTATAGAACTTGGGAAAAGGGAGGGAGCTATCGGTCCTTCGGTTTCGCTTGAAACCATATTGGAATTGTTAAATGCGATTGGTACGTTGCAAGTATCCTGGGCAAGAAGCGGGAAGTATCAAGATAAAATGGCCGAACTCAACCAGCTGCTGTTATTTGGCTTAATTGCACATCCATGAATAACGTTGAGGGACTAGACGATCATGCCTTGATCGAAGATAAGATATTCATGGAGGTATATCACGAGGGCAAGAAAATTGCTTTTCATTGTGGCGGAGGAAAAGGAAGAACCGGTACGGTAGCGGCAGGACATTACTTGCTTTGGGGTAAAATGCTTGCAAATTACAAATAAATGATGTATAACTGTTTCATGAGGTGAAGCACCGTGGAAAATGTACGCGAGCTATTTCAAATCATGACTCGTCGTTTTGGTCTTCTTAACAAAAATTGCTGCTCGGCCGGTGGCTGCGACATCTCTTTAATTCAAAGCCACATTCTTTACGAGATCGATCGCCAGCATAAACCTTCCATACAGCAAGTAGCCGAGGCATTAGGTACAGATATAACGACGTTTAGCAGACAAGTTCAATCCCTGATCAAGATGAATTTAGTCAAAAAAACGCCTGATCCGGACGACCGGAGGGTGAGTCTGCTTTCCCTGACGACGGAAGGTAAATATGTTGCGGCGTCGATTGACCAGCAAATGAACGCCTATTTAAACGAAATCTTCTCGCATATGAATGACTTTGAACAAGATACCGTCATTCGCTCGATCAAGCTTTTAAACGAAGCGATGGCGAAATCGGGCCAGTGCTGCCCTACCCCTTGAGGGTAATCTTTTTTCTTAATTACTTGCAAATTGCAATTAATTTGCGTGGGGAATTAGGATGGCGGTTTTTAGATGCAGTTGTGATCGGGGAGGGCAGGCCGGTCTTACTTCCGGATATTGCTTGAAGAAGAACGGGCTTGTTCACCTGGCTGCTGCTGATTCTATAACTAAATTTAGGGAGTGATAATTCATGAATCAAGTAAGCAACGATCAAATTCGCCAAAATGTACGCAGTCGTTATAAGGAAATCGCATTGCAAGAAGTGGAGTCGGGTGCGCGCTGTTCGCCAGCTTCGAGCTGTTGTGGATCGGCGGATGACGTTTCTTCCAAATTAGGCTACTCGTCCGAAGAGTTAACCGCTGTTCCCGACGGGGCAAATCTTGGTCTTGGCTGCGGCAATCCGCAAACCATCGCCGAGCTTAAGCCGGGAGAAGTGGTATTAGATCTCGGCAGCGGCGGCGGTTTCGATTGTTTCCTGGCGTCCCGGCAAGTGGGAGACACCGGCCAAGTCATCGGGGTAGATATGACACCGGAAATGGTAAGTCGCGCCCGTAATAACGCCGTCAAAGGAGGGTTCACGAATACCGGCTTTCGGCTGGGGGAAATCGAGCATTTACCCGTCCCGGATCAAACGGTGGATGTCATCATGTCCAACTGTGTCATCAATCTTTCGCCGGATAAACAGCAAGTGTTTCATGAAGCGTTCCGCGTTCTGCGTTCCGGTGGGCGTCTGGCCATTTCAGATGTTGTAACGACAGCAGAGCTTCCAGTGGAAATCAAAAACGACTTGGATGTTTTATATTCGGGGTGCGTTTCGGGGGCTTCGTCCGTTGACGAGTTGAAAACGATGTTGACGCAAAGCGGATTTAAGGATGTAGTCATCGAGCCGAAAGAGGAATCCAGGGCGTTTATCAAAGATTGGGTTCCCGGGTCGAAGGTAGAGGATTATATTGTCTCTGCCGTTATTAAAGGGGTCAAACCGTAATCGCATATAATACTGACTATTGGTATGAAAAAGCCCTTTTCAGAGCAAGGGCTTTTTCAATTTTTCTACATCTCTACCTTTGGTCAGCCGACACTGGTACCATCACATAAAACAAGCCGGGCGGCGGGGCGCACGAGCCAATGGATAAGCTATGTTTTATTGGGACAACATGCCCGTAATCTCTCCATAATAGGTTAAAGTAAGCTTATGCATAGCCCTTGTACATGCAATATACAGTAAACTTCTGTCATATTCCGACTGATACAGTTCAGAGCTCACGGAAGGAATAATCACTTGGTCGAACTCCAAGCCTTTTGCCATGTGAATGGTCGTAATGGTGATTCCGTTTATGAATTTCACGCTGTTAAAATCGAGTAAATGAACTTCATGCGTCTTGCTTAAGTCATCATATAACTCTTGTGCCTGGCGATTTGTCTTGCAGACAATCCCGAGCGATGTAAAAGGACTATTCTTGAAATCATCAAGAAGTTTACGTATGGACGATATTTCGGAATACAGATCATCACATGCAATAATCTGCGGTTCGTCCCCGTGCCGCTCTATTGGTTCTATGTTTGAATTTTGGATTTTTTGCGCAAATGTAATGATTTCATAGGTTGAGCGATAGCTTTTAGTCAATTCGACCAACTCGACCTTTTCAAAGAGATCCCTAAATGATTTTACCGAGTTAGAATTATACGGATTAACGGCTTGACCGAAATCACCTAAAATTGTTTTTTTGCATTTGTAAAGTTTTTTGATAACAGCATATTGTACAGGAGTATAGTCCTGCATTTCGTCAATGACAACATGCTGAATTCCTTCCAGCCCTTTCATGCCCTCAAAAAATAGTTTGAGATAAATATAGGGGAATACATCTGCGTTCTCTAATTTGTTTTTGCTTTTGAAAACAAACATATCGGGACGGTTGATGAACGTGAAGAAATCCGTATATAAAGCCAAGGTGCTATGCAACTTGAACATGGGAAGGAGCTTCTTTATAACCTCCTTTTTGGAAGGAATCTTACGTTCTAACCATCTTTCTTTTTTTATCTGTTCAACCATATCATCCGCAATTTCTGTAAACCTCTCAGCAATCGGTTGTTTCTTATAGGCATGATATCTCTGCAATATAAAGTCTTTCGAAACGGTGACGTTGCCAAAAGTGCAATCAATGGGCTCAAAGTAATTTTCGTTAACATATTCGAGGTACTTATCGAGTAGCCGTAAAAACTCCAACGAAGATTTGAACCTGATTCTCTCGGCCCATGTTTCATCCTTTCCTTCCAAGAGTTCTTCAATCTGTTCAGCAAACCGCTCAAATTCCAGAACATTTTCAACTGCTCTGAAGCAATATCTTCGAAGCCAATCTCGGCAATTGGCTCTTCCCCCAGTTCCGGCAACACGTTAGAGATATAGTCGGCAAACACTTTATTCGGGGAGATGATGACGATATTTTGGGAGGATAAACGATCTTTGTATTTATACGCGAGATCGATGTTTGATTTGAAAAGATCTCCATAGCGTCCATCCCGGTTTTATTCTCCGAGAGATATTTCATGGATTCCTTATACTCATCGGCATACGCTTTAACTCTCGTATCCAACTCCTGTAGTGTATCCTTCAATCTCCCTAATATCATATCAAGAGGCTTGGTCTCTTCTGGAAAATGTACCGACGTTGGAAAGCCAATCCTGTTGCCGATCAGGGCGGCGGATGGTTGGCCGTGGCAGGTCCAGCTGCTCTCACCCAAGATGCGATACACTTGGTGCTGCTTGGTTCTGAATGCACATTTACGTTTTATGTACATTTACATTTTATTTACTTTAATATATAATCGGATTATGATCCACATTTTAGGAGGGTTCGTTAAATGCTTGACATACAGCAGCTGCAGTTCACGATCCCGGCGCAGTTAAGGGACAAGCTCGGAATCGAGCCAGGTTTTTCAGAATTGGAGTACCAGGAAGCTAATTTCGAGAAAGAAAAAGTTTTTATAAGATTAACTCCCGAAAAACGATTCTCGTTAATAAGCAAGCATCGGGAAGGTGTATATCGTGTATCGCACAAGGGGCAAATTACCGTGCCGAAACATATACTCGTCACTTTAGGAATTAAGGACAAGACAGAGTTGGAAATTGATTTTGATGGGAAGAACTTGTTCCTGGTTCGGGGTTACATGTATCAGTTAAAAGATATTATCCAATCCCAAAGGCCATCGTTTTTTAGTGGGGGCAGCGATGTGTTAACGATTATGCCTCATGAGTACGCGGATGATGGGGAAAGCCCGACAATGCGGGTGGATAATGAAACTTTTCATAAGCTGATACGCCTATATTTAAGACTTAAGGCTAAATATGAGCCCAATAATTCCAATCCGTGGGTAGGGGTTCCGGAGGACGAAGAAAAAGGATTTAAGGATAAAGGAATATCCATTACATACGATAAAAGCACCAAGCCAGAAACATTAACGATCCAGAAGCTTGGCTCTGAGTTTTTGCCAGAACCAATTGCGAGTCTATGGAGAAATCGCGTTTCGTTCACTTTGAGAGACAACACATTAATGTATTTTGACAAGGGTGTGATGCAAACACAACAAGTCCCTGTTAACTCTCAAAAAGTTGCCCAGATATTCCAAAGAAACGGCCGCTCTTTTGGGGACTATATTCATCCGGAAGGCTACCCTTATACAACCGTCGAGTTATATACGAATGACTTGGTGAATATTAAACAAAGCGGTTCCATTATTGTTGAGTATTGTGCGGCTAGTCCTCTCTTCGGCAAACGTACTCATTAGATCGTAAAAACAGCTGATGTGCCTTTTTGTTGCCAGGCGCGCATCAGCTGTTTTTTTTGAGAATCAGCGGCATACAGACGTTTAATCAAATCATGGCGTTTGGATATTTTTGCCAAATGTCGGCCCGGCAAGGGCCGCAAATCGTCAGGCTCATGGTTATGTGTTCGTTGTACCTTACTTGGGGCGCCACGCATAAACTGTAAAACCGCGATTGTTTTGGGATTTGGCAAAGGGAAGGACAACAGCTGCCTATGGTAACCATCGTCGATGTGAAGAAGGACGATCAGGCGTTTCTGTATGAATTGTACCGCAGGACGAGAATCGAAGAAGTATCTGCCTGGGGCTGGGAAGATAGGGAGCTCGACGCGTTTCTGCGCATGCAGTTCGACCTCCGGCAGCGATCCTATGGGCTCCAATACCCTCAGGCTCAACATGCGGTTCTTTTGCACAACGGGGTGAGGGTAGGAGGGGTCATCCTGCAGGAGTCGCCTCAAGACATTCGTTTGATTGATTTGTCCCTTCTGCCGGAATACAGGAATGGCGGGATCGGGACGGCTGTCTTGAAGCGGCTGCAGGAAAAGGCTGCGGCTCACGGGAAATCCGTACGGCTCCATGTGATGCGTTCCAATCCAGCCGTAGCTTTATACGAGCGTCTGGGCTTTCGTTTGTCGGAGGGAGACGAACTTTACGCAGCCATGGAGTGGGGCGGGAATTGACGAATACTAGGAGGAATTCAAGTGGCAGATCCATTTCTGGGCGAAATCCGGTTATTCGCTTTTAACTTTGCACCGGTAGGATGGGCGTTTTGCGACGGTCAATTGCTGTCTATCAATCAAAACCAACCCTTGTTTTCCCTGTTAGGAACCACGTATGGGGGGAACGGGACCACCAACTTTGCACTTCCGGACTTGAGAGGCAGAGTAGCGATCCATCGGTCGGCCAGCTTCGCGATGGGCCAGACGGGAGGCGAGATAACACATACCCTGACGATTCCCGAGCTGCCGAGCCATACGCATCAAGCGATAGGGAGCTCCGATGCTGCGAACAGCGTCCTTCCTGACAATGGCACATGGGCGCTCGCCGATAGCCTGACGTATAACCAGTCGGCAAATTCGCCGATGAGCCCGGCCGCCATCAGCGCTGTCGGCGGCAATCAGGCGCACAATAATATGCAGCCTTTTCTTGTGCTTAATTATTGCATAGCCTTAGTCGGCATCTTCCCGCCCCGTCCTTGAATCCGGCATCGGTACAAATAGGCTCCTTTCTAGTCAGTAGACCACTTCTTGTCTGCTTTTGGCGCATACACTGGTCAAATAGCGGGAGGAGGGATGGTCGTGTCGGGATGCAAAAGTAAAGCCGTGGGCCGAAGAAAAGTCGTGCATCGAGGGAAATGCCCGGACAAAGCGAAGAAAAAGGGCTTGAAATGCAAAAGATTCAAATTAAAAATGATCAGGAAGCGATGCTTCTTGGAACGTCGGGTTCTGCGAGGACCGATAGGAGCCAGAGGGCCCGCAGGCGAGCAAGGGCTTCAAGGTCTACAAGGACCGCAGGGACCGCAAGGGCCACAGGGGCCGCAAGGAGCACAAGGAGCACAGGGGGCGCAAGGAGTACAGGGACTACAAGGACCTGTGGGGCCTGTTGGCCCGCAGGGAGCCGGTGGCGCGCTTGGCGTTTATGGGGACGGCTCGGCGGGTGAGCTCATCGTCGTCAGCGGACAGGTGCTGGATTTAAGCACCCCCGGAGGTCTTGCCGGATTGCCTGCCGGACTGAACCTGCAGTTCTCCAGAATCGAGATTGCAGGCTCTCTGATCGTTCCAAGCGGTATTGTGCTGCAATCTACGGGCGATATTACCATTACAGGTACAGTAAATGTCCTGCCGGGCTCCGCAGACTCGGGTAACGGCTCCCCGAATCCGGGCGTATCGGTTGCAGAGGCAGGGCCGTATAACGGTGGGATCGGACTTACTACACTCCAGGCTTCACAGGTAGTTCCGAAGGCTGCGGCCGGAGGCGCGGGAAGCCGGGTGCTGCTGGGCGGCGGTGGCGAGGGCGGCGGCGGTCTGGTCCTTCTTGCCAAGGGACAGGTTCTAATCGCCGGCGGGGCTGTTGTGGCAGCAAACGGCAGCAGCGGCACGAACCCTCAGCTTGCCGGAAGAGGCATTGTCGGAAGCGGTGGAGGCGCAGGAGGGGTCATTGTCATCGTTGCCAAAGGCGGGCTGACCATCGCGGGGACGGTCACTGCAAACGGCGGCAACGGAGCAGACGGCTGGAATGGAAACGGCGGAGATGGCGAAGGTGGCGGCGGAGGAGGCAGCGGCGGGATTATCCGCCTGATTTCCTCAAGCTCGCCCAATCTTACGGGCACACTGCAAGTTAATAGCGGCACCGGTGGAGTTAACGCGCCTGGGGTTACCGGCATCATTGCTGTTGGCGGCGGCGCTTGCGGCGGAAACGGCGGCAATGGCGGAGGAACCCCCGTTGCCGGACAGCCTGCGGTAGCGTCTCAACCGGGGCAGGGCGGTCAACTGGTGCAAACGATAACGCCCGAACCCGAAAATCTGTTTATTGTTCTATAATAAAAAATATTAAGAAAATCTTTATCTTTACCTTACTTCTTGTTAAACGTTATTCCTTATCCTAACAGGATGAAATGGTTAGGAGGAAACGGAGATGAAGAAGTGGTTTTTTTTGCTTGCCATTCTTTTGCCGCTGGGGTGTGAAGCCATTCAACAGGAACCGCAAGCCGCAAACGAGGATTATAGCAAGTCGGGCGGCCAAGCTCAGGAGGCGGCTCCTCAGAAGCAGGCTTCAACGAAGACTCAAACAAAGGCTAAAACCATAAAAGTAACCAAAAACCAGATTTACCAAGGGAATCTGCTGCTGGTCAACAAGAAGTATCCGGTGCATGAAGAGGGCGTTACGGCCGATGTGGTCAACCTGTTTCAGCATAAGGAGCTGGTCAAGGGATACGGGCTGCTGGATAAAACAATCCGGTTGTCGCAAGGCGTGGCGCAAAAATTTCAAACGATGGTCGATGCCGCTGCCAAAGAAGGGGTGCGTCATTTTATGATCAGCAGCGGTTACCGGGATAACAAAGAGCAAGGCCGGCTGTATAAAAGCATGGGCGCCGATTATGCACTCCCTGCGGGCCATAGCGAGCATAACTTAGGCTTATCCCTTGATATCGGATCGACTCAAACGGAGATGAACCGCGCTCCGGAAGGAAAATGGCTGCAAAAAAACGCCTGGGCTTACGGATTTATTTTGCGCTATCCGAAGGACAAGACGGAGATTACGGGCATTCAATACGAGCCGTGGCATTTTCGTTATGTCGGCTTGCCGCATAGTGCGATCATGCAGGAGAAAAACTTTACATTGGAGCAATATTTGGATTTCCTGAAGGAGCGGAAGACGGTTTCGACGACGGTTGAGGGGCAGGCCTACGAGGTCTCGTATTATCCCGTCTCCGGGAATACGACGGTTCCGGTGCCGGCCGGACGCCGCTATGAAATATCGGGAAACAATATGGACGGCGTCATTGTGACTTTGCTTCCTTGACCGGAAGTTCTGGTACAATGGAAAGGTTAACTCTACGCGGAGGATGGATACCATGAAGCGGATCACGATTTTGGTCGCGGACGACGAGACGGCCATTGCCGATTTGATCGGATTGCACTTAGCCAAAGAGGGCTACCATGTGATTAAAGCATCGGATGGGCAGGAAGCGATTCAGGCTGTTCAGACGCATCCGATCGATCTGGCGATTTTAGATATTATGATGCCCAAAGTGGACGGCTACGAAGTGACCCGGCAAATCCGGGAAACGAATCATATGCCGATCATTTTCTTGAGCGCCAAAACGTCCGACCTGGACAAAATCGCAGGCTTGGTGAGGGGAGCGGACGATTATATGACCAAGCCGTTCAACCCGATGGAGCTGATTGCCCGCGTAAACGCTCAGCTGCGGCGCTCCAGACTGCTCAGCCAATCGTCGCCGGAGAACAAGCCCGTGCTGGAAACGGGA
Source organism: Paenibacillus ehimensis NBRC 15659 (assembly GCF_004000785.1). Lineage (GTDB taxonomy): Bacteria > Bacillota > Bacilli > Paenibacillales > NBRC-103111 > Paenibacillus_G > Paenibacillus_G ehimensis. The sequence continues at coordinate 131,530 of NZ_BILX01000002.1, read as the reverse complement.
GGCTTGGCCATTTATCCCGATCAGCGCACGGTTACCTTATATGGCGAACCCGTCGAGCTGACGCCTAAAGAGTTCGATATCCTGTATCTGCTGGCCAGCTATCCGAAGAAAGTGTTCAGCGCGGAAAATATTTTTCAACAGGTGTGGGGCGAAGATTACTATGAAGGCGGCAATACGGTGATGGTGCACATCCGGAAGCTGAGGAAAAAATTACAGGAGGATGAGCGTAAACATAAGCTGATTAAAACGGTATGGGGGGTGGGATATACATTCAATGGTTAGCATGGTGCGCACCTTCCGGTCCAAAATGATCGTGCTGCTCGGTTTAAGCATGCTGTTTTCGGGCCTCATTACGTATTTGCTTTATAAAATTCTTCAGTTTTATTACCGTACTTACGTTAAATTTGAAGATCCGCTGGCTTACGTTCGCTTGTTTATCAATATTGTCGGAGATATTAACTTCTTCCTGCTTTTTTTCATCCCGTTAGCGACCTTGTTTTTCTTTATCCTCACCAAGCCCTACGCCACCTATTTTAATGAAATTTCCAACGGTATCCATCATCTGGCGAGCGGCGATTTTAAGCATCGCGTCTATATTTCCTCCCGCGACGAGTTCGAGGATATCGCGACAGATATCAATCTGGCGAGCGAAAAGCTGCAGCAGGCCGTGGAAAGAGGGGACTTTGCGGAAAGCAGCAAGGATCAGCTGGTTCTCAATTTAGCGCATGATTTGCGTACGCCCTTGACCTCGGTGATCGGTTATTTGGATTTTATTCTGAAGGACGAGCAGCTGACCAAGGAGCAGGTCAGACAGTATGCGGATATTGCCTTTCAAAAATCGCAGCGTCTGGAGAAGCTTGTGGACGAGCTGTTCGAAATTACGAGAATGAACTACGGTATGCTTGCCTTTGAAAAACAAACCATCGATCTCAGCGAGCTGCTGTTCCAGTTGAACGAAGAGCTGTACCCAGCCTTTGAGAAGCAGCAATTGACGGCCCGATTGCAGGTGGCTCCCGGTTTGTCGGTATCGGGCGACGGAGACCTGCTGGCGCGCGTCTTCGAGAATTTGCTGACCAATGCCATCCGTTACGGAAAAGACGGCCGGTTCGTGGACATGAACGCTTATTCCGAAGCGGGAGCAGTCGTGGTTCAAGTGATCAATTACGGAGTCCCGATTTCGCCGGATGAGCTGCCGCACATCTTCGATATGTTTTATACCGGCGACAAGGCGCGCACGTATCAGGAGGGAAGCACGGGTCTCGGCCTGTACATCACGAAGAATATTGTAATGCAGCATGACGGAACGGTAACCGCCCAAAGCAGCGCGAGCCAAACCATCTTTGAAGTGCGTCTGCCGCAAACAAATTAAGAAAAATTTTAAGATTACCCTACTTCTTTTTAAACAGTTTTTCCTATCCTATGGTTGAATGCAGGACAGGACAGCACTGGGATGAAGAAGCAGGTTTTTTTTGTTATCACGCACAGAAAGCGGGAGTGATCCGATGAACAACAGGAAAGCTGCCATGCGGCTTGGCCGTGACGGTCAGACGACGATTGCCGATTCATGCTGAAGCCAGGAATGAAACGATGGACCCGGAGCGATGCGGCGGCGGCTCTGCTGTTTCTGGCACCCAGCGTCGCAGGCTTCGCGCTGTTCTACCTCATTCCGTTTGCTGCGGGGGTGTACGACTCCTTCCTGGATCGCCCGGTCGGGGGCCGGTTCGTGGGGCTGGCGAATTACGTCGAGCTGCTTGCGGGCGGCTCCTTTCGGAAAGCGGCATCCAATACGTTCTATTTTACCGCGGTCAGCGTGCCGCTCATTGTAGGGCTGTCTTTAGGGCTGGCGCTGCTGCTGAACCGGAAGATGTACATACGCAATATGCTGAGAACGGCTTACGTGCTGCCGCTTGTCGTCCCCGTCGCCTCGGTTGTTCTCATCTGGCAGATGCTGTTCGACTGGAACGGTTCGCTGAACGCGTGGCTCGGATATTTCGGGCTCGAACGTGTGGATTGGATGAAGACGGAGGCGGCCCGGCATGTGGTCATGGTCATTTATTTATGGAAAAACGTCGGCTACAACATGATTTTATTTCTGGCCGGGCTTCAGCAGATTCCGAACGATTACTACGAAACCGCCCGGATGGAAGGCGCCGGACGACTCAGACAGTTCGGCAGCATTACGCTCGTCTATTTAACGCCGACGATGTTTTTCGTCGTCATCATGGCCATCACAGGCTCGTTCAAAATATTCCGGGAGACGTATTTGATCGCGGGCGATTATCCGCACGACAGCATCTATACGCTGCAGCACTACATGAATAATATGTTCATGACGCTCGAGCTGCAGAAATTGACTGCGGCGGCGGCATTGATGGCGGGCTGCATTCTGCTTGTGGTTTTCGCGTTGTTTGCGCTGGAGCGCCGTTTCCGGCAGTTTATGGAATAGCGGGAGGAGAGTCGGCTGCGAAGTTCAAGAGCTTGGCAAAAAGGAGCGTTAGCGGCCGTCATGGCCGTCATCGCGGCGGTGCTGCTACTGCCCATCGTGATTACTTTCACAAATTCGCTGATGACCGAACAGGAAATCGGCATCAATTACGGGCTGATCGGGAAGATGAACGAAGCTGCCGCAGGGAATGCGAACCGGTTTGTGAATTTAAAGCTGCTGCCGGATCTGGCGTCGCTGGAGCAGTATGCGAGCGTGCTGGTCCTCGATTCAAGCTTTCTGAGGATGTTCTGGAATTCCGTCTTCCTGGTGGTGCCGATCATTGCGGGACAGACCTTCGTCAGCGCGCTGGCAGCCTATGCCTTCGCCAAGCTGCGTTTTCGGGGCCGGGACGTGCTGTTTCTCGTCTATGTGCTGACGATGCTTATGCCGTTCCAAGTGACGCTGGTGCCCAACTATATGGTGGCTGACAAGCTGGGGCTGCTGAACAGTCCGTCTGCGGTCATATGGCCCGGCGTTTTCGCGGCATTCGGCGTATTCATGCTCAGGCAGTTCGCGCTGCATATTCCGTTCTCCTATATCGAAGCGGCCAAGATGGACGGGGCCGGGCACGTGCGGATTTTCAGCGAGATCATTGTCCCGATGCTCAAGCCGGGTCTGGGGGCACTCGTCGTTCTGCTGTTCGCGGATTATTGGAACATGGTGGAGCAGCCGCTTATTTTTCTGGACGATCCGTTCATGCAGCCGCTGTCGGTTTATTTATCGAAAGTGCACGAAGGCGAACGGGGGATTGCTTTCGCTGCGTCCATGCTCTATATGACGCCGATGGTGCTGCTGTTTTTGTATGCGGAAACTTACTTCATCGAAGGCATCGAGCTGTCCGGCATCAAGGGGTAGCTTGTACGGTTAGGAGGCGGAGGACGTGGAAATGGGACCGAACGAAGAGCCCTTAGAACGTAGTCGCAAAAGAAAGCTTCGCGCGGTGTTCGGCGGCTTTATCGCGCTGCTTGTGCTGTTCACCTTATTCGGCAATACGCTGCAGTCGCTGACCTTGCCGAAGGTCAGAACGGAGAAGCCGACGCACGAGAGCTTTGTCTATACGCTTGAAGGAAGCGGAAACCTGAAGCCGATCGCGGAGGCCAAGCTAACGAATCCTGGCGGCTGGAAGGTCAAAGCGGTTCACGTGAAGGAAGGGGACCGGGTGACGAAGGGGCAGGCGCTTGTCACCTATGACAGCTCGTCCGCCGAGCGGGAATTGCAGGATGAAAAGGCGCAATGGGAAAAGATGCAAATCGAGCTGCAAAATACCCAGGACCGCTTCATCGTATCGGCACAGGAAGGGGACGAGATGAAGAAGCGGAGCGTTAGCCGCGATCTGGAGAAGCAAAAAATCGATTTGGGCATCCAGGAACGGAAAATCAAGCAATTGAACGACCGTCTGGCCAGCCAAAAACAAATTTCCGCCCCGTTCGACGGGATGGTTACGAAATTGAATGCCGTCGTGGGTCTGGCTTCTGCGGGAGAGCCGGATCTTGTGATCGCGAACGAAAGCCGGGGTTACCGGTTCGAGTTTATCGCCGATGCGCCGCTGTTGACCAGTCTGGGCGTGTCGTTGGAGGACAAGGTGCAGGTCGAAGTTCAGGCCATAGCGGATCAGCAGCCGACCATGCTGGAAGGCGCCATTCTGGAATTGGCGGATGCCGAGCCGCGCATGGCGAGCCCGTCCGATCAAGCGGCCAATCCGACCGCTGCGATCGCCCGCAAAGTGGTGCGCGTGAAGGTGGCGGGCTCCGAGCTGAAAGGAGGTGAGCAGGCACGGGTTAAACTCACGAAGCGCTCGCAGCAGGAGGGGCTGTTGATTTCGAACAAAGCCGTTCATGAGGACCGCGAAGGCAGGTTTTTCTATAAAGTGGAAGAACGGAAAGGCGCCTTGGGCAATGTCTTTATTGTCCGCAAGGTCCAAATTCGTGCCATGGAAACGAATGACAAAGTAACGATGGTTCCGCGGGACAGCGTGTACGAGAACGATCTGATCATTCTGGAAAGCAGCGAGCCCTTGCAGGAGGGCAACCGGGTGCGGCTGCAGTAGCCGCGCACGAATACAATCATTCGATAGAAGAGAGGAATCTACGATGAAAAAGCGACTGGGGCTTGGATTCACCTGCGTGATTCTCGCCGCGGCAACCGCATGCCAGGCTGGAAACGGCGGAGAGACGACGGCGGGTAAGGAGCAGCCGAAATCGAAAGAGGGAAAGAAGGTCGTGACCTTATCTCTAAAAGAGTCGAACCCGTACTACGAGGCGGTTGCGAAGAAATTCAAGGAGAAGTATCCCGACATCGACCTGCAAATCCAGAGCTTCAAGCAGCCGGGCGAAGAGCGTGTCGATAACGAGAAATATATAAAAACGACGAACACGGCGCTGCTATCGGGAAAAGGCGCGGATATTATCGAAGTGACCGGCTTGCCCGTCGGTAAATATGTGAGTCAAAAGCTTCTCCTGAACATGAGCGATATGCTGGACAAGGACAAAACGGTGACTAAAAGCGACTTGCAGATGAACGTTTTGGACGCGATGAAATGGAACGGCGGCTTGTATACGATGCCTGCCAGTTTCTTCTTGCGGGCATTCGTAGGGGACGGGGACGCTCTGCAGAAGGCGAACGTGAAGGTCGACGACAAAAGCTGGAATTGGAAGAAATTTGAAGAGATAGCCCGAAAGCTGGTGCAGCAGACAGCGAGCGGCAAGGACCGCCGCTATGCCTTGGGGGGTGAGCAGCCGGAAGTCATCCTGCAGGAATGGGTGATGGACAGCTACGGAGAATTGATCGACCGCACGACCCGGAAAGCCAGCTTCGACTCCCCGGCGTTCACGGACCTGCTGCGGCAAGTTAAAAAGCTGTATGACGACAAAATCATGACGGCTCAACCGACGGATAACGAAAGGCCGCTGTTCTACTCTGAGCGGATCTTCTCGCCGGCCGATTTTATTAAGGGCCCCTATACGAAACTCTCCAATCCGAAGCTGCTGCAAAAGCCGCACCCGGAAGGAAAAACCGGCGGAATCCGGATCATTACCACCTCGGAGCTTGCGATACAAGCCAAATCCGAGGTCCAAGAGGAAGCATGGAAGTTTATGGCCTTCTTGCTATCCGAAGAAGTGCAGTCGTCACCCTACGAGGACAGATTTTCCCTCCTGAAATCGGTGAACGAGAAGAAGCTGGACGAGCTTCAGAAGCAGACGAAAGACGGAGCGTATAAGCTTGCGGATGGAAAAACGGCGAAGGTGTCGGAGGAGGATTTTGCCCGATTCAAGCAGTTCCTTCATACGGCCGATCGTTATGCGGACGAGGACGTTAAAGTGCTGAACATCATCTATGACGAGGCCGAAGCGTTCTTCAGCGGCCAGAAGTCTGCGGAGGAAGTCGCGAAGCTGATCCAGAACCGGACGACAACCTACTTGAACGAATAAGGAAACAGCACGGCGGGAAGAGCAGAACGTATGCCGCAACCGTAACGATGGCAGCCGCAGCAGCGGCAAAAAGCCGCTCCGCGTAATATAATGGATCAAGATGCGGAAAAGGAAGGACGGTATCTTTTGAGAAAATATATTATAGCTTCGATCGTCTGCGTATTCGTAGTGATTACCGTTGCGGCTTACGGGGCAAGCTCCTCTCTGGACTTTCTGACGTCCGAGAAATTCGTCATCAACGGGGAAGATAAAAAGTTGTCCGTGATCAACTATAACGGACATGTCTATGTCCCGCTGCGCTTCGTGGCGGAACAGATGGCTGCGGACGTTTATTACCGAGAGGACAGGCGGACAACTTATATTCAGCAATACAGCGTCAAATTTGACGAACGGACCTTGGCGCCCGTTCCCTCCGTTGCCTATGAGAAGAAAACCGACAGCGGAATCGTCTGGATGCAGGAGATTCCATTGCTTGATGGCATCTCTTGTTGGTTGGATTGTTTCAAGCGGCCCGGCACGGCATCCAAAATTCTCGAACAAGCCGAGTACCCTCCGGTGGCCGTGAAGCCGGAATCGGATATTGTCATTACATACCCGAAGGGCATGGTGCCCGAGGTACTGGAGGTTTTCATGGAAACCGAATCGGTCGCCGGAAAAAAAGAGGGTAGGGCTGTGCCCTTGGACGGGAATCGGCTGCACTTACCCCAAAAAACCGGACTCTACAATATCTTGATATCCTCCGCTTGGGAGCAAGGCCAAACGTTATATATTTTTGCAATCGATGTGAAATAGAAGAAGGGTATGCGGGCTTCCGGTCGCTGATGGCGACCGGAGGCCTTTTTATTTTTTGGGCGATGCGCTCTTCAGAGCACCCGGTAACCTGTATATACAACTGTGAAAAATCATATTGACCGCCTTGTTAACATGGAATATAATAGCCGTATCTTGTATATACAGGTTTGAATAATGGTTGAGATTGGTCCGGTTGGATCATAACGCCATAACACCACTTCTTGCTATAAAGGATGATTGTTGTGGAGCTGCGCCATAAGCTTGAAAGCGACTGGTGGAAGAAAAGCGTTGTGTATCAGATTTATCCGAAAAGCTTTATGGACTCCGACGGAGACGGGATCGGGGATCTTCAAGGAATCATACAAAAGCTGGACTATTTGGCGGATTTGGGGGTGGACGTCTTATGGTTGACGCCGATTTACGAATCGCCGCAAAAAGATAACGGTTACGACATCAGCAACTACTACGCGATCGACGAAAGATACGGCAGCTTGGAGCAATTCGACCTCCTGATCCGGGAAGCGCGCAAACGAAACCTTAAGATCATCATGGATATCGTTGTCAATCATACGTCAACCGAGCATGAATGGTTTAAGCGCTCGCGGCAATCCGTCGATAACGAATATCGGGATTACTATATTTGGAAAGCCCCGAAGGAAGGCCGGGAGCCGAACAACTGGGAGTCCAAATTCGGCGGTCCCGCATGGAAATATGACGAGAAGACGCAGCAATATTACTTGCATTTATACGATCAGACGCAAGCGGATCTCAATTGGGAGAATCCGGCGGTCCGAAAGAATGTTTGCGATATCATGCATTTCTGGCTTCAGCGGGGCGTACAGGGCTTCAGGCTCGACGTCATTAACGTCATTTCCAAAGATCAGGATTTTCCCGACGATGAGATTGGGGACGGGAGAAGGTTTTATACCGACGGCCCCCGGGTTCACGAGTATATGCGGGAGCTGAACCGGGAAGTCTTCTCCAAGTACGATATGATGACCGTCGGCGAGATGTCGTCTACGACGATCGACCATTGTATCCGGTATACCCGTCCCGAGCGGCAGGAATTAAATATGGTATTTAACTTCCACCATCTCAAGGTGGATTACCCTGGAGGCAACAAGTGGGAGCTGGGCGAGTTCGACCTGCCCCGGCTGAAGAAAATTTTGTCCGACTGGCAGGTGGAAATGCATCGAGGCGGGGGCTGGAACGCCTTGTTCTGGTGCAACCACGATCAGCCGAGAATCGTCAGCCGCTACGGCTGCGACGGGCGTTACCTTAAGGAATCTGCGAAAATGCTTGCGACTACCATCCACATGATGCAAGGAACGCCTTACATTTATCAGGGGGAAGAGATCGGCATGGCTGATCCTGGCTTCGATCGCATTGACGATTACCGGGACGTCGAAACCTTGAACATGTACAGGATGATGAGGGAGCAGGGAAAAAGCGAGCAAGAGGCCATGGAGATTATCCGCAGAAGATCGCGCGATAACTCGAGAACGCCGATGCAGTGGGATTCGAGCGCGAATGCGGGCTTTACGACCGGATGTCCGTGGATTCCAGTCGCTCCGGGCAGCAGCCAGATCAATGTGGAGGCTTCGCTTCGGGACCCTGATTCGGTATGGTTCCACTATAAACAGCTGGTTTCGTTAAGAAAGCAATTCGATATCGTTACCTATGGCAGCTATGAGCCGATCCTGATGGAGCACCCGGAACTTTTCGCTTATCTGAGAAAATACAATAATGAAACCTTGCTGGTGATCAGCAACTTTACGGACAAGCAGCCGGTCTTCGAGTGGACGGAAGCTGCGTGGAGCGGGGCATCATGGCGGATCTTGCTGTCGAACTACAAGGATTCCAAGGCGCTGCCCGGCAAGATGCAGCTTAGGCCGTACGAGTCGATAATTTATTATGGTTGGTGATGAATTTGGAAAACAAGTACCTGTCCATTTACCACGATCTGGTCAATAAAATCGAAAACAACGACATCAAGGCCAACGACATGCTGCCTTCCGAAAACGAGCTTGTGACGGCTTACGAAACCTCCAGAGAGACTGTGAGGAAAGCGCTTAATTTGCTGTCGCAGAACGGCTATATTCAGAAGATCAAAGGCAAAGGCTCCATCGTGCTGGAAACGAAGCGGTTTAATTTCCCGATTTCCGGTCTGGTCAGCTTTAAGGAGCTGGCGCAAAAAATGGGCCGGGAGCCCAAGACCATCGTCGAAGAGCTGACGGTGATCAAGCCGGATCTTTTTCTGACGACCCATCTGGATACCGATGAGGATGACGAGATCTGGAAAGTGATGCGGGTAAGGCAGATCGGCAGCGAGAGAATTATTTTGGACAAAGACTTTTTCAAGAAGAAATACGTCACCGATTTAACCATCAAAATATGCGAGGACTCCATCTATGAGTATATTGAGCATGGGCTGGGCTTGAAAATCGGATACGCGAAAAAGGTCATTTCCGTACAAGAAGCTACCGAAGAAGACCGTAGCTATTTGGATCTCGGCGCCTACAATATGGTCGTTGTGGTGGAGAATTACGTTTGTTTGAACGATACGACGTTATTCCAATATACGGAGTCCCGACACAGGCCGGATAAATTCAAGTTTGTCGACTTTGCGAGAAGAATACACAACACGTAAAAACGGTGAAGCGGGTGATTCGCACGATGCTGCAATCCTTGAAAAAGTACAGGCTGGAGCTTATTTTTATTTTGCCTATGACCCTTTATATTTTCGGCTTTACGCTTCTGCCGATCTTCAAGACGATCATGCTGGGCTTTCAGGACAATCTGACGGGAGAATGGACGCTGAAGGTGTATGAGTCCGTCTTTCAAAAGCCCGACTTCCTCCGGGCCATTGTGAACACGGTCGGGGTGACGATCATCGGCTTAAGCATTCAAATGAGCTTAGGCTTGTTAGTAGCCATGGTTCTCAAACAAACGTTCAAAGGCAAGGGGCTGATCCGGTCGCTCGTCCTGATGCCCATGGGCATTCCGACGCTCGTATCGGGAGTCACCTTGCTGTATGTGTTCGGAACGCAAGGCTATTTGAACGAGCTGCTCTACAGGCTTGGGCTCGTCACCGTACCGGTCAATTGGACAAGCGGAAGCATTCGCAGCTTATTCGTCATTGCTTTTGCCGATACGTGGAAGGTGCTGCCTGTTGTGGTGCTTCTGCTGTTGGCAGGCCTCGAATCGATTTCGAAAGAGGTGTACGAAGCCGGCGGCATGGACGGAGCGACGAAATGGCAAATCTTCAGGCACGTCACGCTGCCGATCTTAAAGCCGACCATTACGATGACCGTGCTGCTGCGGGCGATCGACCAATTCCGGATTTTCGAGCTCCCTCAAATTTTAGTTGGGAAAGCGGTTCCATTTCTTGCCACCTATGCCTATGAGGAGTACGCCTACAACAATTTAAGCGCGTCGGGAGCGGCTTCCACGATCCTGCTGATCCTCATCGTCTTGTTCGTCGCGGTCTATCTGAAATATGTCGACAAAGGGGAGGGGTTCGGCCATGGCCGCTAAGGGATTGTCCAGATTGGGGCTGTATCTCGTCGTTCTGTTGATCAGTCTTGTCATGGTTGCGCCCGTGTACATCCTGGTCAAAATATCGTTCAGCAACCCGCAGGAAGTGCTGACCCAGCACCCGACCTTTCTGATCCATGAAGTGACATTCAAGCATTGGAAGCAGGTTTTTGAGTCCGGCAATTTATGGCCCCCGTTGCAGAAAAGCTTTACCGTTGCCACGTTGACCATGCTCGTTTCGCTTGCGATCGTCGTGCCTGCCTCTTATGCCATTTCCCGCTTGGGCAAGAAGGCGAAGTATGCTTATATGCTGTCGCTTTTTTTCACCAAAATGTTTCCGGTTGTCGGCATCGCGCTTCCCATATCGGTTATTTTTCTGAAATGGGACTTGCTTGATACGAGCTTGGGGCTTGTGCTGGCGCATTTGATCGGGCAGCTTCCGTTTATGGCCTGGATTCTCGTAGCCAATTTCGAGGCGATTCCGGTTGATCTGGAGGAAGCGGCCGCGATCGACGGGGCAACGCGGATGCAGACGCTAATCCAGGTCATCCTGCCTGTGTCCATGCAGGGGATTGCCGTTTCGGCCATGTACGTATGGCTGAACTCGTGGAACGAATTCACTTATGCGCTGTATTTGTCCCTGTCCACCAAGACTATGCCTTTGCAAATTTACTACTACGTCGAGCGGGGCGGTTTTTTCCAGCAGGCGGCTTATGCCACGATTCTGGCGATACCGGTTATTATCATTACCTTCGTGCTTCAGAGATACTTGAAATCGGATTATCTGGGGGGCGCCGTAAAAGGCTGACGCTTTCCTTGGATAACATAAAAGCCAATACCATCTGGGGGGAATTTCAACATGAATGGGTCTGTGAAAAAGCTATTGACGGTAGGTTTGGTTTCAACGATGACGGCAGGTGTGATTGCGGGGTGCGCCGACAAAGAAGGCAAGGAGAAGGGTGCGGCCGCGCCGGCCGAAGCGAAAACGCTGCGGGTGACGATGGCGTTAAGCGAAGAAGAATGGTCTGTCATGCGCAGCGATGTTCTCCCCAAGTTTGAAAAAGAGAATAACGCGAAGGTGGAAGCGATTCAGGTCGAAGCGAAGGACGTCGTGAAGAAGCTGGAGGCGATGAAGCTGGCCGGAAAGGCCGAGATCGATCTCATTGCGCAGGATGTCAACAATACGGCGGCGCTCGTGTCGAAGGGCTTGGTCGAAGACCTGAGCTCTTATAAAGCCCGAATTCCGCAGGAAGCGATCGGAAAGCTGGTGGAAGCCGGGGAATTCGAAGGCAAAACGTATTTCATGCCGTACCGGCCGAATGTGGAAATTAACTATTACAACGAAAATAAATTCAAGCAGTACGGATTGCAGCCCCCGAAAACCTGGGAGGAGCTGTTGAACGTCGCCAAGACGCTGAAGGAAAAGGAAGGCATCGGCCGGCTGGCCTTGAAAATCAAGCTTTCGGGCGATGTCATCGAGATCGTCGAATTTATCCGGCAAGCCGGCGGCGATCCGCTGGTACTGAATGATGAGGGAACGATCAAGGCCTTTACGTTCCTGCAGCAGCTCTGGCCTTATTTATCCGAAGATACGCTGAAAGCCAGCTTCAGCGCGACGAACGGATTTTTGGCGAAGGAATCGGTGTATTATGCCCCGAACTGGCCGTTTGGCGTGAATGTGATTGTGAAGGACGGCGGGAAGAAAGAAATTAAAGCGTATTCCGGCTACAGCGGGCCGAAAGGCGCCGTCAAAACATTGGGCGGAGAAGTCATCGGTATTCCGGCAGGCTCTCCGAATAAGGAATTGGCCGTGAAGTTCATGGAATATCTGATGTCCAAAGAGGTTCAGGAGCTGCTGATTTCCAAGCTCGGCTGGCCGTCGTTCCGAAGCGACGTCTATGGGGTGGTGGAGGATTGGCAAAAACCGTATTTCGATGCGGCTCAAGAAGGCTTGAAAGTAGCCCAGCCTCTATCCAACGTTCCTTATTGGGCTGAGGTGAACAAAGCGATCAACGGGGCGCTCAGCGAAGTCGTGATGGATAAGAAAGATGTGAAAGAAACGTTGAACAAATACGCGGCCTTGATTCAAAAAGCGAAAGCGGACTACGAGAAAAAATAACGTCAGGGGGGAGTTTCCCCCCTTTCTGGCTGCTGGGAAAGTGGGCTTTTACGAAAATAGAGATGCATACGGAGGTGGGGTATCCACTGGAGAAGCGATAGCGGCCGCCTTTGTCCTCGGGAAATGTCCGCTACTAAGCGGCTTCCAATCAAATTTCCCGAGGACAACAGCGGTCGGAAGTGGATACCCCGCCCCCTCGTAACCTCTATTTCCTCAATTGCCCACTTTCCCAACAAGCTCTAGGGGGGAGCTTCCCCCCTTATTTTAATGTAGCGGCAAGGGGGCGGAAAGATTGGACGTTTATGACTCCATGGTTAAGATGGCGATCGCGCTGCTGCTCGGTTTATTGATCGGCTTGGATCGTCAACTCAAGCATAAGCCGCTTGGGATGAAGACAAGTATGGTCATTTCCGTAGCGAGCTGTTTGATCACTCTTGTTTCGATCAAGTCGGTACAACAATATTCGATCCCCGGACACACGAATATGGATCCGATGCGCCTGGCCGCCCAAATCGTCAGCGGGGTCGGCTTTATTGGCGCCGGGGTTATCCTTAGACGCAGCAACGACGTGATCTCGGGTCTCACGACCGCCGCGATGGTCTGGGCCGCATCCGCACTTGGCATTGCGACGGGAGCCGGCTACTATCTCGAAGCGGGGTGCGCAGCAATCCTCATCATTACAGCTATTAATTTTGTTCCTGCGCTATTCAAGCTGTTAGGTCCGAGCAAGCTGAGCGAGCGCGATTTGTCGATCAACATCGTGGTTCGGGAAAATGACGAAATGACCAAGCTGATCGACGAAATCGAACAAAATTCGATGAAGGTCAAGCATATCAAGATTAAGGATTTAAGCGACGGCAAGCGTCAAATGCAGATCGTCGTATCCGCTTCGTCCAAGATGCGTACGACAACGGTCTATTATACGTTAAAGAAGATGCGGCACATCTTTGCCGTGGAGGTAGAAACCATTACCGCATAGCCTAATTAACGCATCCGGCCTTAATACACTTCGTAGCACTGGCCGGTCTGCTTGCCTTCGATGCTCTTCTGATACGCAGCGGCCGCTTTGCTGGCGGGAACGGGCACGAACCCGGCGAAATAATCGGCATAATCGTTCCACGATTCTTCCAGCACATTCGGACTGACGGTGTTAATCCGGATGCCCCGCGGCATTTCAATCGCAGCCGACTTGACGAAGGCCCGGATGGCGCCGTTGGCCATAGCGGCAGAGGCTCCTTGCGGGATAGGGTCGTCCATCAAAATGCCTGATACCAGCGTAAAGCTGCCGCCGTCATTTACATAATCCAATCCCAGCAGAACGATATTGATCTGGCCTTTGAGCTTGCCGTCGATGGCCACCTGATTATCGTCCGGGGTCATAGCGGTTAAAGGAAGAAACTTGGCGCTTCCTGCCGTGACAACGACCGCATCGACTTTTCCTACCGCTTCGTACATCGCCGCGATGCTCTCCGTTGATGTCATATCTACGGTCACATCGCCGCCGCTCCGCGCCGCTTTTATAATCTCGTGCTTATCCTTCAATCTGTCGACGACAGCTTTGCCGAGCGTTCCCGTTGCGCCAACAACTAATATTCTCATCAGGTAACCGCCTTTCAAATCGTATTGACACCGATTTTACCACGGCCTTGTTTCCGGTTCAATGAATGCTTCGGATGATCAAAAAAAGCAGCCGTACCCCGATGCCGGGGAACGGCTGCTTCGCGCGCTTAAGTCGGCGAGACGAATTTGGTTCCAATCTGTCTTAATACGATCGCCACATCTTCGCGGGTAAATTGACCGTCTCCGTTCAAGTCATTGTGCCCATACGGCGAGTTCAAATAAGCCAGAACCTCGCGGATGCCAATCCCGTCATGGTCGGTATCGAGATCGGCCAGTCTGCGCAGCATTTGCTGCATGGCGTCTCCGTAGACAGCCTTGAGGTTTACGGCCGCGTTCGTCTCCCCGCTAAAGCTGCTTACGGCGCCGGCCTGGATACGGAATTCCAGCTCATCCCCCGGCTGCAGCGGGCCGCTTGCGGTGAAGCCTGCTTCAGCGGCTCCCGGCGTGTAGATGACATCGGTTACCGACAGCGCGGCGTTGCGGCTCATATTGGTGACGCTGAAGTAGGTCGCATCCGCGACGGACCGCAGCGGCTCGGAAAAGGTCAGCCGCACGTTCATCCCGTCCATGACCAGCTTCGTCAGCACCGGCGTTCCGGCTTGAGACACGCGAATGGTGTACAACCGGGTTGTCGTCCCGTCCTGCGCGGTCACCAGCACTTCGATGACATTGGGTACGCCGGAAATCAAGGGCAGCGACGGACTGTTCATGCCGCTCTGAACGGGAACGTAGCTGCCGCCGTTGATTCGGACTTGAATCGCAGCACCCCGGCTGCTGTCCGGCAAAACGGGCTTCACCGTGAGCGATGAGACGGACCGGCTTACCGTTAAGGAATAGTCGGTCACCTGGCTGGAAAAGTCAAGGTGTCCCGGCGAAACAGATAAGCCGTACAAGCTGGCGCCGCTATTCTTCAATCTCGTTACCGTGAGTGTGTATATCTTTTCCTCGGACGGGTCCTCGGCCAATACCTTGATCTCCAGCGTATTGCTGCCCACGGTCAGAGGCAGGATAGCCGGGGAGCCGCTCGCCGCGGGCTTGTAGCTTCCTCCGTTGGCGCGAACGTAGACGGAGGCGTTCGCATCGGATAACGCGGGCGTTACGGCCAAGCTGGACGTAGCGTACGGGACGTTCGCCATCGTATAGGCCAGCCTGTCGTACGCGAACGGTTCGTTCAGGGTTCCCGGGGCCACGTCCAGCCCGCTTAACCACGCGTTGTTGCTTTGCCGCTTCACGGTCATCGTATAGGTCGTCGCTGCCGTTCCGTCTTCCGCGGTCACTTTGACTTGGATGCGGTTGCCTCCGACGTTCAGGGCAATCGGCTGGCTGGGCAAGCCGCTGCTAACCGTGATGAAGTCTCCTTCGTTAACGCGGAGCTGCACGGTCGCCGCGGAATCGGCCGCCGTCGGCGTGACCGTCATTTCTCGGGTCGCATAGCCGACATCCGCCAGAACATATCCCAGAAGATCCGGTTGAAAAGGCGGACTTAACGTGCTCCCGGATACGCTTAAGGCGCTCAGCTGCGAATTCGTGCCAGGTTCGGCCCGCATGACCGTTATCGTATACGTTTTATTGGCTGTTCCATCATACGATGTCGTATGTACGGTGATCGTATTGCTCCCGACGTTCAAAGGAATGGGGCCGAATGCGGTTCCGTCGGCTGCCAACGTTCCATTAACGACGAAGGTGGCGGCGCGGTCGTCGAGCATCCCGGTGAGCGACAGGCTGCTGGTCGTGTAAGGGACGCTTGCCGTATAACTCGTCCTTGAAGGCTGGAATGCCGGATTTAACGCCACCCCGCTTATACGCAAGTCGCTCAAATCCGCATCGTTCGTCGCCGGAAAATACACATGGATCGTGTACGTCTTCACCGTTGACGAATCGGCTGAGGTGACTTTGATTTGAAACGTATTCTCTCCCCGGTTCGTCGCGATATAGCCGGTTGACGTATTTTCGGGCAGCGTGATCCAGGCGCTTCCGTTCATCGCGTACGCCATCGTCGCCCCGGCATTCGCAGGGATGGCGGCCGTGTAGAAGCCTTGTTCCGAGCTGCGCATCTTCAGCCAATATTCCGTCACGGACGGTGAAAAAGCGGGCGTAAGCGCGCCTGCGCCCTGATGAATACTCGTCAGATCGGCATTTGCATCGCTAGCCGCCGCCCGCGCATGCCAGGGAAATACAACAATAAACATCATGGCTGTGAAAATGATCATCAAAAGCTTTGCGATTCGCACAAAACGTCCTCCTTCATGATGATAACCGCCATGGTAAAAAAAGGTATGGCGTTCTTGCTGCCGCGTGTCGGATGCTTAGGTAAGCAGGAGGTTTCAATGCCCGAACGGGTCAGCCTTCCCTGTAGTCCTCGACAATGACCTCGATCGCCCCGGTCTCCGGGTCCATCACGAAGCCGTGAACAGGGATCCCTTTGGGGAAGAGCGGGTGTCTGCGGATCATTTTGACGCTGTGCATTACGCCTTCCTCCGCACAGCTAAAGCCGCGCAAAAACTTTTCCATGCGGATGCCGGAATTTTCAAGCGTCTCGATCACTAACGGATCGATGCCATGCTCCGTGAATTTATTCACCATACGCGCCGGATCAATCTCTGTCATGCCGCAGCCGTGGTGTCCGATCACGATCACCTCGCGCGCGCCCAGCTCGTAGACAGCGACCAGAAGGCTGCGCATGGCGCTGCCGAACGGCTGGGTTAGAATCGCGCCCGCATTTTTGATGAACTTTGCATCTCCGTTCTTGAAGCCCAGCGCCTTCGGAAGCAGCTCGCTGAGACGCGTATCCATGCAGGTCAGCACGGCGACCTTTTTATCGGGATATTTGTCCGTTAAGTAATCTTCATACCGTTTCTCCGCAACGAATTTCTTGTTGAACTCCAGTAAGCTTGGAACAATTGACATCGTGTGTAACCTCCTTGTCGCACGTCAAATTCTTATGTTTAAGTCTAGCATCAAATGGAGGATCATGAATAGTAAAAATCTGTTTAACTTCCATGCGGAGAGGGACGGGCCCCAAAAATGTTTATGTTTGTCATCGGGTAATTGTAATAATATGATGATAACAAATAAGGCTTCGGCGAAATCATCCGATTCGATCCCGTAGGAGAGGAGGCGGCAGAGATGAATAAAACGGATCGTTTGTTAGCCATTGTCATTGAATTGCAGCGCAGAGGGGTGCTGCGGGCGGAGGATTTGGCGGCCCGCTTCGAGACAAGTACGCGGACCATCTACCGGGACATTCAAGCGCTTAGCGAGGCGGGGGTTCCGGTTGTCGGCGCTCCGGGGCAGGGGTATTCCTTAATGGAAGGGTATTTTTTGCCTCCGGTGAGCTTTACGGTAGAAGAAGCGGTGGCGCTGCTGATCGGAACGGACTTTGTCGAACAAAAATTTGATGCGAGGTATGGGGCGAAGGCGCAGAGCGCCCGGGGCAAAATCGAAGCCGTCTTGCCGGAGAGCGTCCGCAGCGAGGCGTCCCGGGTCCGCGCGACGATGCGGCTGCTGGCTGCGGGAGAAGCGCCGATCGGCGGGCCGGAGAAGCAGTACTTGGAAGCGCTGCGGCAAGCGATACTGGAGCAGAGGAAGGTCAGGTTCCGTTATTCCAAAAACAGGCCGGAAATCGACAGAGACCGCCACAGCGACCGCACGGTCGCCCCTTACGGTCTAATCCTTGTCCGCGGCTCCTGGATCTTGATCGCGCATTGCGAGCTGCGGCAGGAGCTTCGCCATTTCCGGCTGTCCCGAATGAGCGGCCTGGCCGTTCTGGAAGACCCGTTCTCGTTTCCCCCGGACTTTCAATTGCAGGATTACTTGCCTGCCGATGACCGGAACGTGTACGTGCGTATTCTGGCAAGTCCGGTGATCGTGGATCGGGTGAAGGAAACGTGCGGCTTTTACCTGGAAGCCTTCGAGGATCGGAAGGAAGGCCTGGTCATCACGTTTCGCGTCCGACAGCCCGAGGAGCTGCTGCATTGGGTGCTCGGTTGGGGCGCGAATGTCGTGGTACTGGAGCCGGAGGCGCTGAAGATCCGGGTCCGGCAGGAAGCCGAAAAGATGTTGAAGCGCTACTGACATACTGTTGTCAGTAGCGCTTTTGTATAGTAAGAGCAGATGATGAAAAGGAGCTGGATAAACGATGAAGACAGCGGAAATTTTGCAGCGGTTTGAGGAAATAACGGAGCATTACATTCAGGAACTGGAAGGCTTTGGTATGGAGCGGTTGAAGCGGCAGCCGGGAGAGAACGAATGGTCGCTTGGACAAATGTACCAGCATTTGATTAACGCCGCATTGTACATGCAGCTTGCCAACGCGGAACGCTGCTTGAAGCCGAGCGGGGATGACGCCGTCTCCGCAGGCGAAAAGACGGACGTAGGGAAGGCGGTGTTCGAGCAAGGAAGCTTGCCGCCGGTGCGCATCCAGGTTCCGCCTTCGCCGCAATATACGCCACAGCAGCCCGAAAGCAAAGAGCAGCTTGTCGAAGGACTGAAATCGGTCGTGCGCCGAATGAACAAGATGGCATCCAAGCTGGAAAATGCGCCGCTGCACCATACTGTCGCTCATCCGCGATTTGGGGGATTGAACGCGGAAGAATGGTTTAGGCTCGTCGAAATGCATTACCGCCACCATCTTCTGCAGAAGGACCGCTTGAAACAAGCGCTCCCACAAAACGTCTAGATTCGGCGAAAATGAACAGGAGGAATGACAAATGCCGGACGGATCGGTTCCCGGGCAAGAGCGCTACTGGATCGGCGTCGTCTCCGCTTCCCATGTAAGCCGGGGCGTGCAGGGCGGGTTCGCCCAGCTGTGCCATGGCAAGTCTGCGCCGCTCCGGAGGATGCGCCCCGGTGACTGGCTCATTTATTATTCTCCGCGTACGGACATGAAGGATGGGGAGCCGCTGCAATCCTTTACCGCCATCGGGCGGGTGGCGGACGACCGGGTTTACGAGTACCGGATGTCCGACTCCTTCGTGCCGTTCCGCCGGGATGTCCGCTATTTTCCTTGCAAGGAAGTGAAAATCGCAGGCCTCTTGGAAAGGCTCAGCTTCACGCGCGGGAACCGGCATTGGGGGTATAAGCTCCGTACGGGCCATTTTGAGGTCCCACGGGAGGATTTTCTGGCAATTGCCGGGGCGATGCTGGGCGAGGCGTTAATTACCGCTCCGGCGGCCCCGGCCAAGGGATGAAGAGCCGCGGGACCTTTGCCCCGGACTCCCGTTACAGCGTCTGTCCGCTGTCCACCGTAATGATCTGGCCGGTCATGGCCTCCTGCTCCAAGGCGGCGCAGATCATGCGGGCGATATCCTCGGGCGTGGAAATGCGCTGCAGCAATAGCTGCGGGGCCAGCCGCTTCATTTGCTCTTCCTTGCCGTCCCACCACCGGGTCGCGACAGCTCCGGGAACGATGCAGGAGACGCGGATATACGGCGCCAGGGCGCGTGCCAACGATTTCGTCAGGCCGTGAACGGCCGCTTTCGATACGGCATACGGAAGCGAAGAGCCTAATCCGGTGATCCCGGCGATGCTGCCTACATTCACGATGGCGCCCTGCTTGCTGCTTTTCATAAAAGGAGCTACGGCTCTCGCGCAGAAAAACATTCCCTTCACATTGACGCCATAGAGCTCGTCCCATACCTCGTCCGTTGCCGCTTCCAGATCCTCCATCGAAAGATGCCGGGTGATCCCGGCATTATTTACGAGCAGATCCACGGTCCCGAACTGCCGGACTGCCTGATCGACCATATGCCGCACCTCGCGGTCTTGGGAGACGTCGGCCCGGATCGCTGCCGCTTGTCCGCCTATGTCCTTAATGCGCTGAACCGTTTCCTCCGCGTCGGCAGCGGATCGCGAATAATTCACGATAACCGCCGCTCCCCGTTCAGCCAATGCAAGACAGGCCGCTCTCCCGATTCCCGTACCTCCGCCCGTCACCAGTGCTACTTTATTACGCAAATTCATCGAAAATGCCCTCCTTATCCTTCACTGCTTGATATACCTGAATTGTACGGCAGGAATCACATTCTGTATAATTGAATTAAGTGAATTCAAAGTTCATAAAAATTGAATTCGATAGCGTGAGGGATGAGAATGGACCTGAAAATGCTAAAAACCTTTCAGACGATCGTGCATCACGGCAGCTTTATCCGCGCCGCGGAAGAAATGAATTATGCCCAGTCTACCGTCACGATGCAGATGCAGAAGCTGGAGTCCGACTTGGGCGTTCAACTGATCGAGCGCGGGAAGAAAATCCGGCTAACCGAAGCGGGCCGGCTGCTCTACGAACAAAGTCTGCCTATCGTCCGAGACATGGAGCGGGTGCAGCACAATATGGCCGAGCTGCAATGGGGCATGGCGGGAAGCCTTCGGTTGGGTGTGACGGAGCCGACGGCAAGCTACCGGCTGCCGGCCGTTTTGAAGAAGTTTCTAACCCTCTATCCGAAGATTCGCATTGCGGTGGAGTTCGCGGGTACGCGGGCGTTGAGCGAGCGGCTTCTTCAAGGCGACATCGATCTGGCTCTCTGCTCTGCGCCGGATCTGGGAGCCGAGCTCTACTTCGAGCCTTTGTTCAAAGAGTCGTTTCTCGTATTGATGCCCGAAGACCACCCGCTGGCGAAGCAGGAGGTCGTGGAACCGGATCAGATCCGGGAATATCCGCTGCTTATCACTTCAACCACCTGTCCGTATCGGCGGAAGCTTGAGATGGTCATGCAGGATGCCGGGGGCATGCCGTTAAACACGATGGAAATTGGCAGCATGAACGCATTGAAATATTATGTCGCCGGCGGGCTAGGCATCGCCTTGGTGCCGAAGATTACCGTTGATTCGCTGCCGGAAGGAACGACGGCCCGGGCGATAAGCGGCGATCTCATAGAGATGACCTTCGGCTTGCTCTGCAAAACGTCGGAGGTTCCTCTGAAGCTGGCGGGGGCGAAGCTGTATCAATTTCTCAAGCAAGAGCTCCGGTAGAGGGCTTGCGGGCGGAGCACGCTCCCGACCGGCGTTCTTTAAGAAACAGTTAAGAACCGGATAAGAGGCATTTAAACTCTCCTGCCTATACTGAAGTCCAGTGGCACTCGAAAACAGTACTGGCGGGAGTGATTTGAATTGTTCGTTTTATGGGATGCTTTTGTCGCGTTAATTCTTGGGTTGGTCGAGGGAATGACCGAGTTTGTTCCGGTTTCGTCTACCGGGCACATGATTATCGTGGACGATTTCTTGTTTCAAACGAAGCGCATGTTTTCACCGGAGGCCGCCGTCGCGTTCAAGATCGTGATCCAGCTGGGCTCCATTCTGGCGGTCGTCGTTCTGATGTGGGACCGCTTCATGGACCTGCTCGGACTTCGTAAAAGTCAGGGACAGACCGCTACCGGGCCGCGCTTGAACCTGCTGCAGATACTGGTCGGGCTCCTTCCGGCGGGGATATTGTACTTGCTGCTGGACGATTACATCGATACTTACCTGTTTTCCACCGAAACGGTCGTTATCGGACTGGTGGCGGGAGCCGTGCTGATGCTCGCGGCGGAGTGGCTCCGGCCGAGCAAGCCGAAGACGGAAACCGTCGATCAACTGACCTACAAGCAAGCTTTCGCCGTCGGCTTATTTCAATGCTTGTCCATGTGGCCGGGATTTTCCCGCTCGGGATCGACGATCTCGGGGGGCATCCTGATGGGGGTGAGCCACCGCGCGGCAGCGGATTTCACCTTCATTATGGCCGTACCGGTCATGGCCGGCGTCAGCTTCTTTTCGCTTTTGAAGCATTGGGAATATTTTACCCCTGACGTGATTTCCTTCTGTGCCGTCGGCATGATCAGCGCGTTCGTCTTTGCGCTGCTATCGATCCAATTCTTCTTGAAGCTGATTCAGCGCATCAAGCTTGTTCCTTTCGCCATCTACCGCTTGGCGCTTGCCGCTCTGATCTATTTTGTATTCCTGTAGACAAAAACAGGCTCCCGCCGCAAAAGGCAGGAGCCTTCCTATCACTTAATAAGGGAACTGCGAGGAATAGCCGCTAAACTGCTGCTGCGCTTGCTGAATCTTCTGCTGCTCCTCGGCCTCGAGCTTGTACCAGCCGTTCTGGAACATCAGGTTGAACAGGTCGCGTGCGCTTTGATGCGTTTCCGTCAAAATTTGGAGCATATCGGCATGAAGCTGCTCGTGGCTGGCCTCGCGGACGGCCACGTTGAAATTGTCGGTCAATAATTTGCATGTGGCAAGTCCGTCATTAAGGAAGTCGCGGTCGTTCATCTCCGGTCCTTTGACCTGCGGCAGCTGTCCGGATTGCGGGTTGCCGATTTCATTAGGGTTTTGGGCTTGCTGGCCTGGCATCGGGTGCATCCTCCTTGCTTGGAATTATTGGGACGCCTGCTGCGACTGCTGCGGACGGGGCAGGTTGGCCATAGCGGCGGTGTTGTTCACTTGCAGATGCGTAAGCAGCTTTTCATAATGGCGCTGATGCATCTGCCCGGCTTTGTCGAGCGCCTGCTTGATTTGCGGATTCGTCGCCTGCTGGGCAAAAAAATGAAATTTCTTGAAGGCCGAGAGCTCCCAAGACAGCGCATCCTTCAGGTAGAGCAAATCTTTCGTGGTAATCACGCGCGGCGGAACGGGAATCGGCGGCTGCGTCTGCTGAGCGGGAGGGGTCATCGTCGCTGGCATAAGTTCGCTCCTTTTCTGGTGAATTGGCGTACATGGTATAGAATGAGCTATTCAGGGCCGAATATGCTTGGCGGAAAATGGAGATAAGCTGCAGCCTTACAGGATCGAAAACGGTCCCGTAGGGCTGATTTTTTGTACCTTGGTAAATTTTTGTGTCACCTTAACTTACATAGGCAGTCAAAAAAGCTGTGAAAAACGATTGATTTTTTAAGAAAAGTGAGTATAATCAAAATTAACAAAAAATTTAAAAAAGAACCACTGTACCGATAATCGGTACAAAAAGGGAGGGACGACTTATAAGCTTCCATCGTCATGGAGCCCGGAAGTGACGCGGGGAGCCCCGTTTGGGATGAACGACGGCGCTGCATGAACCTTTCCTTCCAGGCGTACCAGAGCCGCTATGCCGTTACTGATTTTTTTACAAAAAGGGGGTAAGAGATGGTGGTTAACTACATCCTTCGGCGAATCGTGTTCATGATTCCGGGGCTGATCGGCATCGCGCTCATTACATTCATTATCTCGCGAGTCCTGCCCGGCGATCCGGCGGTGATGCTGGCAGGCGAACAAGCCCCTCCGGCCGTGGTCGAGAAAATTCGTCAAGAAATGGGGCTGAACGATCCGCTCTATGTGCAATTTATCGATTACGTCAAGCAGCTGCTGCAAGGGGATTTCGGACTGGCCTGGCATACGGGCAATACGGTGCTCGGCGATTTTGCCACACGGTTCCCCGCCACGCTGGAGCTGACTATTGCGAGCTTCATCATTGCCGTCCTCGTCGCCGTTCCCGTCGGTATTATCGCCGCTACGAAGAAAGAATCGGCCGTCGACCACATTTCGCGTATTTTCTCGCTTATCGGAGCCTGTGTTCCCGTCTTCTGGCTCGGATTGATCCTCATCTCCATTTTTTATTCCAAATTAGGCTGGGCCCCGGCGCCGCTGGGCCGCATCGGCGAAGACATCAACCCGCCTACCCATGTTACCGGATTATACCTGATCGACAGCTTGCTTTCGGGGGACTTCATTGCCTTTCAGAAAGCGCTGTCACATCTGATTTTGCCTGCGATCTGTCTCAGCACCGGGACGATGGCGATCATCGCCCGCATGATGCGCTCCAGCATGCTGGAAGTGATCGGACAGGATTTTATCCGGACGGCCCGGGCCAAAGGGATTTACGAACGCACCGTCATTTTAAAGCACGCCCTCGTGAACGCGCTGATTCCTACGTTGACCGTACTCGGCTTGCAGTTCGGCTATCTGCTGGGCGGCGCGGTCATTACCGAGACGATCTTCGCTTGGCCGGGGATCGGCGGCTATGTGACCGAATCCATCCTGGCGACCGATTATGCGCCCATTCAGGCGTTTACGCTAATCAGCGCCGTTTTGTACAGCGTCATCAATTTGACGGTGGACCTGCTCTACGGATTCATTGATCCGCGAATTCGATACGAATAACCGCCGGGGAAAGGAGAGATCGACACGTGAGTAAATTTACAGCTTCCATTCCGGCCGCTCAGGCGAAGACGCGGGAAGGCAGCAAGGCGGCGGCGACGCTCAGACTGCTGCTTCGCAACCGGCTGGCCGTGGTCGGCCTTGCGTTTATTGTTATCTGGTCCGTATTGGCTCTGCTTGCGCCGGCCATCGCTCCGTATGGTCCGAACGAGACGAATACGGCCGTCAAGCTGCAGGCCCCGAGCGCGGCGCATTGGTTCGGCACGGACAATTTCGGCCGGGATATCCTCAGCCGGGTGCTCTACGGAGCGCAAATTACGATTTGGTCCGGTCTGATCGCTGTGGGGATTTCCTTCTGCGTGGGCGTTCCGCTGGGCGGGATCGCCGCTTATTACGGCGGGATGCCCGGCAATATCATCATGCGGATCATGGACATGCTGCTCGCTTTTCCTTCTCTGGTGCTGGCGATGGCGATCGCCGCTTCCATGGGGCCGGGACTGACCAGCGCGATGATCGCGGTCGGCATCGTCGGCGTCCCCGAATTCGCGCGGCTGATGCACGGGCAGACCATTTCGCTGCGGGAGAAAGAGTTCGTCGAAGCGGGGCGGGCGATCGGCTTGAAAGACTCCGTCATTTTGTTCCGCCACATTTTTCCCAACGCCCTGGCTCCGCTCATGGTGCGGGTAACGCTTGGCATGGGCTTCGCGATCCTGACGGCGGCCAGCCTGAATTTCCTCGGGCTCGGAGTCAAGCCGCCGACGGCGGAATGGGGCGCCATGATTTCCGAAGGCCGCGGCTACATTATTTCCGGCGATTGGTGGATCGTTACTTTTCCGGGATTAGCCATCGCCACTTCGATTCTCGGTTTTAATTTGCTTGGCGACGGTCTGCGCGACGTTCTGGACCCGAGGCTTCGCTCAAGCAAGTAACTTTATACGCTGGACCATCTGACAACTTTGAGGGGGAAGAACACATGAAGAAGCACCAATGGTTAGCCGGACTTGCCGCAAGCGCACTGCTCTTGACGGCCTTGGGCTGCAGCCCGAATGCGAACCAGAAGCCGGACGCCTCCGCCGCGCCGGAGCAAAGCAAGAAGGACAAGATCATTACGATCGCTTACTCGGAAGGCGGCACGACCATGGACCCGGCCGAAGCGAGCGATCTGACCTCCGACACGCTGGTCGTCGCCGCGTATGACCAATTGGTAACGTACGGGGTTAAAACCGTGGACGGCGGGCAGGTGGCGAAGACCGACGAGATCAAGCCGATGCTGGCCAAAAGCTGGACGGTATCCGACGATAAGCTGACTTACACCTTCCAGCTGCAGGAGAACGCCAAGTTCCAGAGCGGGAATCCGGTCACGGCGGATTCGGTCGCTTTTTCGCTCGATCATCTGAAAAACTCCAAAGCGGGCAGCTTCCTCTACCAATTGTCCGGCATCAAAGCTTACACCGTGAAAGACGCGCAGACCATCAGCATTCAGCTGGAAAAAGAAAACCATATGTTCCTGCAAATGCTGGCACTATATAACTTCTCCATTCTCGACGACAAAGTGGTCAAGGAAAAGGGCAACGACTTCTTGGCCAAAAATGCGGCCGGCTCCGGTCCGTTCACCATCGAGAAATGGGACCCGGCTTCGGAAGCCGTCATGACGGCGAACAAAAACTACTGGCAGGGCGCTCCCCAGGTGGACAAAGTGACGATGAAGTTTCTGAAGGAAGCTTCGAACCGGGTCATGCTGCTTGGCAAAGGCGATGTCGACCTGGCGATCGAGATTCCTCCGAAGGACGTTGCCGATCTGAAGAACAACGCCAACCTGACGGTCAAGTCCGATGCGAGCAACCGGATTCTGTATTTTGCGCTTAACACGACCAAGAAGCCGTTCGACAATGTGAAAGTCAGACAAGCGCTTGCGTATGCGGTTCCTTATGATCAGTTGGTGCACGATGTCATGTACGATCAGGCCAAGCCGTTGAAGAGTGCGGTGCCAAGCAATACGCCGGGGTACTCCGATTCCGGATTTATCTATAAGCACGACTTGGACAAAGCGAAGCAGCTGCTGAAAGAAGCCGGCTACGAGAACGGGCTCAGCTTCGACCTCACGCTTGGATCGGGCTTCCAGGACTGGGAGGACGACGCCGTCCTGATGCAGGCCGAATTCGCCAAAATCGGCGTGACGATGAACATCCAGAAGGTCGCGCGCGCCCAATTCCTGCAAATGCAAAGGGAGCGCAACCTGACGGCTTATATTTCCAAATGGACGTCTTT
Organism: Paenibacillus ehimensis NBRC 15659; assembly: GCF_004000785.1. Classification (GTDB taxonomy): domain Bacteria; phylum Bacillota; class Bacilli; order Paenibacillales; family NBRC-103111; genus Paenibacillus_G; species Paenibacillus_G ehimensis. The sequence continues at coordinate 105,174 of NZ_BILX01000002.1, read as the reverse complement.
CGTCAACGATCCGAGCTACCATCTGGGCTTCCTGCTGTACGGAAAAGGCACCTCGAACTACGGAAACTACAAGAACGCGAAGGTCGACGAGCTGTGGGAGAAAGCGAACAACGAAGCGGATCAAGCCAAGCGCAACGAGCTGTACAAGCAAGCGCAGGAGCTGATTACGGCGGACGCGCCTTGGCTGTACCTGTACGAATACAACCGCATTGTGGGGATGAACAAGAACCTGAAGGGCTACGTGTACTACCCGGATGAAATTCTCCGCTTCTATCCGATGAGCAAGGGGCAGTAACAGTTTCAAGGAGAAGGGAAGGCTGTGCGATGGATTGGAAAAAAATCGTACTGGAAGAAATCGATAAACGTCAGGACGAGCTTATAGACTTGTGCTGTAAACTGATTCAATTTCCAAGCGAAAATCCGCCGGGCGATACCCGCGACATCAGCAAGTTTATTACCGGCTACTTGAAGGAAGCCGGAATCGGGACGACCGCCCATGAGTCGGAGCAGCATATGTTCAATCTGCTGTCCACCGTGGGGACGAAGAGCGACAAGCACCTGCTTTTCTGCGGGCACACCGATGTCGTACCGGCGGGCGACTTGTCCCGCTGGGACTTCCCTCCCTTCGCCGGGGAGGTGAAGGACGGCTATATTCTCGGCCGGGGCGCTTCGGACATGAAATGCGGCTTGGGCGGGCTGATCTTCGTCACCGCGCTGCTGAAACGGCTGGGCGTGCCGCTGGCGGGCGAGCTGTCCTTGTTTATCGTGCCGGACGAGGAGACCGGAGGGCATTTCGGCGTTCCGTGGGTATTGGAACGGGGCTTGATTACGGGGACGGCGGCGGTTATCGCCGAGCCTTCCTCGCCAGAGCATCCGACCATCGGGCAAAAAGGCAGCAGCTGGTTCGAATTGACGGTTGAGGGCACGCCGGGCCACGGCAGCCTGTCGCCGTTCAAGGGCGACAGCGCGATCGTCAAGGCGGCCAAAGCGGTCGAGGTGCTGCAGCGGCTGACGGACATGAAGCCGAACATTCCCGAGGAAATGCGCGACATTATCGAAATTTCGAAGAACTATGTCCGCGAGCGGGAATCGACCGATGTCAGCGCCGTTTACGATCATGTGACGGTCAATATCGGGACGATTCACGGCGGGACGAAAGCGAACGTGGTCGCGGACCGCTGCACGATCGAAGTCGATTCGCGCGTGCCGTTCGGCATCGACTACCGCGATGTTTTGAAGGAAGCGAAGCGTCTGCTGCTGGAAGTGGGAATCGATGCCGAGCTGAAGCCGATCGGGTTCCGGGGCAATGCGAACTGGACGCCGCCGACAGAAGAGATTGTGCGTTATTTGGTCGAAAGCATCACGGACGTCAGCGGGAAGGAAGCTTACGGGGTGCTGCAGTGGGCGTCGAGCGATGCCCGCCATTTCCGCAATCACGGGATCCCGGTGCTGCAATACGGGCCGGCGGAGCTGTCCACGATCCATAATTTCAACGAGCGCGCGCCGGTTTGGCAGGTCGTTCAAGCGGCCAAAGTGTACGCGTTGACCGCGATTAAATATTTGGGCACGACCGACGGCAGCTAACAAGTAAGCCACCCAGGAAAGGAGGACGGGGCAATGAACGCTTTACTAGAGGTGCAGGGACTGCAAACGGAGTTCGTCACTCGTTCCGGCGTGGTGAGGGCGGTCGACGGGGTCGATCTGGTGCTTCGCAAGGGGGAGACCTTGGGGGTCGTCGGCGAATCGGGCTGCGGCAAAAGCGTTACCTCCATGTCGATCATGGGACTGCTTCCCAAGGGGGTCAGCCGGATTGCCGGCGGAGATATCCGGTATAACGGCACAAGCCTGCTCTCCCTGTCCGCCGCGGAGCTGCGGAAAATTCGCGGCAACAAGATGGCGATGATTTTTCAAGAGCCGATGACTTCGCTCAATCCTGTGTTCAAGATCGGTTCGCAAATCGCCGAGACGGTCCGCTTCCATATGAAGCTTGGCAAGAAGGAAGCCTGGAGCAAAGCGGTCGAGATGCTGACCAAGGTGGGCATCCCCCGTCCCGAACAGATCGCCATGGAATATCCGCATCAGCTGTCGGGCGGGATGCGGCAGCGGGTCATGATCGCCATGGCGATGGCGTGCGGCCCCGAGGTGCTGATCGCCGACGAGCCGACGACCGCGCTCGATGTGACGATTCAGGCGCAAATTCTGGACCTGATGCGCGAGCTGCAGGAAGCGCAGGGGACGGCGGTGCTGCTCATTACCCACGACCTTGGCGTCGTGGCGGAGACGTGCCAGCGGGTCGTGGTGATGTATGCCGGGCAGGTGGTCGAGGAAACCGACGTGAAGACGCTGTTCCGGCAGCCGAAGCATCCGTACACCCGGGGGCTGCTGGCTTCCCTGCCGCAGCTTGCGGGCGAGCAGCACCGTCTGGAGCCGATTCCCGGGAGCGTGCCGAATCCGGCGGAGATGCCCACAGGGTGCCGGTTCGCTCCCCGCTGCGCCTTCCGGACGGACGCATGCGATACCGTGCCTCCGCAGCTGACGGAGGTCGAGGCCGGGCACAAATGCCGCTGTCTGCTCGTTCAGGAGGGGAAACTATGAGCGCATTGCTGGAAATCCGCAATCTGAAGAAGCATTACCCGATCCGCAAAGGCTTATTTTCCAAGCAGGTCGGCGTCGTCAAGGCGGTGGACGGCGTCACCTTGACCATCGAAAAAGGCGAGACGCTGGCGATCGTCGGGGAATCCGGCTGCGGCAAATCGACGACGGGCCGATCGATTCTGCGGCTCATCGAGCCGACCGAGGGCGATATTTTCTTCGAGGGAACCGACGTCCGCAAGCTGTCGCCGGAAGACATGCGCAAGTTCCGGACGAAGATGCAAATCGTGTTCCAGGACCCGTACGCTTCGCTCGATCCGCGGTGGACCGTGCAGCAGACGCTGGAGGAGCCGCTGCGCACCCACGAGAAGCTGCCCGAGGAGGAGCTGAAGCGCCGTGTAGCGGAGCTGATGGAAGTCGTGGGACTGTCCTCGTACCATGCCCACCGTTACCCGCACGAGTTTTCCGGCGGGCAGCGGCAGCGGATCGGGATTGCCCGCGCGCTCGCGCTCAAGCCGAAATTCATCGTATGCGACGAGCCGGTATCCGCTTTGGACGTGTCCATCCGGGCTCAGGTGCTCAATCTGATGCAGGAGCTGCAGGAGCAGTTTTCGCTCACGTACATGTTTATTTCCCACGATCTGTCCGTCGTGAAGTTCATCAGCGATCGGGTCGGGGTGATGTACTTGGGCCGCATGGTAGAGCTGGCGCCGACCCGGGAGCTGTACGACAAGCCGCTGCATCCTTACACGCAGGCGCTGATGTCAGCCCTGCCCGTACCCGATCCCGAAATGAAGCGGGAGCGAATCATCTTGACCGGCGACGTGCCGAATCCGCAAAACCCCCCGGCCGGCTGCGCGTTCCATACCCGGTGTCCGGCGGCCAAACCCGAATGCGGGAGCGTCCCCCCTGAATGGAAGGAAGTCTCTCCCGGGCGCAGCGTGGCTTGTCACTTGTATTCATGATAAATTTAAAAGTGATGGGCAATTTTGGGTTTGGGGGCAAAGTATCATGCTGAAAACGTTAGATAATGCGCTGGAGCTTTTGGAATATTTCACAAGGGAAACGCCGTCTTGGGGCGTGCGGGAATTGGCAAAAGAGATGGATATGAGCCACTCGATCGTTCACCGCATCTTGACGACCTTCGAGTCCCGCGGATTCCTGATTCAGAATGACGAAACGAAAAAGTACGAGCTGGGAACGAAGCTATGGGAATACGGTTCGATTATCAGGGACAACCTCCGTATTTCCGATGTGATCCTGCCCGTTATGCATACATTGTCCGAGGAAACGGGCGAATCCGTGTTCCTCACTTGGCTGGACGATCATGAAGGCATCTGCGTGGAAATCGCGGAAAGCCCGCAACGAATCAAATATGCGATGTCCTCGGTCGGAGACCGGACGCCGCTCTATGCCGGAGCCTCCAACAAGGTCATTATGGCGTATTTGCCGAAGGCCGATCAGGAGGCGATCATCGATAAGGGCCTGAAGCCCAAGACCGGCAAGACGGTCATCGATCCGGAGAAGCTGTTGGAGGATTTGGCGGCGATCCGCCAGGCGGGCTGGGCTTACTCCGTCGGAGAATACTCCGATGCGACATTCGGGATTGCACTCCCGATTTTTAACAAGCGGCGCGAAATCGTAGCATCGCTTACGCTCGCCGGGCCGGAGTACCGGATGCCGGAAGCGAAGGTGTCGGAGGTGCTGGATATGATGCGCAGAAAGCGCGACGAGATTGAAGCGTGCCTGCACAAGCTGAGCATCTCTTCGGTTGCCGGACGGCGCCATCCGATATCCTGACAACGAATGTCAGCATTCCCGCCCGCCGAGGCCGATCGATCGGATAAAACGCAAGTTTTCGAAGAGGAGAGGGGAATGACACCATGTCTTTACAGCAAACGCTGCTTGTCTATGAAACGATGGATAGCGCTTATGTTAACGGACAGCAAATCAAAGATCTGTTCGCCGCCTATCCGGAGGTTGAGGTCACCGTCCAGACGGTGCACGGGGAGAAGGGCTCGACCGATTTTGTCAAAATCGTCATCCCGGGCACGAAAGGGAAGCGAAGCGGCGGTTCCGCGCCGACGTTCGGCATTATCGGACGCCTGGGCGGCATCGGTGCCCGCCCGTCCCGGATCGGCATCGTGTCCGATGCGGACGGCGCCGTGGCTGCGGTGGCCAGCGCGCTGAAGCTGGCGGACATGAAGCGGAAGGGCGATCATCTTCAAGGCGACGTGATCGTCACGACGCACATCTGCCCGGATGCGCCGACCCGGCCGCATGAGCCGGTCGATTTCATGGATTCTCCCGTCGATATTTTGACTATGAATCAATATGAGGTCGTTCCGGAGATGGAAGCGATCCTGTCCATCGATACGACGAAGGGCAACCGGGTTATCAACCATAAAGGCATCACGATTTCGCCGACCGTCAAGGAAGGCTATATTTTGCGGATCAGCGACGATTTGCTGCGCATTATGGAGATGACCACCGGTCAGCATCCGGTCACCTTCCCGATTACGATGCAGGACATTACACCTTACGGCAACGATCTGTACCATATCAACAGCATCCTGCAGCCTGCGGTTGCCACGAACGCGCCGGTGGTCGGGCTGGCGATTACCGCACAATCGACCGTCCCGGGCTGCGGCACAGGAGCCAGCCACGAGGTGGATATTGCCGCCGCGGTGAGATTTGCCGTCGAAACGGCGAAGGAAGTCACGAACGGCACCTGCTCCTTCTACAGCAAGGACGAATTTGCGAAAATCCAGCAGCTTTACGGCTCGATGAAGGTTCTTCAGACGATGGGCGGCACGTCGGTCAACGCCTAATACCCGGTCCGGTTCAGATACGCGGGCAGAAACGGAGATGGCTGGAATGAAGAAATTAGGTACCGTCACCATCGGGCAAGCGCCCCGCCCGGACGTGACGCCGATTCTGGAGCGGCACCTGGGGGACCGGGTTGAATTGCTTCAGGTCGGCGTTCTGGATGGGATGACCAAGCAAGAAATCGCCGCCTCGCTGTCTCCGGGCCCGGAACACTATGTGCTGACCTCGCGGCTGGCCAACGGCGACGCCGTCGTGATGGCAAGGGAAAAAATCGCGCCGGTGCTACAGCACAAGATCGATTGGCTCGAAGAGCTGGGCTGCCGGCAAATTGTTGTTCTCTGCACAGGGGTCTTCGACGGATTGACGACGAAGGAAGCCCGTCTGCTGGAGCCTGACGAGCTGCTTGCTCCGATCGTCGCGGCGATGGTTCGCGGCATGCGGTTCGGCGTCCTCGTTCCTTTGGCCGAGCAGCAGGAGGCCTTGGCGGAGAAATGGCGGCATCGCGGGCTTGACCCGTTCATCGCAGCCGCTTCGCCGTACGATTTCAAGGAAAAGCAGGCGCTTGCCGCATGCGCGCAGCTGAAGGACCAGGCGGACATCGTGCTGCTCGATTGCATGGGATATACGGAAGCGATGAGGGCGTTTGTCGCGAGGCATACGGGGCTGCCCGTGATCTTGTCCAACGCGCTGATGGCCAAGGTGATTTCGGAGATGATCTGAACGGTGCAAGTCAAATTCGCAAGATAGGAAGTTAGGCTATGGATACGTCTTTGATCAAAGTAAGCGGCGGTCTGCTGCAAAGCTGTCTTGGGCTCAAGCCGCACGAGAAGCTGCTAGTTGTCGCCGACGACCGGAAGAAAGACATCGGCGAAGCGTTGTACGAGGCCGGGAAGCAGCTGGGAGCCGAGGCAATGCTGATGGTGATGAAGGAGCGGGAGAAGTCGGGCCAGGAGCCGCCGTCTCCGGTCAGCGAGGCGATGAAGCTGGCCGATGTTGTCATCTGTGCGACCGAGCATTCCCTCACCCATACGAAAGCGCGCAAAGAGGCGGTTGCGCAAGGAGTCCGGTTGGCAACGATGCCGGGCATTACCCGGGATATGTTCCTCGAAGGCGCGATATCGGCCGATTACGATAAAGTGAAGCAGGTCACCGAGCAGGTGGCTGATCTCCTTAGCCGCGGCAAGCAGGTAAGGATCGAGAAGGACGGCAAGGTGTTGACCTTCTCGATCGAAGGGCGCAGCGGCATTCCAAGCACCGGCGTCTATGTGAATCCGGGAGAGTCAGGAAATCTGCCGTCCGGAGAAGGCTATGTCGCTCCGGTGGAAGGGTCCGCTTCGGGACAAATCGTGGTCGACGGCTCGATTGCGGATATCGGCAAGCTCCAGAGCCCGGTGACAATCACGGTGGAGAATGGACGCCTCACCGATGCGCAGGGAGAAGCGGCCGAGGAGCTGCTTCGGAAGCTCGGCGAGGGCAGCGGCCGGCTCCTCGGCGAGTTCGGCATCGGCACCAACGACAAGGCCAGAATTACCGGCATCGTGCTGGAAGACGAGAAGGTATACGGCACGATCCATGTGGCCTTCGGCAGCAATCACACGTTCGGCGGAACCGTGGAAGCCGGAGTCCATATCGATCTGGTCGTAAACCGGCCTGACGTCTATATCGACGATATGCTTATTTTAGACAAGGGCAGGCTGCTGCTTTAACCCGATGAGCCTGTTCCAATCCCAAGCGCCGTTAAGGGGGACGCGATACGTTCCTTTCCTTAACGGCGCTTTTTTTCCGCGACAAGCCCGGGATAAGGATGACCGGGAGTGCAGCGCGTATTGAGGGCATGCTTTTGGCTTCCGCGCCGAACTTGCTTCGAAGAGGCATTCCATTTACAATTTGGCTTTAAGGAGAATTCGGCCAGAGTGATTCCATGTGAGGTGCCTGTCATGTCATTTAAGCCTATCACCGCTTCGTTTTTTCAGCAGCCGACGCTGGAGCTGGCCCGTTCCTTGCTTGGCATGCTGCTTGTGAAGGAAACCGCAGCCGGTACGGCATCGGGCTGGATTGTGGAGACCGAGGCCTATATAGGCCCGGGAGACCGGGCGGCGCACAGCTTCGGCAACCGGAGGACGCCCCGAACGGAAGTGATGTTCGGCCCTCCCGGCCACGCCTATACCTATGTGATGCATACGCATTGTCTCGTCAATGTGGTCAGCGGGCCGGTCGGCCATCCGGAGGCGGTGTTGATTCGGGCGGTCGAGCCATGCACGGGAACGGAGCTTATGTACGAACGGCGCGGCCGGGATAAGAAGGAGCAGGAGCTGACGAGCGGCCCGGGGAAGCTGACGAAAGCGCTCGGTATTACGATGGACGATTACGGAAGACCTCTCTTCGAGCCGCCGCTCTATATCGCCGAAGGAAAGACGTTCGGGCCGATGGAGACCGGTACCCGAATCGGGATTGCGAACAGCGGCGAAGCCCGCGATTATCCATGGCGCTTTTGGATCGGCGGCAACCGGTTTGTCTCGAAATAGAGGAGGTAGCGGATGAACCCATTTACGCAGCGGGTCATCGAGATCATTCAAGGCATTCCGGAAGGGCATGTGATGACCTACGGTCAAATCGCCGGGCTGGCCGGAAGTCCGAGAGGGGCCAGACAAGTCGTGCGCATTCTTCATTCGTCGAGCGGCAAATACGGGCTCCCTTGGCACCGGGTGGTCAATGCCCAAGGGGAAATTGCGATCCGGCACGAGGAAGGCCGCATGCTCCAAATGTTATATCTGCGGCACGAAGGCGTCGAGGTGGACGACAACGGACAAGTGGACTTGGACCGGTGGCGCTTCATTCCGCATGGCGAGTAACGGCTCTCTCGCACAGATCATAAATGCCATTCCGGGGAGAAGGTTCATGTCCAAAAAAATAAGCTTAGCCCTCCTCTACGCCGCCGCAGCTTATGTCATCTACAGGCACGGCGAAGAGCTCGTGGCGTGGTTTCAAGCCCCCAACAGCATTGCTTTGGTCATCCTTGCGGCTACGGCCATGGCCCTGTTTCCGGTCATTCCCTATCCGGTTGTCGGCGGGGTCATCGGCGCGGCATTCGGGCCGGTGCTCGGCGCGGCGATCACATGGGCGGGCTCGACGGCGGCTTCGCTGCTGATGTTTTTATTTGTCCGTTACGGGTATCAGGAATGGGGCGAGCGCATGCTGTACCGCTACGAGCGTCTTGGCAAGGTTACCGTTCTGTTCGAAAGGAATGCCTTTCTGACCATCCTTTTCGCCCGGCTCATTCCTTTCATTCCGTCGATTGTCATCAATGCGTATTCCGCTTTAAGCCGCGTTTCCTTTGCCGCTTATGCCGCGTCGTCCGCGCTGGGCAAAATCCCGGCGATGCTCTTGTTCGCATTCGTGGGCGATACTTTGATGACGGAGCCGGGAGCGGTATGGCTCACCATTGGAATTTACGGAGGCTTCCTGGCGGTCACGCTATTGGCTTACCGGCAATGGAAGCGAAGCAAGGAGCCGGTACAGAGCGACCGGAACGCATGAAAAAGAGAGGGCCGTTGAGTTTAGGCCCTCTCTTTGTTGATCCATAGACAAGACTTACCGTTGAACGGCAGGCCGGCGGTTCAGCTCGGCCAGCGCTTCCGACTGCATAATTCTTTCTTCGATCCGCTCGAAGCCGCGAGCGGCAGCGCCGCCCTCGATGCTGTACAGGAAGCGGGGCGCCGAAGGCTTGACTTGGGCTTCCGCCTTTTGGGCGCGGGCGATAAGCTCCGTGCGCTTCTCCTGCATGGCCGCGTAAGCCGCTTTCGTTTCCTCCAGCTGCTGCGAGAGCTCTTCCGAACGCTGCTTGGCGGCTACGTACCACTCCGAGCATTCCAGCGACTTATCCAGATAATGCAGCTTCGCTTCGACGGCTTGGCGGGCTTCCGCTTCGCGACCGTCGGCCAGCGCTTCGGCCGCATTTTTCTCGCATTGGGCGGCCAGCCGGTTGTAGGCGTCGATTTGCATTTTCAGCGACCGTTCCGCGCCGGACTGCTTGTTCAGCGTCCGCTGGACCGCGTCGATTTCCTCTTTCATGGTGCGGAGGTAGTGATTCAGCATCATCACCGGGTCCTCCAGCTTGCTCAACGCCTCGTGTGCGGCGGCTCTCGATAGATCGGACAGTCGGGTTAAAACTCCCATGGTTATTCATGCTCCTTTTGTTGTATTTTATCGTTTGGCGTAGATTAGTAGTTATGATAAGAGTTCATGACTGCGTAGTCGTCGTACGGCGCTTTCGGGACAAGCAGGCTGAGAACGAAATAGATCAGCGTGACGGTTCCGAAGCTGCAGAAGGCGGCGATGACGACCAGCAGGCGAACGAGCGTCGCGTCCAGGCCGAAGTAATGCGCAAGGCCTCCGCAAAGGCCGGTAAGTCTGCTGTTGCTGCGGGAGCGGAATAATTTTTTGTTCATAAAACATTCTCCTTTCGAAATATATATCTTTCGTTTTCATTAGTCGTTTGAGTTGTGCTTGCTTCATGTCTTAATTGTAGTCCGGATGCGGTCTTGCGAAAACCGACCTGTGTCGGTTTTTGAACTGGACCTAAGGAGGGGAATCAATTCTACCAAAGTCGGAACAAATGTAAAATTTTACCTTTAGACAACGGCCATAATTTGTTTATACTAATGCTATCCTATAAAAGTTGGGGAGTAGAATATGAAAAACGATCAAGGTGCTGAGAACGTTCCTAAAGCCAAGGGGGAACGGTTTACTTCAAGCGGCTTTATTCTTGCCGCGATCGGGAGCTCGGTAGGGCTCGGCAACATGTGGAAGTTTCCTTATATTACGGGCAAGCATGGGGGAGCCGCATTTTTCCTGTTGTTTATCGGTTGTTTGATTGTCGTGGGGCTGCCGGTGCTGCTGGCCGAGATGACGATTGGGCGGGGCGGCCGGGCGAACGCTTCGCTAGCTTTCTACAAGCTGACCAACAAAAAAGCATGGGGCTACTTGGGATTTCTATCCGTCCTTACCGCTTTTTTAGTCATGTCTTACTATGCCGTCGTAGCTGGGTGGACGCTGCATTATACTGTGGAATCGTTTACAGGGCTGTTATTCCAGCAAGGTACGGACTACAAGGACAAGTTCGTCACGTTCGCGGGCGGGTCCTGGCCTGTGTTCTGGCAAGCGGCCGTTATGATCCTCAGCGGCTGGGTTATTGCGAGGGGCGTCTCCGGAGGGATCGAGAAGTTCAATAAAATTTTGATCCCGGGCTTCCTGATCATCCTGCTGGTGCTGATGGTCCGTTCGCTTACGCTTCCCGGCGCAGGCGCAGGGGTCGAGTTTTTCTTGAAGCCGGATTTCTCCAAATTGGACGCGGAGTCCGCGCTCATTGCATTAGGGCATGCCTTCTTCTCCTTATCGCTCGGGATGGGCATCATGATCACGTATGGATCGTATGTCGATAAAAGACAATCCCTTGGCAGCGCAACGCTGGCGATCGGGTTCGGGGATCTGATTTACGCGTTTATTGCCGGGATCGTTATATTTCCGACCGTCTTCTCTTACGGTTTGAAGCCTGGCGAAGGGGTAGGCCTGGCGTTCATGGCGCTTCCTGCCGCATTCGCCCAGATGCCGTTTGGCGCGATCTTCGGAGGGTTGTTCTTCCTGCTGCTCGCGATTGCCGCGCTGACCTCCGCCGTCTCCATCCTGGAGGTTCCGGTTGCGTATGCGATGAACCGCTGGGGCTGGACCCGGAAGAAAGCGGCCGTGATCGTGTCCGTCGCGTGCTTTGTGGTCGGCATCCCGTCGGCCCTCTCGGTCGGCGGCGTGCTCGGCTCCTTCACCCTTGGCGGAAAGTCGATCTTTGACTTGGTCGATTTTATGACGTCTTACGTGCTCATGCCGCTGGGCGGCTTGGTCGTTACGCTGTTTACCGGCTATGCGTGGAAATTGGCCGGGGAAGAAGCGGGCCTGAGCGGCTTCTGGTACCGCGCTTGGATGTTCCTGCTGAGAGTCGTATCGCCGATTCTGATTATTCTGGTGTTCTTGTATTCGGTTGGCCTTCTGTCCTTTTAGGACGGGAAGGATGGGATAAAAAAAGAGAAGGGCTCCTGCCCTTCTCAGGCTGTCGACAAATGTTCGACAGTCATTTTTATATCCATATGATTTAATACGACACTGCGGTAATGCCAAACAAGATAAGCAACAAAACTATTTTATCAATTGCTTAATCAGCTCGCGGTTTCTGCTCTGAAAAATTTCATTGTGGGAAGAAACCATTCCGCTTGCATGGGCTTCCGGCTGAATGTACAGCTTGGCTTGGTTGACGGCATTGGCCGCGTCATGAAACGCTCCGGCAATCAAATGCACTTTCCCTTCGTACGAAATAATATCTCCCGCTGCAAAAATCCCCGGCTCGGATGTAGCGCTGTTTGTCTGTCCGGCCAGGAAGTACTCATTGGCCATCTCAAGCTTCACCTGGCTATTTTCCAGCAACGATCTGTCCCGTTCATAGCCGTGATTGATAATCACTTCGTCAATGGTCAGCTCCTGTACTTCGCCCGTCTCATGGTTGGTCAGTTCCACCCGCTCAATCTTCTCCTGGTTGGAGGCCGCAATCAGCTTCGTAATCGTCGTGTTAAAGAAGCACTTGGCCGAGCTGTTCAGCAGCTGCTTCACCTGCGCCTCGTGCCCGGAGAGCGTATCTTTGCGATAAGTTAAATACACCTGCTTGGCGATCGGCTCCAGCTCGTTTGCCCAGTCGACGGCCGAGTTTCCTCCGCCGGAAATGATGACGGTTTTATCCTTAAACCGTCTCAGTGATTTGACGGTATAGCTCAGGTTGGATACCTCGAATTTCTCGGCGCCCTCCAAATCGATTCTTTGCGGCTCCAAAATTCCCCCGCCGATGGCAAGAATGACGGTTTTGGTGTAATGCCGCTCGCCTGCAGAAGTATGCAGGACGAATACGCCGTTTTCGCCACGCTCAATCCGCTCTACTTTTTGATTCAATACCACAGTAGGATCGAAGGTTAACCCTTGCTGAACAAGCTGCTCGATCAGCTTCTCACCGAGCGTTGGCGTCAGACCGCCGACATCCCAAATCATTTTTTCCGGATAGACATGGACTTTCCCGCCCAGTCTTGGCTGATATTCGATCAGCTTGGTCTTCATTTCTCTTAAACCGCTGTAAAAAGATGCGAACAGCCCGGCAGGGCCTCCGCCGATAATCGTGACGTCAAACAGTTCCTCGTTGTTCATCCGTGATCCTCTCCTTTGCTAAGCTTAGCGACGCGCTCTATTTTGCCAAAATATGTTTCACGATCGTTTTGACCCCCAGCTCAATTCCCAACGGCCCACCCGCCGCAATCGAGCTGTCCAGGGCGTACATATGCCCGTTCTTAATGGCTTGAAGAGAGTTCCAGGCAGAATCGCTTTCCAGGTTTTTCAGATAGCCTTGCAATTTTTTCGACGAGCCTCCGATGTCAGCAACAAACATATAATCGGGGTTCATCGCTGCCAGCCCTTCCAGGGAGATCTGCTCCCCTTTTGTCGACATGGCTACGTATTTGCTTGGCGGGTTTAAAGCAAGACCGCTTTCCTTGTTGAAAACAAACTGTGTGGTAAAGCCCCAAAATTGCTTGTCACCCAACATGATCACGCCAAAGGTTTTGTCGCTGAATTTTTTCAACTGTTCTTTGGAATCGGCAATCAATGTTTGAATCCGTGTAATTTCATCCTCGGCCTTTTGCTCTTTGCCGAAGATTTTTCCGTATTCCCGCAGCGCGCCTTGCCAATTGTTTTCATTGCTGTCCACCGTTACAACCGGGGCGATTTTCTCCAGCTTGTCGCCGTAGCTCCCGTACCGACCCGAGACCATGATGATGAGATCGGGGCTGATTTCCAGCAGCTTGTCCAGATTGGGGCTCGTCATGGAACCGATGTCGACAATCGGTTTGTCCTTATATGGAGCGAGGGATTCCCATTCCTTCAGAACATTCAGGTCTGTCGCCGCTGCAGGAGATTCATCCAGCAAAAACAAATGCTCAAAATTGCGGAAGAACAAAAGAGCTACTTTCTCAGGCTTTTTTTCCAGTACGATCTCGCGTCCAAGAGCATCGACATATGTTCTCGGCCATTTTCCCGTTTCCTGAGAGGCTTTTTCGGGAGTGGCGCTTCCCTCCTTGGCCGGGGCTGTGCTGTTTGCTGCTGAACCGTTGTTAGGCTTCGGCGTTTCGGCGCAACCGGCTAAAATACCCGCCAAAAGTGCGATAGAGACGAATAGTCTCATGAGTGCTTTCATTCTGACTCCTCCGTTGTGACTTGAGTTTTGCTTGAAAAACGAAGCTACGGTCAGTTTAGCAAAACGCATTTTAGAGAGGAATGGAGCCATCCTGAAATCCATATGGATTATTCCTGAATCGCCCCCTGAACTCGGCCGGAGAGACGCCCACCTGTTTTTTAAAGATACGGCTGAAATATAAAGCGTCTGCGTAGCCGACGCCTTTCGCCACCTCGCCGATCGGCGCGTCGTTAGCCAGCAGACATTCCTTCGCCCGATTCAGACGATAGGCCATCAAATACTTGCCGGGGCCCATGCCCGCATACTTCTTGAAGACATAGAACAAGCGATTTTCGTTGATGTCATTTTGTTCAGCCAAAGCACGTACGCTAAGTCCATCCATATAATGCTCGTGTATGTACCTGGATACTTGCTCGAATAACGCTTGCTCGCCATCGTTGCTTTGGTTTCGCACACAGACAAACAGTTCCTCCAAGACGCAGCGAAACAACGTTTCTGTCTGAAAAGCGGAAATCCCGCCCGGCTCACCTGAAGAGCGCCACAAAAGCTCAAGCAGCTCCGTCAAACGGGGGCTTTGTCCCGGGGTAAGCTGAAAATGCGCTTGGGACAAGGAAAATCCGGACGGCTCGGGCGCGCAGACCCGGTATAAAACAAGTAAGTACTCCCATCCGGTGTCGCCGAGAACCCTCCGATTCAGTGGCATACGGGCGCCGCCGTGCACTACATGACCCGGGGCAAGCGTATAGGACGTTCCGCTGAAATCAAACTCGGCCTTTCCTCTTAATGGGAATACAAAGCCCGGGAAAGGCTCCGTATAGTCATCGCAGCTCATGCCCGGACCGCGCACATAGCGACAGACTTGTTCCACTTGAAAAGAGGTACGCGCAAAATGCTCGGCAAGCTTGTTGATGTCTATCTTCATTTCACACACCTCCTGCAATCAAGCGCCGCTGCGCGATGTGCTCATCCACTCCACCCCGCTGGGACGAGCGGTCGCCTTCCTCCTGGTAAAACCGCACAACTTAATCATACCTATATTGATATTGATAATCAATCTCATTTCGGAAGGAATTTCCTAAGAATGGGGCGCAAAAGAAGCTAAGCTGAATAAATTCACTTGTTAGAGCAAGTAGAAACTCCATTTCTTTAACAAGAGGCGCTTCCGATCTTGGCGGCAGCCGGGGGCAAATGTCTGATGAAAATAATTTGCAAAGGACATCCAAATAAAGATTGGCCCTTGCCGCAAGCCATGCGAACAAGGGTCATTTTTTTGGATAAGAGTGCTTTCTTTTTATTTAAGATTATTTGCTGGAAGATCGAGCTCTTTACGTAATTCTTTTAACTGTTTTTTGTCCGTCTAAATAGGCTTGCTTTTCTTTTTCGATATCAAGCTGTTTGATCCTTTTTCCTTCCGCAACGACCAAAATAAGATACCCAGAAAATTAGAAAAAGGCCGCTCTTTCGATAAAATCGATTTCCACCACAGAACCCGATTCGAAAGAGGCGTTCCTTCGACGTTTGCTTTCACTTGACCGCATTACTTTTCCCACTATGGAATAGGGGATGATGATTAACGAAGTTGCAATTATTATGTTCATCGTTTCATTCTTGGAATCGGGAAGTGACTGGCCTGTGATGGTGTAAGAGCTTCAATAACTTTTTGTCGCTAGACGAAAGCCCTCTTTTATCTTCTTCAAAAGCAATCTATGCCGACGGCGTGGCTGCGGCAGAAAGTTTACTAAATTCCTTAGAAGTATTAAAGTAAAAAGAAGAAAGACAGTTGTCCTCGTGGATAGCCATTACCTGATGAGAAAAAGGGTGCCGTGAAGGAGAAGGTAACGATGGGTCATGAAAGCAACGCCAGCCGCGAACAGACGGGGCTGCGCGTATTGGTGATAACGGCCGTTGCGGCCGAGAGAGATGCCGTGCTGCGCGGGCTGCGGGGCGACGCCAGGTTCGACGTCGTGGCCGGAGGCGTCGGCCCGGCTGCGGCTGCCGCAAGCGCCACGAAGGCTTTGGCTGCGGCTGGATACGGCCTGGTCGTCAGCGCCGGAATCGGCGGCGGCTTTCCCGGCCGGGCGGAAATCGGCTCGCTGGTGGTCGCGGACGCGATCATCGCCGCCGATCTGGGCGCCGAGACGCCCGAAGGCTTCCGCAGTGTGGACGAGCTGGGCTTCGGCTCCAGCCGGATCGCGGTCGATGCCTCTCTCGCTGCGCGATTGACGGAGGCGCTGCAAAGAGCCGGGCTGCCGGCGCATACGGGTCCGGTGCTCACGGTGTCCACCGTGACCGGCACGGCGGCGACCGCCTCGGAGCTGGCGGCCCGGGTGCCGGGAGCTGCGGCCGAGGCCATGGAAGGCTTCGGCGTGGCGGCAGCTGCCCGCGACCGCGGGCTGCCGGTGCTTGAGCTTCGCGCCATCTCGAATGCGGTCGGCCCGCGCGACCGCGAAGCCTGGCGGATCAAAGAGGCGCTGGACGCGTTGGAAGCGGCGGGTGCAATTTTACTGGAGGTGCTACGATGAAGATCGCTTTTTCTCCTTGCCCGAATGATACGTTTGTGTTTCACGCTTGGGTTCACGGGCTGGTTCCCGGTGCTCCGAAGCTTGACGTAACGTATGCGGATATCGATATTACCAATCGGCTCGCGGCGGAGCCCGGGGGGCCGGACGTGCTCAAAATATCGTTCGCGGCGCTGCCGTGGGTGCTGTCCGACTACGCGCTGCTGCCTTGCGGGGGCGCGCTCGGACGTGGGTGCGGGCCGCTGGTGCTCACGAACAATCCGGCGGTCAGCGCCGAAGGTCCGGCCGCCTTGGCAGGGCGCCGGGTCGCGGTGCCGAGCGACCGCTCGACCGCGTACCTGCTGTTCCGCTTGTGGGCGGCGCAGCAGGTGCCAGACGGCGTGGGCGAGATCGTCGTGATGCCGTTTCACGAGATTATGCCCGCGGTGCGCGACGGTCAAGTGGATGCCGGGCTGGTCATCCATGAAGCCCGGTTCACATACCCTTCGTACGGCTTGACTCTGCTGTCCGATCTCGGCAGCTGGTGGGAGACGGATACGGGCCTGCCGATTCCGCTCGGAGCGATTATCGTCCGCCGGTCGCTGGACCGGACGGCGATTGCCGAATGGACCCGCGCCTCGGTCAAGTACGCATGGGCGCATCCCGAAGCGTCTCAGGACTATGTGATGAGCCATGCGCAGGAGCTGTCTCCGGAAGTGGCACGCGCGCATATCGACCTGTACGTGAACGAGTATACGGCGAATCTGGGCGAGAGCGGCTACGGCGCGGTTGAGGCTCTGCTGGGCCGGGCGGCGAAGGAAGGGTTGGTTCCGTCCTTCGACTTGTCCCTGCTGCGCTGAGGAGCGGGGGACCAACCAACCGACAGATAAACGACTTGGCCCGGGAGGCGAAACGCATGTCCAAGAAAGAGAGCGAGCTGCCGGTCTTATTATTTGCAGACCAGCCGTCTTGGGAAGCTTGGCTGGAGCAGAACCATGCCACATCGGCCGGAGTCAGGCTGCGTCTGGCGAAGAAGCAAGCGGATGTCATTACGATAACGTACCAGGAGGCGCTGGAAAGCTCCTTGTGCTATGGCTGGATCGACAGCCGGAAGGAAGCTTACGACGAGAGCACCTGGCTTCAACGGTTTACGCCCCGCGGCGCGAAAAGCATCTGGTCCAAGGTCAATAAGGACAAAGCGGAAGCGCTGATCGCCAGCTGCCGGATGCGGCCTCCCGGCCTCCTGGCCATTGAAGCCGCGAAGCGGAACGGGCAGTGGGACAAGGCGTATGAGCCGCAAAGCCGCGCCGCCGTGCCCGACGATTTGCAAAGCGAATTGGACCGCAATCCGCAAGCCAAAGCTTTCTTCGAATCGCTCGACAGCCAGAACCGGTACGCCGTTCTGTTTCGTATCCACAGCGCGAAAAAGGCGGAAACGCGGGCGAAACGAATTCAGCAATTCGTGTCGATGCTGGAGCGCGGCGAGAAGATTTACCCGTAGAAAAATCAAGCGAGGCCTTCCGCCCGAGGGTCTCGCCAAATTTTTTTAATCTTATTTTAATCTTCGCTTCAGTTAAAATTAAGGAAGACCCGTTACGATAGGCCTCAGGAACGAAAAAGGCGCAAAGTTCACGCTTTAATACACTACTCTTTGTAGTGTAACCGGTGCTGAGGATGCCGTGAGCTATCGAAGCTGAACACAACCTATCTTGGCATCAGGTGAACAAGGATTTTTTTTTGGTCAATAGCACTACATTATGTAGTGAAGTTGAAGGGGGCCGAGGGCCAACGCAAAGGCCCATGAACAAAACAGGCTGCAACGCAGCTCATATGACAGAGGAGGAATCATCATTATGAAACTGAAGTTGGTCGCTTTTGCCGTAGGTGCTGTCGTCATCGTCGTCGGAGGCTATGCCGCTTACGATTATTATGCCGGGAACCATGTGGCGGTACAGAATGTGATACCTGCGAATGCTTCGGCACAGGCTGCCGGGGGAGCCGTTGAAGCAAGCAAGCTGGACGGGCAATGGAATATCGGCCCGGATTCCAAAGTATACTTCTCGGTAACGACCTCCAAGGAAACCGTAAACTTCGAAGGCAGCGCGGTGAAAGGAAGCTGGACGCTCAATTCGTCCGACCCGTCCAAGATGAAAGCCGAGGCGGCGCTCGACCTCAA
The DNA here is from genome assembly GCF_004000785.1 of Paenibacillus ehimensis NBRC 15659. GTDB lineage: Bacteria > Bacillota > Bacilli > Paenibacillales > NBRC-103111 > Paenibacillus_G > Paenibacillus_G ehimensis. The sequence goes on along the minus strand of NZ_BILX01000002.1, from coordinate 86,801 downwards.
ATCGATCTCATCCGGCAACTCGCAGCGGGACGAGCATATCAGAGGAGAGAAGTTCCTGAACGCCGCTGCGAACCCTGAAGCCAAATTCACCTTAAAGTCATTCGAGAACTTCCCTAAGACGTGGAAAGAGGGGGAGAAGGTTTCCTTCGACATGACCGGCACGCTTACCGTGAACGGCAAATCCAAGGACGTTACGTTCAAGAGCGACGCGGTTTACAGCCAAGACGCCATTCGCATGGAAGGCAGCACGATCGTGACCTTCGAAGATTTCGGCTTGAAAAATCCTCACGCGGTGGTCGTATCCACCGAGAACAACGTGACCGTACAGTTAAGACTTATCCTGAAGAAGTAAGCCGCCCGTGCACCGCAATCGCGCGTTCGCAGGCTGCAGGACCCGACGCTATAACGGCCTGCAGCCTGCGCATCGGCGCGTTTTTTTGCGCTTTGGCATCCGTTCGGGGCCGCCACCTTCCACCGTCGTCCTAATCCCGCCGAAAACATGGAAGATAATGCTTTCAGACCATCCAAAAGTTGGCCGATTTGTGTCCTTTTCATCTTGTCAGGGCAATTTTCTTTGATTATAGTGTGAGCATACCGGAGAATAAGAAACCTAGACGATCTTGCTTTTCACTACGTACAGCATGAAGACGCAGATAGGACGGATAACCGATGTGGAAAACGCAAATCAAGAAATTGCAGCGTGTACAGGATACTTATTCCTCAGTCTGCGGGCTTTCGATGTTCATTACCGACGCGGCCGGCGCTCCGCTGACCCGGATTTCCGGGGATCAGGCGCTGGCGCGTAAAATATGGGAGCAGCCGCAGCCCTCCTTGCAGGAGCGGCTTGCCGCGATCATCCGCGAAGTCGGCTGGAAGCTGAGACCGGTCGTGTATCAGTATTTGCGGGGACCCAAGATGATCGTCATGCCCTTCAAGATCGGAGAGCAGCCGGCCTTCTACGTCTGGTCCGGTATGATCATCGAGAAGCAAAGCCGGGAATTGATCAGACGCATCATTGAAACCGATTTTGCGGACGATGCCGACGATTGGCGCCGGGCATTGGACCTGGTTCCCGACACCCCGGAATCGTTAAAAGACGAGCTGGTCGAGAAGGTCGCGCAGTTTGCGGACATCGCCTCCGTATGGCTCGGGCAAGCCCAAAGCGACGAAGCGCATGCCCGCGACCTGAAGCGGGTTCACGACTTGTTCGGCCAAGCCGGGGCGGCGGAGCCTGCCGTCCTCCAAACCGCGGCCGAGCGGCTTATGGCCGCAGCGAAGCTGGATTTTGCCGGATTCGCCATTTCCGGGGAGGACGAGCGGCTGTGTGTTCAATATATGGTTGGCGGAGAGGACTGCGAGAAGCTGATTGGCGCCCAGGCTTGTTTGGGAGAGGGCTTTCTGGGTCAGATCGGGCTAACGGAGAAAATGGGGTACTGGGAAGATGTGACGTGGGATCCGCGGAGAGGCTTTTTTACCGACAAAGGCCTTCATCCCCAAGCCTTCGTCGGCTTCCCCGCGAAAATAAAGGACCAGTTGGTCGGCGTCTTGTTCGGAGGACGATTTGCTCCGGGCGGCATCACCTCCGAATCGATCGAATTGGGCCGGCTCATTGCACAAGTGTTGGCTTCGCAACTGAATACGGTTCGGCTGGAGGAAGCGGCGAGCCAGCAAATGGCCCGGTTGTCCACGCTGCTCGGCGTCGCGCAAGCGATTGTGGACGTGGACGACCCGCGAAGCGTGCTGTTTATGCTGGCCGATGTGTCGCATCATCTGATCCAAGGCGCTTTTTCCTGCATGTTATGGAAGGACCCGGCGGCCGGAACCGGAGTGCAGGCGATCTCCCGGGGCATGACAGCGGAGCAGATGGAACATTACGCCCAAGACGCGGCCGTCCGTCAGTTTACGAACCGTCCCGAGGGGACGCTGCGTCATCCGACCGTGTTCGAGGCGGACAATGGAATTGTCGTGTGCGAGGTTCCTCTCGTTTGTTCGGGCGAAGTGAAAGGGATTCTGGGCGTCGGTCTGCATAACGAGAAAGAGGTTGCGGTGTACCGTCCCTTTTTGACCGCCTTGTCGCTTCTTGGAGAAATCCGGCTGCAGCATTTGCAGGGGGCGGCCCGGCTACAGGACCGGGAGCGGACCGGGCTGCTGCATTCGGCCATGGCGGAGTGGAACGAACCGGCCTACCGCGAGACCGTGCAGGCGCTAGAGCTTGCCCGCCGGTTTGCCCAAAAGCTGCGGCTGCCGGAAGCGGAGATCGAGGAGCTTAGCGAAGCCTGCATGCTCTCGGGCTGCGAGCCGGCGTTTCTGGAGCGGACGGCGGGGAGCCATCCGGGTGCGAAGCTTCTGCGGGATGCCCGCGGGCTGATGCAGGAGTCCGGCCCCAAGCTGACGACCTCCTTTTCGATGAAAGCACAGGTTTTGTCCTTGGTCCTGCGGTATGTCCGGCACCGGGAGAATCAAGCTGCCATACCGTGCCCGGCGGTCGAACCGGAGCTGAGGCAGGCCTTTGCCGCTTTCGTCCAAGGCGAGCGGGTGATCGAGAGTCTTATATCGCTGCGGGAGGCGAGGGGGACGGCCGATGCGGATATGGAGAAGGACCTGCCTTCCCCGGGGCTGATGGAGTCCTATATCCCCCTGACGCCAAGGGAACGGGAAGTGTTCAACTTGATCCTTCGCGGCTTAAGCAATCTGGAAATTGCCGAAAAGCTGTTCATCAGCACCCATACCGTAAAAAACCATATTACAAAAATTTACGAAAAGCTCGGCGTCAGCGACCGGACACAGGCGTTGGCCAAAGTATACTTAACCGGCTTGCAAGTTAAAATATGACGTCCTATTCACCTGCCGTACGGCGGGTTTTTTTGTGTCTATAGGAACCGGTTCCTCATTTATTGTGCCGGATTTGGGCGAATTTTGAGAGAGATAGGTGATACTTTTATCCTAGTTCCTCGGGCACAATGAAAGTGGCAATGAAAACGAACGGGGAGGAACGCTATGGGGAGTCGTTTGCCGCACGGTCCATTTCTCGCCCATATCCATGATCAGAAGACGGGAGTGGTCATTACCGACCCGACGCTTCCGGACAATCCGATTATTTATGTAAATCAGGGCTTTACGCAGCTTACGGGGTATTTGGCCGAAGAAGTCATCGGGTGCAACTGCCGCTTTCTGCAAGGGCTGGGCAGCGATCCCGACGCCATCGCCGGCTTCCGGGAACAGCTGCCGCTCGTCCGGCCGTTCAGCGTGGAGCTTTTGAACTACCGCAAGGATGGGACCTCGTTCTGGAATCAGGTCAAAATCGTCCCGGTACCGGACGACCAGGGCTCTCTTGCGTATTACGTCGGCATCCAGCGCGACGTGACCGAAAGCCGGCTGACCGAGCATGCGCTGGCCGGAAGAAGCGTGATCCAAACGTTTTTGCTAGCCTACGGAAACTCAACCTAAAGTCGCTAATCAAGGGAGGACGAAACCGTGAAATTATCAGTTGGAAAGAAAATGTATGCCGGCTTTATTATCGTGCTGCTGATCGCAGGAATTATCGGCTGGACCGCGATCAACCGGATGCAAAAGATGAATGAAGAAACATCAGAAATTACGACGGTTTGGATGCCGGGAGTGGAATCGATCAATAACATCAATTACTTGAAGGAATTCGTGCTCACGACGACGCTTTCTCACATCTTATCGCCGGATCAAAGCACGATGGAATCTTTGGAGAAAACCCGCAGCGAGCTTCTGACGAAGATCGACCGGGAATTCCAAGCGTACGAGAAGACGATCGTTTTGGAGGAGGACCGCAAGCACTTCGACGCCATGGTGAAAGCGTGGAAGGCGTTCATCCCTTTGAACGATAAGACGATTAAGGAAAGCCAGAAGCGGAACGAGGCCGAAGCCTATGCCCTTTACTTGCAGAGCCAGGAGGCGCTCAAGGGCTTGTTCGCAGACGTAGAGGCGCTCGTGAAGCTGAACCATGACGGAGCCGTTCAATCGAGCAAGGATTCAAGCGACGCTTACGATTCCGGCTTCCTGATGACGCTCATCTTCCTGATTGCGGGCCTTGTCATCGGCGCGGGGACCGCGGTATTCCTGACGCGCTCCATTACAAAGCCGCTGGCGCTTGTCACCGGCAGCATCAGTGAAGTATCCCGCGGCAACCTGACGATCGATCCCGTTCAAGTCGCGAGCCGGGACGAGCTCGGGCTGTTGGCCCAGTCGACCAACGACATGATCGTCAGCCTGCGCCGTCTGATTGCAAGCGTACTGGAATCGGCGCAAAACGTCGCGGCCGCTTCGCAGCAAATATCCGCCAGCTCGCAGGAGATCGCAGGCGGCGCTTCGAGCCAGGCGACCGCTGCGCAAAGCGTGAACGAATTATTCCGCGAGCTGTCGATCGCCATCGATTCGGTAGCGCAAAGCGCGGAAGCCTCGGCGGATTTATCGACGCAGGCGAAGGAGATGGCGCAGGAAGGCGGTACGACCATTCACTCGACGGTAGCGGCCATGACGCAGGTCGAGAAGCAGATGTCGCTGCTTCAGGACGATTCGGGCAAGATCGGCCAAATCATTGCGGTCATCGACGATATTGCCGATCAAACCAATCTTCTTGCGCTGAATGCAGCTATCGAAGCGGCCCGCGCAGGGGAACAAGGCAAAGGCTTTGCCGTCGTCGCCGACGAAGTCCGCAAGCTGGCCGAGCGGAGCGGCAATGCGACCAAAGAAATCGCATCGATTATCAGCGGCATGCAAAAAAATACGCTGCAAAGCGTGGACGCGGTCAGCCATGCGGTGGCGTTAGCGCATAAGATCGGGACGGCGTTCGAGCAGATCGTCGCCAAGGTCAACGAAACGGCGGTTCAGGTGAATGAAATCGCCGCCGCCAGCGAGGAGCAAGCCGCGCAGGCCGGAGAGGTGCTGGGAGCCGTCGAGACGATTGCGGCAGCCAGCGAGGAAGCGGCGGCTGCGGCGGAAGAGACCGCCTCGTCGACGCAATCGCTGGCCAAGATGGCAGAGGAACTGAACGGTTCCGTGTCCGCTTTTCGCATATAGGTGACCGCAGATGACGACGGTAACGGAGCGGGGGCCATTTGTCGAGATCGGGATCGGGAAAGAAAGATATGCGATCCATATTCACGAAATCCATGAGATTATTAAAATGCAGGAGATTACGCCGATTCCCGGCGGACGGCCGAACTTGCTGGGGGTGATAAACCTGAGGGGGAAAGTAACCCCTGTCGTCAGCTTGCGCAGCAGGTTCGGACTGCCGGAGGCGCCGTTTACGAAATCGAGCCGGATTGTCGTCATCCGACACGAAGAGATGATGGTGGGACTCGTGGTCGATCAGGTGTTTCAGGTGACCGCCATCGAGGACATCCAGCCGCCCCCGGACCGGGCGGGCGGAGCGGAGCACCCCTGCATCTCGGGCGTAGGCCGGGCAGGGGCGGGGCTTGCGGGCATTTTGAAGCCAGAGCGCATTTTGTTCGGGTGAGACGGCATTTTCGGAGCAAGGAAGGGGGTTTTCAAGGTGAGCTTTCATACGGAGGCCTACCTGGGCATTTTTCTCGACGAACTGGACGAGCAGCTGCAGGTGCTGGATGAAATGCTGCTTAAGCTGGAGCAGGACGGAGACGATATGGAGACGGTCGGAGCCATCTTCCGCGCAGCCCACACGCTCAAAGGCTCCTCTGCGGCGATGGGCTTCGACCGGATGAAGGAGCTGACCCATCAGATCGAGAACGTGTTCGAGCTGATTCGGAACAGGCAGCTTGCGGTGGACTCCTCGCTGATTACGCTGCTGTTCCAAGGCATTGATTATATCAAGGTGTTGAAGCAGGCGATTGTCGCTGGGCAGCCGGAGGAAGCGGACATCGGGCCGCTCGTCGAATCGTTGGACGGCATCCGGCGGAGGGCGCTCGGAGAGCCGGCGGAGCCCGAAAGCAAGGCGCCCCTGAAGAACGAGGCCCATGACGCGTGGGAACAGGTCGCAAAGTTCCACGACCACGAGAAAGAAGCCATCGCGCATGCGCTGCAATCGGGTTATCAGGTCATGACGCTGTATGTGAGGATTGCATCGGACGCCGTGATGAAATCGGTACGGGCGCTGCTCGTTTATACGAAGGTGAAGGAATCGGGGGAAGTGATCGCCGTATACCCGCCGACGGAAACAATCGAGGACGAGCATGCGTTCCAGGGCACGCTGCTGCTCACGCTGATCACGGAGGAAGACAAGCAGTCGCTCGTCGATACGTTGAATCATATCTCGCATATTGATTCCTATCACATTACGCCGATTACGCCGGACAATCTGGACAGCTTCTGCAGGGGGACGGAAGAAGCTCCTGCCGAAGCGTGCACGCCGGAAGAGGCGGCCCCCGAAGCGCCTGTCAACGCGAGAACGGAGCCGGATGCGAAGATCAAGGTGAATCCGACGGTGCGCGTCGATGTGGACCGGCTCGAAAATCTGCTCAATTACGTCGGAGAGCTGATTATCGACAACACCCGTCTGATCGAAGTGAAGAACCGGCTGTCCGGGCAATTCAAGGAAAACCCGGACGTCGCCGTGCTGCACGACATCTGCAACCATCTGAGCCGCGTCGTCGGCGAGCTGCAGGACGGGATGATGAAGACGAGAATGCTGCCGATCGAGCAGCTGTTCAACCGGTTCCCGCGGATGGTCCGAGATTTGGCCCACCATATCGGGAAAGAGATCGATTTCGCTATCGAAGGAAAAGAGACCGAGCTCGACCGCACGTTGATTGAAGAAATCAGCGATCCGCTCATTCATATTTTGCGCAATGCCGTGGATCATGGCATCGAGAGCCCGGAAGAGCGGGGGAAAGCGGGCAAACCGGCCAAGGGCCGGCTGCTGCTCAAGGCCGCCCATCAGGAGAATCAGATCGTCATTTCCATCCGCGACGACGGGCGGGGGATCGATCCGCACAAAATTAAACAGTCGTCGATCGCCAAGGGCTTCGTGACCGAGGAAGAAGCGGGCCGGATGACCGACAAAGAGCTGATGTTTCTCATCTTCAAATCCGGCGTATCGACGGCGGACCGCGTGACGGACTTGTCGGGCCGCGGGGTCGGGATGGATATCGTCCGCGCGCATATCGAGAAGCTGAACGGCCTGATCGACATCGACAGCTCGCCGGGCGCGGGCACGGTCTTTACGATCAAGCTGCCGCTGACCTTGGCGATCATCCGTTCGCTGCTCATCAAGCTGGGGACCAGCACCTTCGCCCTTCCGCTTGTGAACGTCATCGAGATCGTCCGGTTGTCCGCCGAGGATATCGAGACCGTCCAAGGACAGGAGGTATGCGTCATTCGCGGGACCGTTTTCCCGCTCGTGCGCCTGCATCGGCGCTTCCGGATTCCGCAGGACGCTGCGCCCCGAAGACTGCTTGTCGTTGTCGTCGGTCTGGCCGAAAAGCGGGTGTGTCTGGTCGTGGACGAGACGGTCGGCAATCAGGAAATTGTTATCAAATCGCTCGGTCCGTTTGTCGGCGAGGTGCCGTATATCGCAGGCTCGACCATCCTCGGCAACGGCAATGTGGCGCTCATTCTGGACGTCGGGTCGCTGGTCAAGGAAGAAGGCTCGCTGCTCTTGGCCAAAGAGAGCGAGATGCAGAAGAAGGACGCGATCCAAAGCGGCGAATCCCAATACGTCGCCTTTAAGCTGGCCGGCGAGCAGTATGGGCTGGACATCCGCAAGGTCAAGGAAATTATCGCGATTCCTCCGGTGACGAAGATGGTGAACGCCCCTTCGGAGCTGCTGGGCATTATCAATCTGCGCGGAACGGTGCTGCCGGTTTACGATCTGCGGCTATGCTTGCGTCTGCCGGAGGAACGGCCGACGGCGAAATCGCGGGTTATCGTAATGGAGGCGGAAGGACGGGACGTCGGGATCGTGATCGACGAGGTGACGGAAGTGCTGCGCGTCCGGGATGCCGAGATCAAGGCTGCCGGCTCCGTCATGCGCATCGATGACCGGTACCTTCGCGGAATTTATCAGCAGGACGACCGTTTCTTCATTTTGCTCGATATGGATCGTCTGCTGGAAGGCACAGCGGCCGGGGAAGCCGTGCAAACGCAGCTTGAGATATTATCTCCGCGCTAATCCGGAAGGCGATTGCCGATGAAGCTTGCCAACCGTTCGTCCGTTATGGTAAAGTTGTAAATAACTTGAACAGAGGAGGTGAAGGTAGGATGAATCACGAGATGGCGAACAACCGTATTAGCCAGCTGCCGATGGCTATGGCTGGCATTGTGCATGCTTTTTCCGTCAACGGGAGAGGTCTGTCCAAAAATGCCTATACGGTTTCACCATTCGCGAAAATAATCCTACCTTAACCGCAAACGGATGCCAGTCCGAAGAGCCGTAGGGATTTTTTCCCGCGGCTCTTTTTGTTGCCCACAGGTTAGGATCACACGAGGAGGACTCCTTAAGATGATCGTTAACTGTCAAAATATAAAAGCGTACCATGGCGCACAGCTTGTTCTTGAAGACGTAACCTTGGACATTCGGCAAGGCGAACGCATCGGACTGATCGGCCGCAACGGAAGCGGCAAATCGACTTTATTGCAATTGATCGCCGGGCGGCTTCGTCCCGACGCCGGGCAGCTGACCGTCCGGAAAGGAACCCGAATCGGCTATTTGACGCAAGTTCCGGCGGAGTTCGAAGGCCGGACCGTGTATGATGTGCTGGCTCTCGGCCATCAGGAGCTGCTGGAGTGCCGCTTGAAGATGGCGGAGCTGGAGAAGCTCATGTCGGAGCCGGGGGCCGCCGACGGTCCGGACCGGCTGGCCGGGTGGCTGGAGCAGTACGCGGCGCTGCAGGAGAAGTTCGAGCGCGAGGGCGGCTACGAGCTGGATGCCGTCATCGAGCGGGTCGCTGACGGCCTGCGGATTGACCGTGGCTGTTATACTCAGGCGTACGCCACCCTGTCGGGAGGAGAGAAGACCCGTATCAATCTGGCCTCGCAGTTGATTCGGAAGCCCGAGCTGCTGCTCCTGGACGAACCGACGAATCACCTCGACTTGCACGGGGTCGAATGGCTGGAAGACTATTTAACCCAGTACGACGGAGCATGTCTGATCGTCTCGCACGACCGGTATTTTCTGGACCGGGTCGTCACGAAGATCGTCGAGCTGGAGGACGGCGAATCGCAGTCGTACTTCACCAACTATACCGGCTATATGAAGGAGAAGGAGGAGCGGCTGCTTCAGCAGTTCGCCGACTATCAGGAGCAGCAGAAGAAGATTAAGAAAATGACGGAGGCGATCAAGCGGCTGGAAACGTGGGGGCGGATCGGCGACAATGAGCAGTTTTTCCTGCGGGCGGCTTCGATGCAAAAAGCGCTGGACCGCATGGAGAAGCTGAAACGGCCGGTGCTGGAGGCGAAGAACGCCGATTTCGGGCTGACGCAGGCGGAGCGCTCGGGCCGCAAGGTTGTGACGCTGGAGGGCATCGGCAAAAGCTACGGAAGCCGGAAGCTGCTGGACGCGGTCGACGGAGCGCTGGCTTATGGTGACAAGGTCGTGCTTATCGGGAAGAACGGGTCGGGGAAATCGACCTTGTTCAAGCTCATCCTCGGCGAGGAAGCCGTGGACGAGGGACGCTTCGAATGGGGCGCGCGCGTCGACATCGGCTATTTGGCCCAGCAGGAGTACCCGGATGCGCCGAAGAAATCGGTGCTGGACTATTTTCGCAGCGAAGCGGGGCTTGAGGAAGGGGAGGCCCGGAGAATTCTGGCCAAATATTTGTTTTACGGCCCGGACGTGTTCAAATCGGTCAACCTGCTGTCGGGCGGGGAGTGGACGCGGCTGAGGCTGGCACTGCTGGTGCTTCGCAAGCCGAATCTGCTGCTGCTCGACGAGCCGACGAACCATCTGGACATCGCCTCGCGGGAAGCGCTGGAGGAAGCGCTGGAGACGTTCCCGGGCACCGTGCTTGCCATCTCGCACGACCGGTATTTCATCAACCGGCTCGCCGGGCGCATCTGGGAGCTGGACAACGGCAGGATCACCGTCTATCTGGGCAACTTCGACGAGTATCAGGAGAAACGGAAGCAGCGCGGAGGCTCGGGCGAGAGCGGTATGGTTCAGGGAGCCGGAGCTTCTCCTGCGGCCGTAAAGGCAAAGCCTGCGGGTCCGGCCCCGGCGCAGGGTAAGCCGCACGGACGCGGGAAAGCGGCAGACCGCGGGCGGGAGCGCGACATGCTGGAGCGGTCCATTGTTCAGGCGGAGGAGCGGCTTACCGCTCTGGATGCCGCCATGCAGGAGCCGGAGGCGGGTGCGGATGCCCGTACGCTTAGCGAGCGATGGGCGGAGCGGGAAGCCGTGCAGGAAGAGCTCGACCGCCTCTATGAGCAATGGCTGGCGGCGGAGGAGTAAGCAGGTTTCCGTGTTGCCGCCGGTCCGCGTTTGCCCCTACAATGGGGATGATAAGGCTCTGACAACCATCACAAGAATAGGATTAAGGGAGGAACTGCTCGGTGGACCGCGGCGCATGGAATTGTTACGCATTCGATTTCGTCGATATGCAGCTGAAGCAAATCTCCGAGGTCTGGACCCTCCGGACGAATTCGGATCCCGGTATGAACCGGCTCGTCTTTGTGGTAAGCGGCGAAGGGGAGCTGTGCGCTTCCGATGCCCGCATTCGCTTGGAAGCCGGCAGCCTGTTCGTCTGCCGGCCGGGCTTGAATCCGTATGCGGTTCGTGCCGTAAGAGGCGGGCTGGCGATTTATTACATCGAGTTCGCTTCGGCCAAAACGTACAGACAGGGGGGGCAATGGGCGGTTGAGGAGTGCCCTTTGCCCGTGCAAGGGATCGTGCAAAACATTCCCGTTCCTATCGTCCGGCGGTGTATGGAAACCTTGTACGAATGCTGGAACGCGGGCTCCGAGGCAGAGGCGCATCGGGTTCAGGCAGGCCTGACCGAGCTGTGGCAGTCGATCCTGACGCCCGGCGCGGATGCGAAGGAGCCGCAGGCCTCGCAGGCTGTGATCCGCAGCATTCAGGACTACTTCGACGAACATTATACCGAGACGTTCCCGGTAGAAGAGCTTGCCTATGCGCGGGGGATGAAGCCGACGTCGTTTTTCCAGAGCTTCAAACGCAGCACCTCCTTAAGTCCGCTTCAATATATTACCGCCAAGCGGATCGAGAAAGCCCGAGAGCTGCTGGCCACCCGCGACATGAAAATAAAAGAAGTATCCAAGGCAGTCGGCTATACCGATGCTTATTATTTCAGCCGAATCTTTAAAAGCGCGGTTGGGGTATCCCCGGTCGAATACATGCAGTCGCTTCGCAAAACGATCGTTGTGCTGAATCCTTTCTTATGGGCGGGATTAACGGCGCTCGGAATTCCGGGCGACCGTATGGTCGTTCTGTCCAAAGAGGAGCACAGCGAGGACCCGGCGGCCGAGCTCGATCTTGCGCCGCTGCGCGCCCGGCAGCCCGATCTGATTCTCGGCTCCGAGAAGGAGGCCGTCTGGTACGACGTCTTGGCCGAGATCGCCTCGACCCGGCTCATTCCGTATAAACGCCAATCGTGGAAGGAGCACTTGATTCAGCTGGCGGCGGCCATCGGAATGGAGGAGGTCGCGGGATATTGGATGCGGTCTTACGAACGCAAAGCAGCGGCGGCCCGTCATCGGATCCATCAATCGCTGCGGAATGAGACGGTGCTTGCCGCCCGCATCTGGCGGCATGGGCGGGTTAGGGTATTCGGCGAGCAGCGGCGCAAGGTCGGAGATTTTTTATACCGGGAGCTTCGGTTGAACGCCCCTGCGCGTATCCGCGGCTTCGCTTTCGAGGAGCTCGACAGCGTCGGGAAGCTGAACGATTATGAGGCGGACCATCTCCTCCTCTTTACCGAGCCCGGCTTTGACGCCGGCTGCCTCCACGGGTTGAAAGGCAAGGTATATCAGGCCGGAGAGTATCCGTGGCTGCACTATTCGGCGCTCGGCCATGAGAAAGCGCTCGCCGAAGCTGTCGAATTGTTCGGCAAGCGGGAGTTCTGAAGAAAAATACAGGTCTTGGCGAAGATTCGTCTATTTCAATCCGGGGCGTTTTCTGTACAATTTTATAGTGAGAATGAATATCACTATCATTGACAGGGGGACAACTTTCGTGGAGGCTGCGCAATTTCAGACGGCTCGGACGATCATAGAGAGAAGATCCATCAAGCAATTCAAGCCGGACCCCGTATCGGAAGAGCTCTTGTACGAGCTGCTCAATGTGTCGGTGTGGGCGCCTAATCACGGGCTCCGGGAGCCGTGGCGGTTTATTTTGTTTGTAGACGAAGGGAAGCGGACGCTGGGCGAGGCGATTGCGGGCCATGCCGTGAAGAGCCGTTCGCCGGAGACCTATATGAACATCCCGGCGCACCTGCTGGTCGTGGTTCAGGAGGACCCCCGCCAGCGGGAGCGGGAAGAGGATTATGCGGCGGCGTGCGCCTTGATACAGAACTTCCAGCTGGCCGCCTGGGAGCGCGGACTCGGCGTGATTTGGAAGACGGAGCCGTTTACTTTCGTCCCGGGGTTCTTGAAAAGCGTCGGCGTTAAGCCGGGGGAAAAATTGGTCGGGCTTCTTCACATCGGCTATCCGGAAGCGGTTCCCGAGGCAAGGCCGAGAACGCGGGCGGAAGAAAAGCTGACGGTCGTTCGCTCATCCAATGCAACGGAGGACCTGCATACCGATGGCTCTATCCCAGCCGGCCTTCGATAAAGCGCCGATCCGCAGCCGCCCGTGGATGGCCACCGTTCTTCTGACGGTCGGCGTATGTGCAATCCTGCTCGGGATCGGCACCTCGATTGTGACGGGGGTAGCGCACATTACGTTCGGAACGGTGTGGGAGTCGATTGTGGCTTACGATCCGGGCAACGATCATCATGTCATTATTCAATCGCTGCGCATGCCCCGCGCGCTTGCCGGGGTACTGGTCGGCGCGGCGTTCGCCGTCGCAGGAGCGATCATGCAGGGGATGACCCGCAATCCGATTGCCGACACCGGACTGCTGGGCATCAATGCGGGGTCGGGCTTTGTTCTCGTCCTCGTCTTTGCGTTCTTTCCTTGGCTTCCCTTCGGAGCGATTATCTTATTCTCGTTCATCGGTGCGGGCTTGGGCGCGGGCTTGGTATACGGCATCGCTTTCTTTGCCAGAGGGGGGTTAACGCCGCTGCGGCTCGTATTGGCCGGCGCCGTCGTCGGTTCGCTGCTGTCGGGCGTCAGTCAGGCGCTGTCGCTGCTGTTCCAAATCAATTACGATCTCGCCTTCTGGACGGCCGGCGGCATCTCGACGGCGGAGTGGTTTCAGGTATCCGTGATGCTCCCGTGGATCGCGGGCGGGCTGATCGCCGCGATGGCCGTCTCCCGGTCCGTGACGATCTTGAGCTTGGGCGAAGACGTGGCGGCGGGGCTTGGCCAACGGACGAAGCTGGTGAAAGGGATCGGCACGGTGGTGGTGATGGTCTTGGTCGGGGCATCCGTGTCTACGGTCGGCGGCGTCGGTTTTATCGGGTTGATCGTTCCGCACATGGTCCGCTTTCTGGTCGGTGTCGATTACCGGTGGATTATTCCTTGCTCCGCCGTGCTGGGCGGGGTGCTGGTCGTCTTCGCCGATATCGGAGCGAAAATGGTCGCTCTGCCCTATGAGACGCCGTTAGGCTCCATTATTGCCGTGCTGGGCGTTCCTTTCTTTCTCTATCTGGCGCGCAAGGAACGGAGGGAGCTGTCGTGAGTACGGATACGTTCGTGCAGCATCGCGGCCGCCGCAGCCTCCGGCTGATCGTGTTGTTCGGCGCGCTGCTGCTTGTGCTGTTTGTCGTTAGCATGAATACGGGTCGCTATAGTATGGCCCCGCTGGAGGTAGTGCAGACGCTGCTTGGCGAAGGAAGCCGTAAGCAGAACATCGTCCTGTTCGATCTGCGTCTGCCGCGCATGATCATTGCCGTGCTGATCGGGGCGGGGCTTGCGGTGTCCGGCGCGGTGCTGCAGGGGATATCGCGCAACGGGTTGTCCGACCCGGGCATTCTCGGCATCAATGCCGGCGCGGGCTTCGCGGTCCTGCTGTTCGTCTCGTTCTATCCGGCGACCAGCGTGGCGCCGCCGTTTCTGATGCCTTTTCTCGCTTTGGCGGGCGCTGGCTTGTCCGCTCTTCTCATTTACATCCTCTCGTATAAAAAAGAGAGCGGCATTTCGCCGACGCGGCTGCTGCTCACGGGTATCGCCGTGGGGGCCGGGATGAGCGCGGTCAGCGTCATTTTGACGCTGCAGCTCAATCCGCGAAACTTCGAATTTGTCGTCACTTGGCAGATGGGATCGCTATGGGGCTCGAACTGGAAATTCGTCCTCGCGCTGCTCCCTTGGATCGTCATCCTGCTGCCATACGTGTATTGGAAATCGAGAGTACTGAACGTACTGAGCATGAACGAGCAGATCGCGGGCGGGTTAGGGCTCTCAGTCAACCGGGAGAGGCTCGTGTTAATGGCAGCCGCCGTCGGCCTGGCGGCCTCCAGCGTGGCCATCGGCGGCGGCATCGGGTTTATCGGGTTGCTGGGCCCGCATATGGCCAGGCGGCTGGTCGGGCCGCAGCATCAATACATGCTGCCTGTTACGGCGGCGGTCGGCGCGCTGCTTGTGCTCGCCGGAGATACGATCGGCCGGAGCTTTATGGAAAATACGGAGATACCGGCCGGCGTGGTTATTTCGTTATTGGGCGGTCCTTATTTTATTTATTTGTTAATGCGGGCCAAGGCGTGATTTGAAAAATCGGTCAATATTTCCAAAGGGGGACAGGAGAATGCGTAAACATCGATTCGCGGCCGGGTTACTCGCGCTTTGTTTGGCTTCGGCCGGGCTCACCGCATGCAGCGGCCAGCAGAATGCGGCAGCGGGAACGGAGGCCGCGGGCTCCGGCCAGACCGCCGGTTTTCCGCGTACGATCAAACACGTGAAGGGCGAGCTGGAGCTGAAGGAGAGGCCGGAGCGAGTGGCCAGCGTCGATATTATGGGCACGGACTACCTGCTGGTGCTTGGGGTAGCTCCCATCGTGTCGGAAGGCTTCGAAGGAACGAAAGCCAAGTCGCCGATCTTCGCCAAGTATGCGGAAGGGATGAAGGTGGTCGATCTCGGCAGCAAGACGAACCGGGAAACGCTGCTGGAAATGGATCCGCAGGTGATTGTCATGACCAGCACAGGGAAGGGCTCCAGCTACGATGAATTCAATAAGCTGGCCCCTTCGATTGCCGTCGACTTTTCCTTAGATGCGGCGTCGAGGCTGATGAAATTCGCCGAAATTGTCGGCAAAGAAGAGAAAGCGAAGCAAGTGATTGCCGATTTTGAGAAGCTGAAGAGCGAAGCGAAAGCGGCTGCGGCCGGCCACAAGGGCGAAACGGCGTTGTTTCTCGTGGCGAACGGCAAAGATTTTACAGTCATGCATCCCAAGAACTTCCCGATTTACTACGAGGAAATAGGTTTGACGCCAGTAGCGGGGCTGCCCGAGGACGGAAAGATCGGGGGGCGGATCGGCATCGAAGCGCTCAGTGAATTCAAGCCCGATCATATCTTTATTGCCGCCAACCGCCGGGAGATGAAGGCCGAAGATCCGCTCGGCTTGATAAGTATTTGGAAGGATCATCCAGTGTGGAACAATCTCAAGGCCGTTAAGGAGAACCGCGTCTATCCGATCGATACGCTTGCCGGTGATACGTTCTTCCTTGGACAGGTGGCCGGGCTTCAGGCGATTAAAGAGCATCTCGGGACGAAGAAATAGAGAGAAGACAAAGGACGCATTTTTCGACGAAAACGGGGAGCTTCCTTGGTAAATAACGTGGCAGCAGCGGCCAGGAAGGCTGGGATGCTCCGAAACCGTAAACGAAAAGCCGCCGTTTCAGGCTTGGTCTCAAGCTGATGACGGCGGCTTTGCTCAGCCCAAGGCCAGGGCTTCTTCGCTTAAGGCAATTCGTTCGCCGGAGAGGCGTTCCAGCGAGAAAAGCGGGATCAGCTCGGCCGCTTTTGCCGGTTCGGGGCGATCGAGCAGGCCGGCTGCATACGCCAAGTGGCCGATCAAGCGTTCCGGCGGAACGCCGGCGGCACGGAGAGCGGCAAGAGAGAGGCTGCGGTCCCGTTTGGACAACCTGCCGCCCTCCGGCCCACAGAGCAGCGGAACGTGGCAGAAGCTCGGCGGCACAGCCCCCAGCATTTCGTACAGAACGAGCTGCCTCGGGGTCGAATCGAGAAGATCCCCACCCCGCAGCACATCGGTGATCCCCATAGCGGCATCGTCGACGACGACCGCCAGCTGGTAGCTGAATTGGCCGTCCGCGCGTTTGACGACAAAATCGCCAAGAGCACCGGGCGGCACGTGCTGCATGCCCGCTAGGCCGTCCTTGAAGGAGAAAGGGCGCTCCGGAACGGCCACGCGCAAGGACGGGGGCTTAGCCTGGGCTTTGCGCCTGCGCTCCTCCTCGCCGAGGGCCTTGCACAGCCCGGGATAAACTGCGCCTTCCGAGGCGAGACCGTGCGGGGCGCTGGCGATGGCGGCCAGCTCCGCCCGGCTGCAATAGCAAGGATAGAGCCGTCCGCAGCGCTGCAAGCGATCGACGGCCTGCTCATACAGCTCCAGCCGCAGGCTTTGCAGATAAGGACCGTAAGGGCCGTCGGCGGCCGGACCTTCGTCCCAGTCCAGTCCCATCCAGGTTAAATCCTCTACGATGAGCTGAGCATATTCCGGGCGGGAACGAGGCCCGTCGATATCCTCGATACGCAGCACGAACGTGCCGGAGGCTTGCCGCATTTGCAGCCAGGCGAGCAGCGCCGTGAAGGCGTTGCCGATATGCATCGGTCCCGAAGGCGTCGGGGCGAACCGTCCGCGTCTCATCGAATCACCTCGCAGGTATACAAAAAAGAGCAGGATTTCCCCTGCCCGGTTGTTTATGTATGTTGAATGTCATCCCTTGCAAAGCAGTATGTCAATGGCGGAGCCGACGGGATACTCTCCGTTTCACTCCGAGACTGCGAAGTAACGCTGCCGAAGTGAACGCTCCGACGAACCCTAAGGGTTCTCACCCCTTGCAAAGCAGTATATCAATGGCGGAGCCGACGGGATTCGAACCCGCGGTCTCCTGCGTGACAGGCAGGCATGTTAGGCCTCTACACCACGGCTCCGCGTTAGGGACAACTATGATAATACCACGACCTCCCGATTTTGGCAAGTAGCCCGGAGAGAAGAATAGGCCGGATGAAGGCAGCCGTGCAGTTCCCGGAAAGAAATCCGGGGCCGCCGGTTTTCCCGGTTCTTTCGGTTCCTGACTACAAATGGACACATTCCAGAAAATGAACGTCGGTTGGTCACAAAATGTTCACAATTGTCGAATATTGTTTTTCCACGTCTCCGCTCTTCGGAGGTATAATCTAAAGTATATAGGGTTCCGTTTCGACCTGATCATGCTCCCGAAAATGTGAAAATTGTAACAAGCTGAGGGGAAGCCTCCGAATGGCTTCTCCTCGCTTCCTGTATTTTCGAGAAAAAACATGATGTTTGCCTTGCTGACCAGGTGTCGACACAATTAACGGACTTCTATTCCAAAGTAAAGGAGGACGTTCTCTAATGTCAGTAGCATCCACTCAACAAGCGGTAGTTGCAGCCGAGCCCACCCGGGAATCCTTGGATGTGCTTGATCAGTTGATGAAGCCCGAGGTGCAGGAATCTTTAACGGTGTTGGTCGAGAATTTGCCGAAGCTGGCGGAAATGGTGACCATTCTCACCAAAACGTACGATTTGGTGCAAAATGTGGCCACGGACCGCGTATTTATCGAAGATATCAAAGGCGGCGTCGAAGAATTCGTGAAGCCGATTCAGGACACGGCCAAAAATTTGGCGTCTGCGGCGATCGAAGCCAATGACCGTGCGCAAGACGAATCTACGACGATCGGTCTGTTCGGTTTGCTCAAAATGCTGAAAGACCCGCAAGTACAAAAGATGTTCCGTTTTTCTCAGGCATTCTTGGATGTCTTGGCTGAGCGCCAACAGCAGCGTCAACAATAAAGGAACTTGAATCAAGGAGCGGAGGAAGCAGTATGGCTAAGCATATTTTGATCCTGGGCGGCGGCTACGGCGGGTTGCTGAGCGCCTTGACGGCTCGGAAGTACATGACGGCGGAAGAAGCGACGATTACGGTCGTCAATCGTTATCCGACGCATCAGATTATTACGGAGCTGCACCGGCTTGCTGCGGGCAACCTGGCGGAGAAAGCGGTTGCGCTGCCGCTGGAAAAGCTCTTGCGCGGTAAAAATGTCAATCTTCAGATCGACACAGTCGAAGAGATTCGCCCGGACCAGAAGGAAGTTCTGATGGCCAGCGGCAAAACGTACGATTACGATGTGCTCGTTATTGCTCTCGGAAGCGAAACGGCGTTCTTCGGCATCCCGGGTCTGAAGGAGCACAGCTTCGTTCTGAAATCCGTGAACGACGCCAACCGCCTTCGCGCGCACGTGGAAGCTCGCATCGACGAGTACAGCCGTACGAAAAACAAAGCCGACGCGACGTTCGTTGTCGGTGGCGGCGGATTGACCGGCATCGAGCTTGTCGGCGAATTTGCGGACATGCTGCCTAAGCTTTGCCGCAGCAAAGGCGTCGACTTTAACGATATTTCCCTCTATACGGTGGAAGCGGGTCCGTCCATTCTGGCCGGCTTCGCACAGGAGCTTGTCGAGCGTGCGCAAACGAGCCTTGAGAAGCGCGGCGTGAAGTTCCTGACCGGCGTTGCGATTACGGAAATGCAGGAGAATACGGTATTCCTGAAGGACGGCAGCTCCATCGAGACGAACACGCTCGTATGGACCGGCGGCGTACAAGGCAACTCCGTCGTAGCCAACTGCGGTATCGAAGTCAACCGCGGCCGCGCAACGGTCACGGAGACCTTGCAATCCACGTCCCACAAAGACATCTTCCTCGCCGGCGACAGCGCGGTCGTCATGGGCAGCGAAGGACGTCCATACCCGCCGACGGCGCAGTTGGCTTGGCAAATGGGCGAGACGATCGGACATAACATTTTCGCTTACTTCAACAACGCGCCGATGGATACGTTCACGCCGGTATTCTCCGGTACGCTGGCGAGCCTTGGCCGCAAGGATGCGATCGGCACCATCGGCGGTAACCAAACGCGCCTCAAAGGCCTTCCGGCTTCGCTGATGAAGGAAGCAAGCAACATGCGCTATTTGACCCATATCAACGGTCTGTTTACACTGGCTTATTAATTTTTAACGAGAGGGTGCCCTGTCTGTCGGGTGCCCTCTTTTATTTACTGTCGCTTGGGATACGCCGTTATTATCGTTGTCCCATGGTTGTTCTTGCATTTTGGTTAGCATTCACTTACAATATGATCATGATGATGAAGAAAGCGCATATCGATAGCAAGAAAAAGGACATTTTGCAGGCGGCCATGCGTCTGTTCGCCATCAAAGGGATCGACGGCATTTCCGTCAAAGAGATCGGGGATGCGGCGGGCGTCACGGATGCCGCTATTTACAAGCATTTTAAAAGCAAGCAGGCGATGGCGCTCGAAGCGTTCACCCATTACTGCGCCAGCTATACGCGTTTGATCGACTATATGGCCGGGCAGCCGGGGACGTTCCGCAGCCGGTTCCATCGCTTGATCGACGAAGTGCTGCGCATGCACGATGAGGATCAGTACGGCATGCTGCTGCTTGCCCAGCAGCACGAAATTTTCGTGGAAGCCAGCCGCGGCGAGGCGAGACAGCCGTCCGACGCCCTCGTTGCACTGATCGAGCAAGGCATCGAGCGTGGAGAGCTTCCCGAGCAGGATGCCCGGTTGTCTGCCGTGCTGATCATCGGCGCATTCAACCAAATGGCGGTCTCCAGCCTGCACGGGGAGCTCCCGGCCCGTCTGGAGCCGCTGGCAGCGGAAGTGAAGCAAAGGTTTTCCCATTTATTAGGTCAGCTTTGACCTATTCTTTTTACATACAAAGTTAGTGAATGCTAACCAAAAGGAGCGGGTTCAGTCATGAAGAAAGTTTTGATCGTGCAAGGAAATCCGGTGGAGCACAGCTACGGATGGGCCCTCGGAGATGCTTATGCGCAGGGGGCTGCGGCCTCCGGTGCCGAGGTTCGGGTGCTTCGTCTGGCGGAGCTCGAATTTAACCCGAATCTGTCGGGCGGGTACAAGCATAAGCTTCCGCTGGAGGACGATCTGGTCAAGGCGCAGGAGTTCATCCGCTGGGCGGAGCATCTGGTCTTTACGTATCCGATCTGGTGGGGCGGTCCGCCAGCGCTGCTGAAGGGCTTTCTCGACCGCGTCTTCTTACCGGGGTACGCTTTTAAATACAAGAAAGGTTCCTCGCTGCCCGATCAGCTGCTCAAAGGCAGGACGGCGCGGCTGATCGTGACGATGGATGCGCCGGTCTGGTATTACCGGCTCGCGCAAGGCCAGCCGGGACATCGGATGATGAAGGTGTCCACGCTGCAGTTCTGCGGTATCCGGCCCGTCAAGGTCACCTCCATCGGGCAAGTCGGCAAATTGACGGACCCGGAGCGGGAGCGTTGGCTGGTGAAAGTGAACCGTCTGGGACAAGCTTTGGCGTAGCCACAAGAAGCCTGTGCCTCCGTAAGGGGACACAGGCTTCTTGTACATCTCAGTGGGAAGCCGCCGCTTCGGCGGCCGGGTCCAGCTTCTCCTTGCTCATCGCGAAGGCTGCCACCAGCGCCAAGCCTGCCGGGATCAGGCTCCAGGCAAATGTCAGGACGACGGAGGAGGAGAGACCTTCCGCGATCGTGCCCAGCGCTTGCGGAGGGATCTGGGCGCGGGTAGCCGGGTCCAGCAGCGCATGCGGGTCGCTGAAGTCGACGCCCTGCGGGACGGCGGCTTGACCGCTCCCCGTAAAGGAATCCGTCAGCTTCCGGGTCAGCGCATGGCTTTGGATGATGCCGAACAGCGTGATGCCGAGCGTCATGCCGAGCGAACGAAGGAAATTGAGCGTAGACGTCGCCGCCCCACGCTGGCTGGCCGGGAACGAATGGATCGCCGCGTTGCTGAGCACGGAAAAGGAAGCTCCGATCCCGAGGCCCGTCAAGATCATATACAGCGTGACGATAAAACGCGGCGATTCCGGCGTCAAGGTCGTAAGAAGAGCGAGACCCAGCACAAGCAAGGCCAGCGTCGGAATCATGATTGACCGGAACGGCATCTTCGTCATCAAGAACCCGCCCAAGGTCGCCGTAACGACCGAGCTGAGCATCATCGGCAGCAGCATCAGGCCGGAATTAGTGGCCGTTCCGCCGAGCACGCCTTGAATGAAGATCGGAATGTACACAGAAGCCGTAATGAACGCCGCCCCGCTTAAGATCGCAACCGCATTGCTTGTGGCGTAGAGACGGTTCCGGAACATGCCGAACGAAATGATCGGCTCTTCGGCACGCTTTTCGACGAACAGGAACAGCAGGGCAAGAACCGCAAATCCGGCGAACAAGCCCAGAATTTGAATCGAGCCCCAGGCATACTGCTTGCCGCCGAGCTCCATCGCGAACATGAGGCAGACGACCGCTCCGACCAGCGTCGTGGCACCCCACCAGTCGATCCGCTGTTTGGCATGCTGCTGCGACTCTTTATAGAAGAACGCGATCATGACGAAGGAGATTAACCCGAGCGGCAGGTTGATATAGAAGATCCAGCTCCAGTGGATGTAATCGGTAATGTAAGCCCCGAGCAGCGGACCGAAAATGCTGGACATGCCGAACACCGCGCCGAATAGCCCGCCGAGCTTCCCCCGGTTCTCCGGCGTAACCGTGTCGAACATGATCGTAAAGGCAATTGGCACCAAGGCCCCGCCGCCAATCCCTTGAATCGCGCGATAGATGCTTAATTGCACGATCGAAGTCGCCGTTCCGCAGAGAACGGAGCCGAGCATAAAGACGATGATCCCGAAGACGAAAAATCGTTTGCGTCCATACATATCGGAAAGCTTGCCGAAGATCGGCATCCCTGCCATTTCCGCCACCATGTAGGCGGAGGTCGCCCAGACGAATTTATCCAGCCCGCCGAGCTCCCCGACGATCGTTCCGATCGCGGTCGCCATGATGGTATTGTCCATCGAGGCCATCAGGATCGCGAGAAGCAGCCCCGCTAGGACCATCCCGGTTTTGTTGCTTGTTTTGCTCATGAGTCGATGTCTACCTCCGATATGAAATGTTTTAAGCTTTATAGACATACTATACCTTAGTCTAACTGACAACTGGATGTCAGGATTCAATGGTTAGTTTTAAAGTTTTTTTGAAGAGCTGGATCAAAAAAATCCATACACGTTAAAATCACCGTGCATGGATGGAGTAAGTCAGCCTTATTTTTTTCAACCGAATATCAATTATAAAAAGTCCAAAAACATTCACCTTAATCATGCAGCTCATGGTCTCGGCTACCTCTTTTTTCATAGTGGCAAAACAGCAAGCAGTCCCTCTGAAAAAACAGAGGGCGGTGACCCGAGGGCCACCTTGCCTCTCGATCCACCGCCACTTGAGCCTATCTTTTTTTCATCAAAAAAGACAAACGGGCAGCGAGATTCGAGAAGTGAACGGATCCTTCAAAAGGGCACACGAATCGTGTGTATTCTTTTGAAATCGTATTTTGGCATCTTGCCAAAATCATGTCGACGGTCGACGGCTACATGCATGCCGGTGACCCCACCATTACTTCCGGGGCGTAACCCTCGGATTTCTCGAATCTCCGCGATACCGGTTTGTCCTGTGGTTGGTTTTACCGTCCTTCACCCTGGCTCCCGAGGCGTTGGATGCATTGCCTCCATGCGCGATATAAACGCTATCGCATATGAAACTCATACCATATCTTCGCATTGGTAACAATACGGACGAAGGACGCAGCATGGCCCCTTAAACGACAGAGGCGCTCCCGCTCAATATACGAACGGAAGCGCCTTTTTACATCTAACTCAAGCCTCGTCTTCCTTGATGCGGAAGCTGCGGGCGATATAGAGCACCGGCGTCGAAGCGACGGAGATGACGAATTTGAATAAGTAGGTTGTCAGCAAAATTTGCAGCCAGACGTCCAGCGTATACACTCCGGCGAAAGCGATGGTGCAGAAGACCAGCGAGTCCACGAGCTGGCTGAGTCCCGTGCTGCCGTTCGTCCGGATCCAGAACTGGTTGTACACGGGAAACCGTTTCTTCAGGTAGCTGTACACCCGCACGTCGAGGAACTGGCTGATAAAATAGGCGCACAGACTGCCCGCGGCCAGTCGCGGCATCAAGCCAAATATCGTCTCCAGCGAGCTCTGCGCGATGTCGCTTTCCTGCGGCGTGAACACGAGCGCCATCTGCATGATCACCGTCGAAGCGACCAAGCTGAAAAAGCCAAACCATACCGCCTGCTTGGCTTCCTTCGTCCCATATTTCTCGTTAAGCAGGTCCGTCGACATGTAGATCGACGTGTAGACGGTGTTGCCGAGCGTCATCACGATGCCGAGCAGTTCGATCGTTTTGACGACTTGGATGTTGGCCAGCACGGTGGCGAAGCCGATCCAGGCGTACAGTCCTTTCTTCCCGAAAAAACGATAGCAAAGCAGAAACAAAGCAAAATTCACGACAACAAACAACATTCCCCAAGCCAAATTAAACACTTACGTTTCCCCCTTAGTTTTGATAACGCGGGATGGTCTCGAACCGCGGATGGGCCGGAAGCCCGATCGAATAACAGAATAGCAGAAACGCCCAAGAAAAGGAATGGAACGATTTTACATAAAAATCCCCTGAAAAGCCGCAGCATCGTTCACAACGTGCGGTTCAGGGGATTTCGAGCGGCACGGGTTACCGTTCCGCAGCGGGAGCCCTTATTTCTGGGCGGCGAGCCAATCGCTGAGGGCGCCGGTATCGGTATCGGACAGCCGGCCTTTGAAGCCGGGCATTGCCCCTCTGCCGTTGGCGACGATCGCTGCGATCTGGTCCTTGGAGTACTTGCCGCCTACCTTCGTCAAGTTAGGACCCACCCCGCCTTCAAAATTGGCGCCGTGACAGCTGAGGCAATTTTGCTTATAAATCGCTTGCGCATCCACGGTAGCGGTTCCGCCTCCCGGGGCGGGAGTTGCGGCTCCTTGGTCCGCAGGCGGCGTTTTGGCGGGCTGACCGCAAGCGGACAGCGAAACGGCAAGAAGAAGTGCGGCGCATACGAATGGTTTGTTCATCTGGCGAGCTCCTTTGGAAGAATGCTTGAGCTTGTCGGCCGGGGAACCCCGGACTTCAACAAGCTTCGGTCCCTGTATATTGAGGGACGTCTGATCTAGGTTTTCCTGCGCGTTCTTTTTCATGCACGGGCCGCGGCGGTCAAGGCGCTCGATCCCGGCCGCGGCCCTTGCTATAATAGAGATGGAACGGGGAGCTGTCCGTTCGAACAGGAGAAGGGGGAGAAGCCCATGCTTTTCATTGACAATAACGGCATTACCGATCCCGCATTAAACCTGGCGCTGGAGGAATACGCCCTGAAGCAGCTTCCGGCGGACCATGATTATTTATTGTTTTATATCAACGAGCCGTCGATTATTATCGGGAAAAACCAGAATACGGCGGAGGAGATTAACCGGGAATATGTCGAATCCCGCGGCATTCATGTCGTGCGGCGTCTGTCCGGCGGCGGGGCGGTATACCACGATCTCGGGAACCTGAATTTCAGCTTCATTACGAAGGATGACGGCAAGTCCTTCCACAACTACCGCAAGTTTACCGAGCCGGTGATCCGGGCGCTGCACCGGCTTGGCGTCGAGGCGGAGCTGACGGGGCGCAACGACATTCAAGTCGGGGAGCGGAAAATATCGGGCAATGCGCAGTTTGCCACGAAAGGGCGGATGTTTACCCACGGCACGCTGCTGTTCGATTCGCAGATGGACCATGTCGCGTCCGCGCTGAACGTCAATCCGGAGAAGTTCAAGTCGAAGGGCGTGAAGTCGGTCCGCAGTCGGGTGGCGAACATTACGGAGTTTTTGAGCGGGCCGATGACGATTGAGGCGTTCAGACAGCATCTGCTGGACTCGATCTTTGAAGGGTCGGAGGTTCAGCGGTATGAGCTGAGCCCGGCCGATTGGGATGCGGTGCGGCAGCTTGCGGACGAACGGTACCGGAGCTGGGATTGGAACTACGGCCGTTCCCCGGCGTTCAACGTTCACCGCGTGAAGCGCCTGTCTGCCGGCACGTTCGACGTCCGGCTGTATGTGGAAGCGGGGGTGATCCGCGAGGCTGCCGTATATGGAGATTTCTTCGGCCAAGGGGATGCAGCGGAGTTTGCCGCCAAGCTGCAAGGCGTCCGTTACGATACGGCTGCGTTGGTCGCGGTGCTGGACGATGTGAATCTGCAGCATTACTTCGGACAGGTGACCAAGGACGAGTGGCTGGAGCTGCTGCTGTAACGCATGCGGGCCGGATGCTGCAGGAAAAAACGATTGTAAACCAATCATTATCCGCCGGTACCTTCTTCATCCCTGTATACTTAAAATAATATGTAGCGAAGTGGAGGATGGCGGATTGAAATTGATGGAGAAACAAGGGCTCTCGGAGCAAGAATTACGCGACATTCGTGCACTCGCAGACCGATGCAACGCGGAGGACGGCATTACGCTCAAGCTGAATTGGGAAATGCTTTCCGAACGGCCGGCCGGTGTGACAAACGACTTTTTGATGTATGAAGGGGAAGAGCTTATCGGCTTTCTGGCGATCTACTCCTTCCGATTGACGGAAGTGGAGATCAGCGGCATGGTGCATCCACAGCATCGGCGGAAGGGCGTGTTCACGAGACTGGCCGATGCGGCGACCGATGAATGCAGACGCCGCGGGATTCCGAAGCTGATCTTTATATGCCAGGAGCGTTCGGCTTCGGGTAAAGCGTTCCTGGAGGCCAGGGGAGCGGTCTATTCGTTCTCCGAGCATTGGATGGAGATGCGGGTGCAGGACGGACAACCGCCGCAAGTTCCGGATACGTTGCAAGCGGAAGCTCTGGAGCTCCGATTGGCGGTGGAGGACGATATCGAAGTGCTGACAGAGCTTAACCGGCAGGGGTTCGATATGTCGTATGAGGATGCCAGAGTATTCGCGGAGAATACCGTAGCAGACAAGAAGGAGATCACGTATGTCGCGGAGCTGGGCGGCAAGCCGATCGGCAAGCTGGCTGTACGTGTGGATGAAGGCATCGCCTTTATTTTCGGTTTTTGCTTATTAACGGAGTACCGGGGACGCGGGTGCGGGCGGGAAATTTTGGTCCGGGCGATGGAGCGCGTATACCGGGAAGGCGGGATAGTCCGCTTCGAGCTGGAGGTTGCGGCGGATAATCCCCGGGCGCTCCGGCTGTACGAATCGTGCGGCTTCCGGGCGCTGAACGCGAACGATTATTATACGATTGAGCTTAGCTGATAGCGGGGAGCGATCGGCAGCAGGACGCAGGGGCCTCGGAACGGGAGGCTGCCTGCGTTCTTTTTCATCCGGTCAAGACGTACCGTCGGGCTTTAAATACCGCTTATCCTTCAAAAATAACCGCCAGAACCAATAGAACACCGGAGCCAGCACGACCGAACTGACGGCGTAGCCGATCAGCAGCGAAACGAACATCGTAGGGTTCGTGAAGCCTTGCTCCACGGTTAGGTAAGGATAGATCAGGTAAGGCATGTGCGCCGCTCCGTAAGCGAAGCTGGCCAGAGCGTACTGGAGAACAACGGCGGTTACGGTCCAACGCGGAGAACCGACCCGCCCGTCCCGACGCTTCCAGAATAACGCGCTGTAGCCTAAGGTGAAGGCCGCGACCGATAAGGAGAACCACAGCCACTCCCTCCGAAAGCCCTCCACGATCCAAGAGGCT
Organism: Paenibacillus ehimensis NBRC 15659; assembly: GCF_004000785.1. Lineage (GTDB taxonomy): Bacteria > Bacillota > Bacilli > Paenibacillales > NBRC-103111 > Paenibacillus_G > Paenibacillus_G ehimensis. The sequence continues at coordinate 59,936 of NZ_BILX01000002.1, read as the reverse complement.
TCCGGCGCCATCGTCACCGTTGTCAAGATTGCCATACCCAGGGTGGCAGGACCAAGCGCAACCGCCAGCTGCCGATAAATGGTGTAGGAGTGTTCATCCTCCGCTTCCCGGGAGTAGTCGGCCAGGAATACGGCAGACAGGAACAGCTCTGTCGCAAGTCCAAACCCCAAATGAGCATATTCCGTAGGCGAAGTGAACAGCTTCGCGATCTCCAGCCGGGGTACCCCGTTGACCACGGCAACAAAGCCTCCAAGGGAAACGGGCAATACGCTCACCAGCAATGCCGGGATAAGCAGTCCGGTTAGGCCGGACACGATGATGAGAAGGCGGCTGAATTTGCGGATGGCGAAGGCATACACCATGAAGGTGCTGCGTATGGTGAGCAGGAGCAGCACGAGCCCGACGGGCAGCACCAATACGTCTGCAAGCATGTACATCGATCGTGGAAAAAAACCTACCAGCGCCACCACCAGCAGCACCAAAAAGACATTCGTTACCTTCCAGGTTGGGGATAGAAAACGATTCGCGATTACGGCCGCATTCGAGGGAGGCTTCTTGCTGTCGAACAGCATCGCCCAGAAGCCCGTCCCGAAGTCGATCGATCCGAGAATCGAGTACACGAAGATGAACACCCACAGTATGAGGATCGCAATCGTCACGTTACTCAAGGCGAGCCCCTCCTTTGGACGAGAGCTCGGGCAGTACAGGATGATGCTTGAAATAGTACCGCATGATTACGATCGTCACCAGCAGCAGAAATAAATAGATCCCGATAAACAAGACAAACAACAGGCCCAGACTCTCGGAGCGTGTGGCCGCATCGCTTGTCCGCTGCACATGATAAATCGTCCAAGGCTGCCGGCCCGTACAACTGAAGATCCAGCCCGTTTCGATCCCAATCATGGACAGGGGGCCGGAGGCCACCAAGGCCAGCAGCGTCCATCTCGGGTAGGGCCGCTTAAGCAGAAGCCGATAAGCGATCGGCGCGAACGACATCAGGATGAGCAGCGTCCCGATCCCTACCATTAAATTAAACAACGTATGAATGTAAAGCGGCGGCCAGTTTTCCTTAGGAAAATCGTTCAACCCTCTCACCACGCCATCAAACCGGTTCGTGGCAAGAAAGCTGAGCGCCCACGGGATCTCGATCGCTCCGCGGATCGTCCGGTCCTCACCGTCTACCGAGCCTCCGATCGCCAGCGGCGCGTAGGCACGGGTCTCGAACAAGCCCTCTGCGGCCGCCAGCTTCTCCGGCAGATAGTGATGGAGCATTTGCGCGGTGGCATGCCCGTTTACCGCCGTACCTACCGACATGACCCCTCCAATCAGAAGAGCGACGAACAAGGCCTTACGATGGTAAGCACACTCAAGCTCGGTGCGTCCCCGCTTCAGCAGCTTATAGGCGGCCACCGAAGCTACGGCGAAAGCTCCTGTCATGTAGGCGGAGGAGAGCACATGAGCTCCCGTAGACCAGATACTCGGGTTCAACACCGCGGCCCAGGGATCAACGTCTGTTATTTCCCCGTTGACCACCTTGAAGCCGCGCGGCGTGTTCATCCAGGCATGGGCATCGGTAATTAACACGGCGGATGCACTGGCGCCGATCGCCACTAAGATGACGCTCACAATCCGCAGCAGCGGGGGGAGCCGGTCTGCTGCATAGACGTAGATGGACATAAACAACGCCTCGAGGAAGAACGCCCAAATTTCGATTTGGAACGGAAGCGCAATCACTTGTCCGACATACTCCATGAAACCCGGCCAAAGAAGGGCGAGCATCGCTCCCACAATCGTTCCGGACGGGATCGCTACCCCAAGAATAATGGCAAAGCCCCTTGTCCAGCGTTTAGCCATAGTGGAATAATCGGGGTCTTTTTTGACATGAAACAAGATCTCGGCGACAACGATCATGAGAGGAAGCCCTACTCCCAAGGTGGCAAAAATAATGTGAAACGCCATCGACGATCCGAACAGGGACCTGGCGAGCATCACCGTATCCATACGCGGAGCACATCCTTTTATTCACTCAGTGTTCCCGTTAGGTTTGGTAATATGTTCTAGAATTATGCGTGAAAGGCTAGCTGCTTTTCGGACGGTCGGCTAGGATCTGAACAGCAGTAAGAAGCCTTCATATTGTGGATTGACATTTAATTTCACATGTAACTATAATTGTTACAGCAAGGGGCCGCAAAATGGGGAAATATTCCTCTGCCCCAACTACGGATAAGAAAGAGATGTGTAGCGCTATGAATCGGGTAGAAATGGTTGTACTTGAGTATAAGATGCAGAACGGAGGACTGGGCTTATGAGCCGGCTCGAAGCTTCGGCACAAGGCTCCGTGCCGTCACGCCGGATATGGATGGTGTTCATCCTAGGCTCGTTGTCCGCTTTCGGCCCGCTGTCGCTCGACATGTATTTACCTGCATTGCCGAAGCTGGCGGGCGATCTGAACAGCAGCACGTCCATGGCCCAGCTTAGCCTGACGGCTTGTCTGCTCGGGCTGGCTCTCGGCCAGCTGTATGCCGGGCCGGTCAGCGACGTGCGCGGCCGGCGGCTGCCGCTGCTGATCGGACTGATCCTCTACGGCGTATCCTCGGTGCTCTGTGCCGTTGCGCCATCCGCCGAGCTGCTGGTATTGCTGCGCTTTATCCAGGGGATGGCGGGCTCAGCGGGGATCGTCATTTCGCGGGCTATCGTGCGGGATATGTACTCGGGGACGGAGCTGACGAAGTTTTTCTCGCTGCTGATGCTGGTGAACGGGGCGGCGCCGATTCTCGCGCCCATCGTAGGCGGGCAGCTGCTCGAAGTCACCTCATGGCGAGGAGTGTTTGTCGTGCTCGGCCTGATCGGCGTCTTGATGCTGATCGCAGTCGTGCTGGCGCTGCCCGAGACGCTGCCGCAGGAGCGGCGGTCCAAGGGGGGCTTGGGAAATACGCTCACGACGTTCCGCCGTCTCCTGAGCGACCGGACGTTCATGGGCTACGCCCTGGCGCAGGGCTTCGTCATTGCCGCCATGTTCGCCTACATTTCGGGCTCGCCCTTCGTGCTCCAAGATATTTTCGGCGTTTCGCCGCAAATGTTCAGCGTCTGCTTCGCGATTAACGGCCTTGGCATCATACTCGCGGGGCAAATCACGGGCAGGCTGGCCGGTCGGGTCAGCGACAAGCGTCTGCTGGTCAGCGGACTGGCGCTCGCTTCGGTCGCCGGTGTGGCGCTGCTGCTTGCGATCTTGTCGGGAGCCGGGCTGTATGCCATTCTGGTGCCTTTGTTCTTCGTCGTTTCCAGCGTCGGGATCGTGTCCACGGCCGGCTTCTCGCTGGCGATGCGCAACCAGAGTGAGTCGGCAGGAAGCGCCTCGGCTTTGCTCGGCGTGCTGTCGTTCATCTTCGGCGGGATTGTGGCGCCGCTTGTCGGCATCGCCGGCAATCAGACCGCCGTGCCGATGGGTATTGTCATCGCTGCAGCCGATGTCGGCTCCGTGCTGTGCTATTTGCTGCTCGTATGGCGGTATGAAAAATAAAGTTTGATCGTTGCGGGACCTCCGCATCTTTACGACCTTCCGGTGTGGGAAGGTCTTTTTTGCGTTTCGCAGAGAAGAAAAAGAGCGTTTCCCGCTGTTTTGTGTGTTTTGTTACAGTTTGTAACTTTTGTGGAAAATAAATTCTAAAATCTGCTTAAAGGTACTCGATTTTAAATCATTTTACGAGTAAAATAGCTAAACAAGATACAAAATGTATCTTTAATGTTGGAGGTGCCTTATGTTAGCTATGTCCTCAAGCATCCGCCGTTTTATTGCTGTCATGTTGTTCATTATTTTACTTGTTCCTCATCCGGCCTACTTGCCATTCTCGGGCTCGGCCGCAGCGGCGGATACTTCTCCGATCCTCATTACCGGATATTATCCGGAGAGCAAGGTGTTTGTCGGGAACGAGTTTCGCGTAGCTGCCAATGTGAACAGTACGTATGAAATCAAACAGCTTTACGCCGAGGTCGAAACGGCCAAGGTGGATTTGACCCAGCTGGATTATCCTTTCTGCACTCGGATGGCATGCTACTATTGGACCGGCCAGCTTCGGATCGCGGGTCTATCCAAAGGCGAAAAAAAGGTTACTATAACCGCTGTCGATTCCAGAGGCAATAGGGATACGAAAAGCTTTCAAGTAGTTTACGACGAGAAGCCTGTTATCCAAATTGCCAGCCCGGCGAACAAAGCGGTGGCAACGCCCATGCTGCGGATCCAAGCTTCTTGTACGGACGATGATGCCGCAGTGGGCTGCACGTCGCTAAAGGTTAGGCTTGGCGATTCGGATAAAACCATTAGCGGCGTGGACCGGATTGATGAAGAAGTCTCTTTAGCTTCGTGGGACGGGGGTACGGTCCGGCTGGTTTTTACCGCAATGGATTCCAAAGGGCAGGAGAAGATAGAGCAGCGGGACATCAGTATCGATTCCAGCGACAAGCTCTCCCGGATGGATACGGTTGACGGAGAAAAGATTTTCGATATTAGCCCGGACCGTATCTTGTACGCTAAGCCGGATAAGGATAAGCCATTTACCGATTACCTAAAACTAGAAATCAAAAATCGGCTGACGGGCCAAGTAACACCCATTCCTGCTTTGCCTGATAAGGCTCCCGATAGCAATTCCCCGGCTTATTTAACCCCTCATGGCGCTATCTTTGTTTCGAATGACGTGAATAGTCATCGGAGCAGCGTAGTGGAGTGGCGAGACGGGCAACTGCTTGTACTGGGCAGACCGGGTTCTATCGATGAATTGAAGGTTAAAGGGAACTATGCCTTATTCGCTTATGCTTTAGGGGATAACACAGTTGACGGATACAGGCTTGTACTCCGGAATCTGGTTTCCGGAACGGACCAGGAAGTGTTTCCGAAAGGGCGCTTTGCCGGCATGGATGTAACGGCTAACGGAGAGGCCGTTTTCTCGGCAACGTTAAACATGTCTCAAGGCACCCACAACATTTATAAGTGGTCGCAAGGCACTCTGACTCAAATTACGAACGATACGGCTAACAGCAACATCAATCCGCTAACCGACGGAAACTCGATTGTGTATGCCCGTCGAATAGATCCAAAGAAGCAGGCCGAATCCATCGTTGTTCAGGGGCCGGCAGGATCGCAGACCTTGAGTACGTTCGACAAAATGACGACGGCAGGCGCCGACTATCAGATCAATCAAGGATGGGTCGCCTTTACGAAGGAAGGATCGAATGGAATTCGACAAGTCTGGGTTCAAGCTCCGGACGGCACGAAACAGCAAGTATCCGATCTCGGATCCGACAGCACTATTGTTACGCTGACGAGTCGCGGAGATGTCGTTTTTAATAATTACCCGAGCTTCATTAAATGTAAACTGTACCTGAGCGAAAATCCCGTTACCGGTCGGGGCGACTACGCATATATCTCGTCAACTCTGTTAAAGCCGTTATGGTTGCAGGGAAAGTGGATCGGGACGATTAACAGCACGATGTTCACGGTCCGTACGGGAGCGGCGGACGTAACTCCGCCGACTTGGCCGGAGTCAAGCCGCTTGGATGCCTCGGATGTGACGTCAAACAGTGTCCGCTTGTCTTGGAACGCCCCGGAGGACGATAAGGCAGTGACAGGCTACAAGCTGTATAAAGGCACAGAATTAATCGCAACCGTGACGGGGACGACGTATGACGTCGGCGGGCTGTCGCCTGCGACGTCATACCGTTTCAAGGTGGAAGCAGGGGATGAGGCGGGCAACTGGAGCACGACTGGGCCGGTTGTGGATATCACGACGAAGCCGGTTCCGGCGGCGGACACGACGCCGCCGACGGTCGCCGCGGTGAGTCCGCATAACGGTCAGACGGTATATACGTCATCGCCGAACATTATTGCGACGGTAATCGACGCCGAATCGGGCGTCGATCCGGCGTCGATTGTAGTAAAGCTGGCCGGGAAGCCGGTTCCGGCGCAGTATGTGCCTGCCGCTTCAACGATAGTGGCGCTGACGGGGAACGTTCCGAACGGGACGCTGCCGCTGACGATCGACGCCGCGGATCAAGCGGGCAACCGGATGCCGACGTGGACCGGGACGATTCGTGTTTCAGTGGAGAACGATGCGGATGGCGTGACGTATTTGGCGCTGGGCGATTCGCTTGCGGCAGGCTTTTCACCGACGCGCACCATCGGCCTTGGCTACGCGGACTTCCTTGCGCAGAACCTGCGGGAAAGCGGCTATTTGAACGAATTCGTGAAAAATTACGCGGTGCCGGGCTATACGACCGCTCAGGTTCTGGCCGACATTCGCAATAATGCCATCAAGGACGGCGCCGGGATCGGTCTGAAAGCGAATATCCGCCGGGCGGGCGTTATCACGCTGGATGCCGGAGCCAACGATCTGATTCAGCTGCTGGAGGCAAACGGGTATACATTAACGGAGGAGCAGATGCGGACGCTCTTCGGGCAGGTATCGGGGAATCTGACAGCCATCCTGGCAGAGATCAGACAGCTTAATGCTGCGGCACCCGTATACTTGATGGGTTATTATAATGCATTCCATAACGCGCCGCTGCCGCCCGAGAAAAAAGAGGCTTTGCTGCAAGCGCTGGATGTGTTCAACGGAGCTATTGCGGGTGTGGCGCAGCAGGCAGGCGCGGTGTTCGTACCGACGAAAGACGCCATTGCGGCGGATTATGGCACCTATTTGCCGACACCGGATATTCATCCGAGCGTGGAAGGATACCAGGCGATTGCAAAAGAGTTTTGGAAGGCAGCGCAGCCGTCGTATCTGTGGCCAAGAGGCAGCGCTTTGACGGCGACGGAGGTGACTGACACCAGTCTGAAGCTGACATGGTCGCCGGCAGGGGCCGGAACCGCAGCATACCGCGTGTACCAAAACGGGACGGAGCTGCGGACGGTGACCGGGAACGTGTACTCGCTGGATGTGACGGGCTTGGCCAAAGATACGACGTATACGTTTAAGGTGGAAGCGAGTCCGGCTGCGGGCGTATGGACCAACAACGGACCGGCGGTAACGGTAAAAACCGGAACAGGGGCGACGGATACGACGCCTCCGGTCATCAGCGGCGTGTTTCCGGCGAACGGCCAAACCGTGACGGTGTCCAATCCGCATATATCCGCAGTGATTACGGATAACGGAACGGGGGTCGATCCGGCTTCGGTGACGGTCAAGGTCGACAACCAAAGTCTGTCGGCCGGCTACGATGGGGCAGCCCATACCGTAACGGCGGCGGCTTATGGGCTTGCGAACGGCAATCATACGCTGCTGATCCGCGCGGCGGACTTGGCCGGAAACTGGAGGGAGTCTTCCAGCCGCTTCTTGGTCGACGTCGGCCAGGAAGAGACGCCGGGCTGGCCGCAAGGAAGCGCGTTAAACGTGTCGAAGGTGACAGCAAGCTCGGTTACGCTGAGCTGGAATCCGGCTATCGGGGTTGTTCGGTATGGACTATACCAGAACGGCAGCCGGGTCCAAACGGTTGCGGACAATGTATACTCTGCAACGCTGGCGGGACTGCAGCCGGATACTGCGTATACGTTTAAAATCGAGGCGGAGCTGAAGGGAGGCGGCTGGACAACGGATGGTCCGCGATTATCCGTAAAAACATCGTCCTCGTCCTCTAAGGATACAACGGCTCCGGTGATCGCCGACGTAGCTCCTGCGAACGGCGCAACGGTCACGACCGCTACTCCGGCGGTATCCGCCAAGATAACGGACGCGGGCTCCGGGGTGAAGCCGGATTCCGTGAAGATCAAGGTCGGCGATCGGGCGCTAAAAGCGACCTATGACGCAGCAACCTCGACCGTGACGGCGGCGACGTACTCCTTGGCGAACGGAAGCTACACACTGCAGATCGACGCAGAGGATCAGGCGGGGAATAAAGCCGAATCCAAGACGTCGTTTACGGTAAGCGTCGGCAGCACGTCGACATGCTGCTCCAGCTTCGGTTGGGGTGGCGGGGCTGCTTCAACGCCGGAAGGAACGTTCACGAAGCAGCAGATCGAGGAGCTCATTAAGAAAGCGGGCGATACGCCCAGCGTGACGATCGAGACGGGCGAATCACATGAAGTGACGCTGCCCAAGGAAGTTGGCGAGCTGTTGCGGCAAGCGGATAAAACGCTAAACATCGCCGCTACCGGAGCCTCGGTGGACATTCCGGCTTCCGTGCTCTCGGCGCTGGCGAAGCTGGCAGGCAACGAAGCGACGATCAAAGTCCGGCTCACGCCGGTTGACCCCGCAGCGGAGAACGAGCTTATCCAGGCGGCAGGTCGAGCGTCCGGCGCGGCCGTCCGCATCGGCGGATCGTTCTACGATATTGCTTTGGTCGCCGTCGAGAAGGACGGCACCGAACGCCGCTTAAGCGGGTTCGATCAGCCGGTCACGTTGACGTTAAATGTGAATACGGCGGATACGGAGCTGCCGCTTGTCGGGGTGTACTCCTTGAACGAACAGCAGCAGCGTTGGGAATATGAAGGCGGGGAAGCGAGTACGGAAGGCAAAATCCGCGTGGCGCTGCGCCATACCTCGAAGTATGCAGTGCTCGAATACAAGAAGTCTTATGCCGACGTAGCGGCGACGCATTGGGCGCATCGCTACATTCAAGCGCTGAGTGCAAAGCATATTGCCGAAGGTGTGTCGGGCGACAAATATGCACCGGAACAGCTCGTGACGCGGGCCGAGTTCGTTGCGCTGCTCGTGCGTGCACTCGGCTTGCCGCAAGCCTCAGCCGACAAGCCGCTGGCGTACGGTGACGTGGAAGCGAATGCGTGGTACTACAGCGCGGTAGCTTCGGCGGTTCATGCCGGGCTGGTGCAGGGAACGGACAGCACGCGGTTTGCGCCGGATGCGCGGATTACCCGCGAACAGATGGCGGTGCTGCTGGTGCGGGCGTTCGAACATAAAAAAGGCGCCATCTCGACGGCAGAAGGCAAGCTGTACGGTTATGCAGACGAAGGAGACATCTCCGCTTGGGCGAAAGCCGGAGTGAATCAGGCGATTGGAGCCGGATTGATGGAAGGCCGCGAGAACGGCAAATTCGTGCCGACCGCCCAGACGACCCGCGCGGAGGCGACGACGGTGATTTACAAGCTGCTGCAAAAGTAACAGTTTGCGAAACAGGCGCTATCCTACAGATACGAAAAGCGATGCAACTCAATAAGGGACCACCTATTTTGGTGGTCCATCTGATGCTTAAAATTATAATTTGTATCAAAATCCCTAAATTTTATTTTATACGGGTGCTTTTTTTGTCGTATTTTATCAGTTTATATGAAACTATTGATACAAAACGTATCTATACACATTGGAGGTGCCCGTACGTTGTCCCTCATCAACCGCCTTATGATTGCTTTTTTGTTGTTCATTGTTTTGCTTCTTCCGCAATCTTCGTACGCCGAGTCCTCCGATTCCCCGGAAGCTGCGAATCCGGCAGCCCAGACCGCAGAAATTTATTTTTCCGAACATTATATCCCGGCCGACACGGTGGATAGCGAATTTATGATCGGAGCCTATGTCAAATCGAAGTATGAGGTCGTCCGCGTTACCGCTCAAATTGAGGGCGTAGTTTTGGAGTTAAAATACGGCCAAAACGATATTTGCCGCAGATACGGCTGCTTCGACTGGAGCGGCAAAATGAATATCAGCTCGTTAACCAGAGGCGTAAAAAAGGTCACTCTGATCGCAGTGGATTCCCACGGCAATAAAGCAACGCGTCAGTTCGACCTGACCTACGATAAAAAGCCGATCATCGAAGTGCTGGCACCGAAGCCAAAAGAGGTTGCAACGCCAAAGCTTCGAATTCAGGCGAGATGTAAGGATGACGATACGGCAAAAGGCTGCGTTTCGTTGTCCGCCTGGGTCGGCGACCAGGAAATAAAAGCCAAAGATATGATCGACCAAGAGGTGTCGTTGGAACATCTGGATGGGAAATCCAAAAGTATTTCTTTTAAAGCGAAAGATTCCGCGTCGCAAGAAACCGACTATACCGTTAATATTTATGTTGAAAGCAGCGACAAACTGACGCGTCTGGACCAGGTAGACGGCCGAATTTTGGATATTAGTACGGACAAAATGGTGTACTTTCGCGAGGAAGCCAGACAACTTGTTTTAAAATATCGTTCGTCCGGAGAAGAGACCGTTATTTATACGACGACGGATAGCCGTTACTTCGAAAAAGCCTATTTAACGTCAGACGGCGTAATTTTTGGAGTGAATTATGATTCAGGCCCGGCCCGGCTATGGGAGTGGCGGGAAGGCCGTCTTATCGATCTGGGAACGATGAGTCAAGCTAATAGCTTAAACGTGAAGGATGGCTATGCCCTGTACGTCCGCTTAATCAACCCTAAAAACTGGAGAGACGGAAATATTCTTGTGCTTCGCGATTTAAAGAAGGGCATATGTCAGGATATTTTTACGGCAAAAGATATCCCAAATGAGGGGCATGATCTTACGGCTGATGGCAAAGTTGTCTTTTCGGCGATAGAGTCGGAAAATCGGCAGGTTTACCAATACGAAAACGGAACAGTAACGCAAATAACATATGATACGGACAAGAAACCTTACTTTCCGGTTACAGACGGTACGCTTATTGTCTACATGGTGAAAAAAAATAATGGTGCGTCGATTGTCGTTCACAGCCTTGGGGGCAAACAGCTTTTAAGCGAAGTTAATTATGCAAATCCCGGCAAGGATTATCAGGTGAATAACGGATGGATTGCTTTTACCCGCGAAAACGGACAAGCCAGGCAGGTATGGGTACGGTCTCCGCAAGGGGAACTGCGCAAACTGTCGGACATGAACCAAGAGCATTCCATTGCTTATGTGACGGGCCGCGGGGATGTCGCCTTTTTTAACGATACCGGTCTTTATCTCAGTGAGAATCTGGCCTCCGGCCGGAAGGATTATATTCGGATTTCTTCCACCCTGGTTCAGCCTGTATGGGTACAAGGGCAGCTTTTCGGGAAAATTTATGGGACGTTATTCGCGATCCATGCGGGAACTCCCGATACCTCCGCGCCGACTTGGCCGGCTGAAAGCCGATTGGACGCTGCGGAAGTGACGTCCGAAAGCGTGCGTCTGTCCTGGAGCCCTGCGCAGGACGACATAGCGGTGACAGGATATAAGGTGTATCAAGGCTCGGAGCTCGTCGCAACCGTCACGGGTACGACGTACACCGTCACCGGATTGAAGCCGGGGACAACGTATCGGTTCAAGGTGGAAGCGGGAGATGCGGCGGGCCATTGGAGCATGACCGGTCCGTCTGTGGAGGCGACGACGAAATCGGCCCCCGTGACCGATCGGATGCCGCCTCTGATTCGTCAAGTGCAGCCGGCAGACGGACAGACCGTATCCGAATCGAATCTGTTCGTATCGGCAATCATTACCGATGATGAAACGGGCGTCGATCCGGCTTCGGTTACGGTAAAGGTAGATAACCGAAACTTGCAGGCCGGCTATGACGCCGCTGCGCATGCCGTGACGGCGGCGGCTTACGGATTGGCGTCCGGCAAGCATAGCTTGTCGATCTCGGCACGGGACAAAGCGGGCAATAGAGCGGATTCGGAGACGAGTTTCATCGTTTCCTCCGCATCGCAGGGGCCGACATGGCCCGAGGGAAGCAAGCTCAGCGCGTCGAAGATAGCGGCGACATCGCTGTCGTTAAATTGGACGCCGGCCGAAGGAGCGGCAGGCTACCGCATATACCAGGAGGGCAGTGTAGTCGGCACGGTCTATGGCCATGTGTATGCGTATGACGTCACCGGACTCCGGCCAAGCACGGCGTATACGTTTTCCGTTCAGGCGTGGGATGCGGGAGGGCGCTTCAGCAGCAATAACCCGATCGTATCCGTAACGACGGGGGCGTACGGCACGACGGAGCTTGGGCGCTTGCAGGCCCGGCCCGGTTTCCTGAACGTCGGCTCGGTGCTGGAGCTGCAGGTGCGGGCGGATCAGGCGACGGACGTCTATGCGTTTCTGGCGAAGCTCCAGTACGATCCGGCGAAGTTCAAGCTGCTGCAGGCTTCGCTGCACCCGGAATTCGGTACGGAGGGGACCACCGCGGTGAGAGGCTACTATGCTCCGTCACCGGACCGGGTTCACGTCAGCGGGTCTCTTCTGGGCAAGACACCCGGGCGGAACGGTAACGTGGGCCTCGCGACATTAAGGTTCTCTGTGCTCCAGCAGGGCAGAGGCACCTTCACGCTGCAGCCGGATTCGCAGCTTGCCGACAGCCGGGGAGGAGTTCGGACCATGCCGGGGCCGGTGAGCTTGACCGTGCACATCGGTTCGGCGGATTTCGACGGGGACGGCCGGACGGGTTTAAGCGATCTCGTGCTCATCTCGCAGCACAGCGGCACGCGCACCGGACAGCCGGAGTACGACAGCCTGTTCGACCTGAACAACGACGGCGTCATTGACAACACGGACGTGCAGTACGTGGCGGATAAAGTCGCAGCTTTACCGCTCGGTCGTTGAGGGAGAGCTCAGTGCAGCTTTGCTCTTTTCGACAAAAAAAAGCGTTTCACGGGGAACATTGTATGAAAAAGTCCTTTCCGGTCGACGGAAGGGACTTTTTGCGGTTGAAGAATATCGAAGCAAAGGAAGTCTCGCCTGTCATGGGCTGCGAGGCGCAGATAATCTTACTTGTAGACAAATCGTATGCCGTCATATACTGAAAATAGATTTCAAATTGAACAAAACGCCGGAAACGGGGGAATGAACGGACTGCGATCTGCTCTGCAAATATAGGGCGTCATGACCGCTGCGCGCGCAGCGATGAGGAGAATTCTTCGGCTGCTCGGCGAACTGTTACACATCTTGGCGAAGGAGAGAAGTGGAGTGAGGTTTTGGTTCCAATTCCGCAAGCTGTTTTTCTCCGTGTTCCGAATCCGCATGAGAACCTTGTCGATCGCCACCGGGCTGTTGGTGCTCACAAGCTCGGTTCTTATGCCGCTTCTGGAACCGGAGCAGTTTCCCCGGTTTTACGACGGACTGTGGTGGACGGTCGTGACGCTCGCTACAGTCGGCTATGGGGACACGTTTCCGAAAACCGATCTGGGCCGATTGTGGGGCATTCTGCTCATTGTTGGCGGCGTCGGATTGTTTACCTTATTTATCGGGAGGCTCTATGAGATGCTGGTCGAACGGCAAGAAAGAAGGAAGAACGGAGACTTGGACTATACGAAGCATGGCGGCGGCCATGTCGTCGTCATCGGCTGGAGCGGCCGCGCCCGGATCACGATCAAGAATATTCTCAAAACCGAGCCGTCCACAGATGTCGTGCTAATCGATGACCGCCTCGCCACAGCGCCGCTGGACGAGCACAACTTCTTGTTTATCCGGGGGATTCCTTCCAGGGACAAAACCTTGCACCGCGCCAGATTGGCGGAAGCCCGGGAGATCCTCATCTTTGCCGACGAGTCGCTGAAGGTGGAGAACCCGTACAATGCCGATGCCCGCACGGCGTTCATTTTGACAAGCGTGGAACGGATAGCGGGGCATGTGCGGACCACGCTGGAAGTGGTGCTCGAAGAAAATCTGGCCAATTTCACGAAAATTGCCTCGGACACGCATTTCAAAATATCCGACCAGTCGTTCGCCGAGCAAATGTATTCGGGGCCCAGGCGGCCGGCGGCGGACCGGTAACGGCACGGGCCGGTAAAACAAGCAACCCCTTCTTCCGCTGCGGATCGAAGGGGTTGTCTATAGGGCCGGGATCAGTTCACCCAATGCACGATTTGTTCAAGCGATTGTCTTGTTTTGGGACGGGGTTCGCTTACGCGGTAACCGAAAGCGACCATGCAGGAAATGCCGAAGTTGCCTTGGAGAATCCCTTCTTCTCTGAGCACCTGCTCTGCTTTGGCTTTGTCGAACCCTTCGATCGGGCACGAGTCGATACCGATTTGCGCGGCGGCCGACATCATGTTGCCCAGAGCAATATAGGTCTGCCGGGCTCCCCATTCGAACATCACGCGTTCGTTATCGAGCAATTGGAAATCGACTTCCAGAAACTTGCCGTAGATCTTGGTATAGTTGGCGCGAATCTCTTCCGGAAGCTGCTTGACGTTCGTCAGCATGTTTTGAATATAGTCGGAATCGGCGACCATATCGGCTTTCGTCCGGGAGAGGATAATGACAAAATGGCTGGAGGTCGGCAGCTGCTTGGACGCTCCCCAAGTGACCGGGAGCAGTTTTTCGCGGATCGCGGGATTCTGCACCACGACGAACTTCCATGGCTCGAAGCCGAAGGAGCTCGGCGACAGCCGCCCGGTCTCCAGAATGAACTGGAAATCGGCGTCGCTGATCTTTTTGCCGCTGTCGAATTCCTTGCACGCATGCCTGAACTGAAATGCCTCTAAAATTTGCTGTTTTCTTGCTTCCATAAGTAACGCCTCGCTTTCGATGATTTCGATGAGTCCTTGTTCAGCATTATAACCTCCAGCATCTCAATACGTAAGTACGCACATTTTTGTTATATAGTTCCCATTTGTATACTGTTATGACAAAGAGGCCGCGGGAGCTGTCTCCCGGACCTCTTCTTTCCACACGCTCGGGCTTATAGAATTCAAGACGCGGCGGCCTTTGCTTCCCGGCCGAACTCGACGCGCACCTTGAAATAATCCCCGTCGATATCGATGCGAAGCTGTCCGCCCTGCAGCTCGACGATGCTTTTGGCAATGGCGAGCCCAAGGCCCGAGCCTTCGGTATTCCGCGATGGGTCCCCACGCTTGAACCGTTCGAAAATTTCGTCCACATTGAAGTTGAGCTCATAGGCGGCCACATTGCTGATCGTGAAGACACTTTGTCCGCTTCCTCGGTTAACGCGAGGTGAACCCGCGTATTCGGCATCGCGTATTTGAGCGCATTGCTGATCAGATTCTCGAAGACGCGCCACGTCTTGCGGCCGTCCAGCGGAGCGGTGACCTTCGGGTTGTCCACCCGGACGCGGAAGGTGAGCGAGGAAGCCTCGATCTTGTCGCTGAATTCGGCCAGCGCCTGCTGCAGCAGGTCGGCGACGTTGACGTTTTCCACCGCCAGTTCGACGGACCCGCTCGCCATTTTGGACGCTTCGAACAAATCGTCGATCAGCACCTTCAGCCGCTGTGTTTTCCGGTCCAGCACCTCGACATAGCTCGCGACGGTTTCGGGAGGCAAGTCCTGGCGCTTGAGTAAATCGACGTAGTTCATGATGGAGGTCAGCGGCGTTTTCAGATCGTGGGAGACGTTCGTAATCAACTCGGACTTGAGCCGCTCGCTCTTCGTCTCGCGTTCCACGGAGGTCTTAATGCTTTGTTTGATGTTGTTCAGCAGGTGCGCCAGCCGGGCCAAGCTGCCGCGTCCCTTCTCCTCGACCGTATGGTCGAACCGGCCGGAGGCGATGGCTTCCGCGCCGGTCAGGATGCGGGAGAAGGTCAGGATTCGCCGGAACAGGTAAGGAATGACGACGAACGTATAAAAGAGAACATATCCTTCAGAGAAGGAGAATCTGTTATCAACGTAATGGAAGCTTGTGCGATCAATAACATCGAACAGGAAGACCCCAAATAGCACGGTCATTACGAAGATCAAGACGGCCTTCGTCAGGATGTGTCGATCAACCAGTTTAGCCCGGACATAGCTTTGCAGCTTGCGGCAAAGCCCTGCGCTCCATTGCTCCCGAAGCGCTTGCGGGTTGCGCAGCAGAAGCGCTGTGTCGCCAAGCAGGAGTCCCAGACAGCCGATCAGCAGCGCCAGCAGCGTCCATTGTGCGAAATGGCCCGGAGTGACAGGCAGCCGGAACAAGGCGGCGGAGCTTCCATAGCTTAACGCAAACATCGAGAGACCATAGATAAGCAGCAGGCGGAGCTCCAGCGGAATCCGGTGAATAGTGGCTGTATAGTTCTGCTGTACAAATTCGATACCAAGACGGTTTCGGCGTAAGTAAAAGATCAGCGCGGCAACAGCCGCCACGGTGACCCCCAGCAGGTACAGCTCATAAATTAACCGCTCCCGCAGCGTATTAAAGTAAGCGTGGTCGGCAATCATTTGACTGAAGCCGCGGGGCTCCTTCGGAAACAGAAAAGTGCCTTCCAGCCGATACTGTTGGAAAGAACGGTTGATCGATTGCAGAGCGCCGCCTTCCAACGTCGTTTGCGGCAAGCGGATGGCATAAAACGCCTCCTGCTTCTCTCCCGGAGAGGGGTCCCAATCCCGATTGGCATAGATCTCACCGGTTTCGAGGTCCTTGACATAATATTGGAAGAAGCCCTTGCGGGCCGACAAGCTGTGTTTGACGGCAGCGTATTGTTTGTTATGAAAATCAAGATAGTTCTTGATTTCCTTCTCGATCCGGTTGTTTTTCTCCCGCTCTGCGTTCGATGAAATATTGTTTTCTGTGTGTTGCAGTAAGGCAATTTCTTTTCTTATACGGTCAATCTCGGCTTGCTCTTCGAAATCCGGCGGGCTCTGCGGGTCTTGCCTTTGTGCCTTGGGCGGCTCCCCTCCCGCCTCTTCTGCGGAATTGGCGACATGTTCCCGCTTTTCCTTGGCTTTCTGTACTTCATTGGCCAGCTGTTTCTGAAGCTTCCCGATTTGATCCTGCACCTCTGCCTTTCTTTGCTCGACCTCGATGTTTTTCATCGTTTCAAAATGCCGGGTCCATTGCTCCATCCGGGCCTGCCCGATCTTCTCGGTATCCGTCTTATCCTCCCAATGGTTATAGATCACATGAACGTTCCGAAACAGATTGAAATGCTGCTCAAGCTGCTCGTAGAAGGCCGAGGAGCGAAAGTAGTAGTCCTTTTGAAGATATTCCTGATTCTTTAGCACGTCCGAGGCTGTGAGCAGTCCTAGCGCAATCAGGTAAGAGAGCAAGCCCCAAGCCAGCCAAGGGACGAGCTTACTTCTCGATTTTGTAACCAATGCCCCACACCACCTTCAAATATTTGGGCTCCCGCGGGTTGATCTCGATTTTCTCGCGGATTCGACGCACGTGCACCGCTACCGTATTTTCACCGTTGAAATACGGCTCTTTCCATACCTTTTCATAAATCTCCTCTATCGAAAACACACGGCCCCGATGCTCGATTAAAAGCTCAAGGATTTTATATTCGGTCGCCGTCAGCCGGACCTCCTCCTGATCCACCAAGACGGTTTTGCTGCGTTTGTTCAGCACGAGGCCCCGGACTTCGATCTCGTCCTCGCTCGCTTTGTAATGGCCCAGATGGGTGTAGCGTCGAAGCTGGGACTTGGCCCGTGCGGTCAGCTCCAGCGGATTGAAGGGCTTGCACAAATAATCGTCCGCGCCGACGGTCAGCCCCAGGATTTTGTCCGTGTCCTCGGATTTAGCGGACAGCATAAGGATCGGAATATTGCGGCTTTCACGAATTTTGAATGTCGTTTGGATACCGTCCAACCCGGGCATCATGACGTCCAGAATGATCAGGTGGATATCTTCCTTCTCCAGAATGTCCAAAGCCTCCAGGCCATGGCTCGCTTTGAACACATTCATGTTCTCGTTCTTCAAATAGATTTCGATGGCGTTTCGAATCTCGGGTTCGTCGTCGGCCACCAGCACATTGTACTTCTGCATAATTGTTCCCCTTGAATGCTGCATTCGGATTTACGGCTGCTTGCAAGCGCATATGTCTATATTAAAGGAGACTTTTGTCAAAAAAGCTACCTGATTTCTTACAAATTTCTTACGATGCCGGGGAAACGGATAAATCAAAGGTGTTCGTATATGGAGAAATATGGAATAGTGCGATAAAATGATAGAAGACGAAACGCGCGAACCTAAATTTAGAGATTAGGAGTCAAGCACATGCGGCAAATAACCAGAGAAAAAATAAACTTCATGAAGCATGTTCTGGAAGAAGACCCTTTTTATTTGGTAATCGGGGAGATCCGGGAAGAGTCCGATCCCGACCCGGACGTAAAGAAGGACGCTCTGCAAGCCTATCACGAGTTCTTGAACGAGTATTCGTCTTTGAGGTGCGGAAGCGTTATCCTTTTTGGCCGAAAAGAGCTGACGGACTATCAATTTCCCGTAGCGGATATGCCTGGCGGATTCAAAGAATGGGTATGCATCGGGAAGATCGAGCCTTATCCGTTATATATAAATAAACAGAACGGACGAATCTGTTGTTTGACCGGCGATCCGGGAACGGAAATGAAAATCCGGCATTACGGAGATTTTCATGAGTTTTTGGAAAGCTATGTGTTCGGTGAAAAATACGTCGAAATCGGAGGCAGGGATGGCTGGTATGACCTGCTGAACCAACGGGGTCTATTAAAATAAACGGGAGAGCCGCGCAGGTCGGCTCCGGCAGGCCTATTCGATTTTCTTCTATTGACCTTCACCCCAATTAAATTTATACTAAGTCTAAATACTATTGAAGGGGTGAGCCTGATGAGCAGATTGAATTTAACCACGCAGCGCAAAACGATCCTCGATCTGATCCAAAGCTGCGACGATCATCCGACGGCCGCCGAGATTATGGAGCGGCTGCGTATGAACGGCCACCAATTTGCTTACGGCACGGTGTACAACTCGCTTCGGTACTTGACGGATGCGGGGCTGATTCGAGAGCTCAAGCTGGGGGAAACCGCTAGCCGTTACGATGGACGGACGGAAGACCATTACCATATTGTGTGTACGAAGTGCGGGCGGGTAGACGAAGTGCTGTCCGCGCCGCCGGCCGAATGGATTAGGGAGGTTGCAGCGAAAACGAACTACGACGTGCATCACAGCCAAGTCGTCTTCGAGGGGGTATGCTATTCATGCAAACATCCGAAAGCGTAATGCAGCCGCTTATGCGGATCACCTATTCGCAAACGGAGGGCACCGGAACGGCCGACGCGGAGCGGCCAGCGGCGCCTACGGCTTCAAGCACAGGAGAGACGGGGAGCACGAGGCCTTTCCTATGCGCCCAAACGAAGCGCGTAGCCGTGATCAGTCCGTTCCCCGGCTCGCTGCATCCGCTGATCAATGGATTGGCGGGCGAATGCTACGACGTTCTTGTGTTTCACCGGTTCGAGTCCCAGGTTATGAATGCATTGGCCGTCGATCTGTTCGTATTCGATGTGACAACGGCGGATTGGGAAGGCGTGGCCGGCATCCGGGAGGCGCTTGCTTCCGATCCGAAGAAGCAAGCCCGCTCGGTGCTGCTGGGCGGCGAGCGGGAGCTGGCGGATAGCGGCTTCACCGGGCTCGGGGAACTGCTGCCTTGGCCGACAGGTCTGCAGGAGGCCATGTACCGGATCGAGCGCAAGCTCAGCGGCCTGGCCGATGCGGAAGAAGAGAACAGCGTCGGCAGCTTCAAGGATCTGCAGATCGATACCAAGAAAATGACCGTTATGCGCGGCAGCAGCCGTATCGAATGCACGAAGACGGAATACGAAATTCTGCTGATGCTGCTTCAAGCGGAAGGGGCCGTGCTGTCGCGCGACGAGATCATGGATCGCATCTGGGGCAGCTCGTTTGCCGGCGGCAGCAACGTCGTCGACGTTCATGTGAAAAGCTTGCGCAAAAAGTTGGGCGACAATCCCGCCGCACCGCAGTACATCGCAACGGTGCGCGGGGTCGGATATCGGCTGGCCGACTAACAGTCGGCCGCCCGCTTCATCCGATCTTCATGAAAACCTCACGGAAAGCTCATGATTCCGTCATGCAGCGATGGTACAATGAGTTCATAACTTAGATCAAGTCTAAATTCAATTTGGAAGGTGAGATCAAGCTATGGACCATCGTTTGACGACCAATCAAGGCGCCCCCGTGGGGGATAATCAAAATTCGCGTACGGCCGGCCGCCGCGGACCGACGCTGCTGGAGGACTATCATCTGCTGGAGAAGCTGGCCCACTTCGACCGGGAGCGTATCCCGGAACGGGTGGTGCATGCGCGCGGCGCGGGGGCGCACGGCGTATTCCGCGTCGAGCGGAGCATGAAGCCTTATACGAAGGCGCATTTTCTGCAAGAGGCCGGGCAGGAGACGCCCGTCTTCGTTCGGTTCTCGACCGTGATCCATGGGACCGGCTCGCCGGAGACGGCCCGCGATCCGCGCGGCTTCGCCGTGAAGCTGTACACGCAAGAAGGCAATTACGACATCGTCGGCAACCACTTGCCGGTATTCTTTATCCGCGACGCGCTGAAATTCCCGGATATGGTTCATTCGCTCAAGCCCGCACCGGACACCAATATCCAAGACCCGGCAAGGTACTGGGACTTCATGACGCTGTCGCCGGAATCGACGCATATGCTGACTTGGGTGTTCTCGGATCACGGGACTCCCGCCAATTACCGGCAAATGGACGGCTTCAGCGTGCATGCGTTCAAATGGGTGAATGCGGAAGGCAAAGTCACGTACGTCAAATACCACTGGAAATCGCTGCAAGGCGTCGTGAATTTGTCCGCCGATGAGGCCCGGGAGGTTCAGGGCCGAGACTTCAATCATGCGACGAGAGATTTGTTCGACCGGATCCGGGACGGGAGCTTCCCGCAGTGGGCGCTGCATGTGCAGTTGATGCCGCCGGAGGACTTGGACCGGTGGGGCTTCGACCCGCTCGACGCGACGAAGGTATGGCCCGAGGATGCGTACCCGCTGCACCGCATCGGCACGATGACGCTGAACCGGAACCCGGACAATTTCTTCGCCGAGGTCGAGCAGTCCGCCTTCTCGCCGAGCGCCTTGGTGCCGGGGATCGAGCCTTCTGAGGATAAGCTGCTGCAGGGCCGTCTGTTCTCCTACCCTGATACGCAGCGGTACCGGCTTGGCGCGAACTACCTGCAGATTCCAATCAACTGCCCGTATGCGCCTGTCCGCAACCATCAGCGCGACGGGGCGATGAACGTGAAGCAGGATACGTCTACGGTTAACTACGAGCCGAACAGCACTTCCGGCAGTCCACAGGAGGACCCGGCCTATGCGGAAAGCGAAGCGCCGCTGACCGGTCCCGCACTCCGGCAAAAAATCGAGAAAACCGACGATTTCACGCAGGCCGGCGAGCGGTACCGCAGCTATACGAAGCAAGAGCAGGACAACCTGATCCGCAATCTGGTCAACGATCTGAAGCAGACGAGCCAGGACATCCAGCTGCGCGCCATCTGCAACTTTTTCCGGGCGGATGCAGAGTACGGGATGCGGCTCGCGCAAGGGCTCGGCATCGATATCCAAAGCTTTATTCCGCGTTCGAACTAGAAACGGGAAGACCGCTCTCAACCGAGGGCGGTCTTTTTTCGTATCATCCATGCAAGGAGGGCGCTTCTACCTGCAAGCCGCGGACCTTTTAAGGACGGCGTTTCGATGACGCGATCGCCCGCAGCGGCTATTCCGATCGATCTCCACGATCCGTCGGGGAAAGGGCGTAACGTCCGCTTTTATTAAGGGCGGCGGCGCTTGCCTGCGTGATCGACGTGCCCGCCCGCGAGCTGGACATGAAGCGGCTGCTCCGGGGAAACGCCGTGTTGTAAGACAAGAATATCGTCTCATGAAAAGTCACGTAAATCGTGGCTTTTTTGTTTTGGGGGTCAGATATAAAATTTTATTTTATCTCCGACGATATATTGATCTCCGTAATGGATGACTTTCATGTCGGGGGAGTAGACCGGTCCCTGAATCATCAAGAGAGGGTATCCTTTTTTTACCTTCAAATGTTTGGATTGGAACGCATCGGCAAACACAATCTGGATCGATCTCCGAGTCCTGTTCAGAACAACGTGAAATTGATCCCGCAGCGTCGCATAGAGCGATTTGTTCGTCAGGTCTTCGTTCAGCAGCGACATATACTGGGGAGGAAGATACGTGAAGTCCAGCATGACGGGCACGTTATCGGCCATCATGACGCGCTTGATGGACACGATTTCGGAATGGACGGGAACACCCATTGCCGTTGCAAGCGACGGGCTGGCTTCGATTCGTTTTTGCTCGATGACCTCCGAGGAAGCGGCAAGTCCGTTCAGCTTGCATATTTCCGAAAACCCCAGGATGGGCCCGAGCTCTCTTTCGATTTTGTTGGAGCTGATAAAGGTCCCCTTACCTTGCTTCCGGGTGAGCAGCCCCTCCTCAATAAGCTCGGTAATCGCCGATCGAACCGTCCGGCGGCTAATCGAGTACATCTCGCACAATTCAAATTCCGTAGGCAGCTTCTGTCCAGGCTTGAGCTTGCCGCTGGCCAGTTCGTCCTTAATAATTTGCTTCAACTGAATATACATCGGCACAACATTGTCTTGATCCAGTCTGCTCATATTTACACCTTCTCGAATCTAATCTCCGTATTTTTTAAAGTACAGGATACCGGCCTTTGAGTCCGACTCGGCATGACATTCGTTACGGAGCACCAGGGATAGTAGAACTTACCCACATTATAAACCATTCCGCGGGAAGAGTATAATGACACCGCCGCACAGTCGTCTCCTCCCGCGCGCCATTCCCGGCCTGTTCGACGGATGACGTTCGATCCGAGACGGGGATATTTTTTATTTGGCTATTGAATTTGTACAAGATCTATAGTAACATAACGTACATCACGTTACAATACGATACATTATGGAATGTAACGTGATGAATATAAGCAAACAGGAGGCTACAATTTCTATGAATCAAGAGCATGCACAACAACTGAAAGCGGCGATCGAGGCAGTAAAATCACGCGAGATCGGCAACATTTACTTTGTTGCATGCGGCGGCTCGATGGCGACTCTCACCCCGGCGCAGTACATTCTTGACAGAGAAATCGATATTCCTTCGGCTGTTTACTCGTCCAACGAATTTATTCTTCGATCTCCGAAAGCGCTTAACGAAAAATCTGTCGTAATCTCCTGCTCTCATTCCGGCAATACGCCTGAAACCGTCAAAGCGACGGAATTTGCCCGTACTAAAGGCGCGTTGACAATTAGCCTTTCCCACCTTGTCGACTCGCCGCTCTGGAACGCGGCCGAATACAGACTGCATTACGACTGGGGAACGGAGGCGCGTGCGGAAGAAAACAATTACGGCATTTTATACCGATTGATCTTCGGCATTCTCCATGCGCTCTATCCGAACGAAAAATATGCCCGCGCCGTGGCTTCCGTCGAGACAAGCCTTCACGACGTGTTCGAACGAAACAAAGCCAATACGCTTGAAGCGGCCAAAGCTTTCGGCAGCGAGTACAAGCGGGAGTCGATCATTTACACGATGGCGAGCGGCATCAATTACTCGCTGGCTTACTCGTTCGCCATTTGTCTTCTTCAAGAGATGCAGTGGATTCATTCCAGCGCGATTCATGCCGGCGAATACTTCCACGGGCCGTTCGAAGTTACCGACTACGACGTACCCTTCATCATCATCAAAGGAATCGGCGAGACGCGTCTGATGGACGACCGCGCACACGATTTCTGCCAGAAATTCTCCGACAAAATCGTACTCGTCGATGCGGAAACGTTCGATATGGAAGGCATCTCGGCCGAAGTGCGCAATTATTTCGCCAATCTGGTCGCCGGCGTTGTGCTCAGACAGTACGCTCAGTATTTGTCGGAATTTAGAGGACATCCGCTTTCCGTCCGCCGTTACATGTGGAAAATGGACTATTAAAATTTGCCGCTTGAATGAAAAGATAGGCTGTCGTATGTTTTGGTTATGGCGTTTCCCGGTTCGGGAACTACCGCCATAACCAAAACGGCGGCGGAGAAGCGGCAGGCGGGGATTGGCGGATCCAAACGGAGTTTATCTTTAGCGGAGGTGTGAAATCATCTATGAAAAGAAAAACGGTCGCAATCTTTGCAAGCGTTCTCATTGTACTGACGGCAGCTTGCAGCTCCTCGAACGGGGATCAGACGGGGTCGAAAGACCAACAGACGCTGAAATTTTTCCACCGCTGGCCCAGCGAACCGAGAAATTCTTATTTCAACTACATTGTGAAGGAGTTCGAGAAGCAAAATCCCGGCGTGAAGGTTGAAATGGAATCGGTGCTGAACGACAGCTACAAAGAAAAGATCAAGGTGCTCGTTTCTTCCAACAACATCCCCGACGTGTTCACTTCCTGGTCCGACAGCTTTGCGGAAAACCTGGTGTCTTCCGGAAAGGTTAAAGACATTACGTCCATGTTCGATTCCGATGCAAACTGGGCGAATACGATTATTAAATCGCAGATCAAGCCGTTCACGTTTAACGGCAAAATTTACGGCGTTCCGTTTACGATGGACGGAAAGGCGTTCTTTTATAACAAAAAAGCGTTCGAAAAGGCGGGCATACAGAAGCCGAAGACGTGGGACGAATTGATTGCCGCGCTTGATAAGCTGAAGGGCGCCGGATACGACGCACCGCTCATGGAAGGGCTGCAAAATACATGGGCCATCAGTCACTACTTGGGCACGATGAACCAGCGGATGCTCAGCCCCGAGGTCATCGCGAAGGATTACAAGACGGAAACAGCGCAATATTCGGACCCCGGCTATGTAAAAGTTCTTGAATATTGGGACAAGCTGGTGTCTTACATGGGGCCGGTCGCGACATCCATCGATCACGAGGCCGCCAGAAATCTGTTTATCGCGGAAAAGGTGCCGGTCATGTATTTGCAGTTTGCCGAGCTCGGCTATTTGACGAAAAACCCCCAGCTGGAGTTCGACTTTTTCAATTTCCCTGCGCTTCCCGAAGGCAAGGGCAATCCGGGGGCGTTAACCGGGGCTCCGGAAGGATTCATGATCAGCAATACAGGCAAGCATCAGGAGCTCGCCGAGAAGTTTGTGAAATTTATCGTATCGCCTGAAAATGCGGCGAAATTCCAGAAGGATGCCGGGGCGATGACCGTCGTGAAAGGCTCTGCCACCGCCGAGAACTCCCCGAAGGGAACTTTGGAAGCGGTCGATGTCATTATGAACGCTTCCGAGACGACGCCTTGGCTTGACAATGCAATCAACATTGCCATAGCGGACGCCTTCATGAAAGGCGGCCAAGCGATGGCGTCCAAGTCGATGACGCCTCAGCAGGTGATGGAAAGCGTGCAGAAGGCGGCCAAATCGCTTCAAAATGCAAAGTAACGAACCGACCGGAACAAGGGAGCATTGCGAGCCGGTTTTTACCAAACCAATGCTCCTGATAGGTGAAAGATCGGAGGAGACAAAGTGAAATCAAGCAAGCTGGCTCCTTTTTTGTTTATTTTTCCGTGCCTGCTCATGCTGGCCTTGTTCGTCTATATGCCACTCATACAAAACCTGGTTTACAGCTTTCAGGAATTTTCCATGCTTTCGGGGAAAAGAAGCTTTATCGGATTGGACAATTACAAAACGCTCTTTTCCGACCCCGTTATCGTTACCGCTCTAATCAATAATGTAAAATATGCGGTCATCTCGGTCATTTTTCAAGTGGGGTTCGGGCTGATTTTGGCCGCAGTATTGGAAGACGAAGCATTCCGTAAAATTTCTCCGCTTTTCCGCACCATTTATTTTGTCCCGGTCGTGATTTCGATCACCGTCATTTGCTTGCTGTTTACGTTTGTCTATCATCCTACCGACGGACTGCTCAATCTTTTTCTGGAGGCGATCGGACTCGGCAGCTGGGCGAAACCGTGGCTCGGATCGGGCTCCACGGCGATTTATGCAGTTATCGCGGTTTCGCAGTGGCAAAGCGTCGGCTACTGCATGATGCTGTTCATCGTCGCCATCCAGAAAATCCCGGCCGATTTGTACGAGGCGGCTAAAATCGACGGCGCCGGGAAGATCAGAAGCTTCTTCAACGTCACGCTGCCTCAGGTGAAAGAGATGTGCTTCGTAACTTCGGTCATTACGATCACGGGCGCGTTCATGGTCTTTAACGAACCGTTTATTATGACGAAAGGCGGCGGTCCCGGAACAAGCTCGATCACGGTCGCGGTTCATATGTATCAAACAGGATTCTTCAAAGACAGCATGGGGTATGCCTCTACGATTGCCATGCTGATGTTTCTTATCACGGCGGTTCTGGCTTTCGCGCAGACCCTATTTTTCAGAACAGGCAAGGGGGATTAATTCGTGACAGCCAAATTCAGCATTAGTAAAACAGTCATTTTATTATTGCTCGCCGTGGGTGTTGTCGTTATCCTCTATCCATTGTCCTGGATGCTCGCCTCGTCGTTCAAAAGCTACGACGAAATCTTCGGCTCGGTCTGGGGGCTGCCGAGCAAATGGCTGTTCTCCAATTATACGACCGCCTGGAGTAAAGGCGTGGCCAATTACTTTGTGAACAGCGGCATCGTGACGATAAGCACGATCGCGGGTGTCGTTCTGATCGCATCGCTGTGCGCCTTCGGTCTCAGCAGATATTCCTTCAGATTCGACAGAGCGGCGCTGCTGTTCGTGATGGGCGGAATGATGCTTAACCCGCAAGTGTGCCTCGTGCCGCTTTACATCCTGCTGCAGCAAACGCATTTGCACAATACGCTCCTGGCGTTAATTTTGCCTTATATCGCATTCAGGCTGCCGCTTATCGTTCTGCTGATCCGTTCGTACTTTCTCGGCGTATCCAAAGAAATTGAGGAGTCGGCGAAAATCGACGGCTGCTCCGCTTTCCAAATTTATTGGCGTATCTTCATGCCGATGTCGACTCCGATCATTTTGACTTCGACCATACTGATCGCTTATTATGCATGGAACGAATTTTTATTTGCCATCATCTTCATCGATTCCGAGAGATACAAGACGATTCCGGCGGGGCTGATGAGCTTTAAAGACGCTTTATCCACGGACTGGGGCGTGCTGCTGGCAGGCTTGGTCATGTCGGCGCTGCCGCTGATTCTGTTGTTTATCTTTATGCAAAAGTACTTTATCCGAGGAATTGCCGCAGGCTCGGTGAAAGGATGATCGGGCCTGAATCATGGGAGGTTGCCGATTTATGAAAATGATTGCGATTGGAGACAATGTCGTCGATTGCTATCTGGATCAACAACTGTATTATCCGGGCGGAAACGCGGTCAATGTGGCGGTCAATTGCAAAAGAAACGGTTTCGACGAATGCGCGTACATCGGCGTCTTCGGGAACGACCAGAAAGCGGAGCATATCAGGAAATCTCTCGACCAGGAGCACGTGACCTACGAGCTCTCCCGGCAAGTGTACGCTCCGAGCGGTTCGCCCGGAGTTCAACTGGTCGATGGAAATCGCATCTTCGTAGGCGGCCCGAAAAATACGGCGCAGCACATTGTTCGCTTAAGGCTGACTCCTCACGACATGGAGTACATTTCCCAATTCGACGTATGTCATACCAGCTGCTATTCCAATATTGAAGGAGAACTCGCTCAGATCAAAACCGCGTGCGACATTTCCTTCGACTTTTCGACGAATGTCGGCATGGACTATTTGCAGAGGGTCTGCCCTCATATCAAATATGCGTTTTTCTCCGGCGCCGACCTACCGGATGATCAGCTCGACCCGTTGATTGAAGCTTGCCATCGTCTCGGAGTCGAAATCGTCGGTATTACGCTGGGAGGCAAGGGAGCTTTGTTCTCGCGCAGCGGCGAGCGCTACGTTCAGGGCGTCAAGCCGACCGAGGTTGTCGACACGATGGGAGCGGGCGACAGCTTTATCGCCGGTTTTCTTACCGCGTACATCAAACACGGCCGGATGGAATCGGCACTTGATTACGCCGCGGATTGCGCGGCAAAGACCTGCACCTTTTACGGCGCTTACGGCTACCCTCATCCGTTGGAGAGGGATTGATCCGCCGAATCTGCAGCATGCGGCCGCTTGCACACATATTTTTCGAGGGACGAGGGATACTGACTCCTAAGCTGACAAAAAGAAGAAGGAGTGAATCCACCCCTTGAAACGTATCGCACTCGCCACCCTGCTGCTAGCCGGTTTGCTGGCGGCCGTTCCGTTCCATGCGGCTACCGCAGGGGATGGCGCTTATCATTTCGGATTCAAGAAGAGCAAGAACGGCAGCCGCCCCTCCATCGACGAAGAAGGCTTCAAGCCCCTTGTGGAGAAGCACGGGGCTATTTTTCTCGGAGATACGACGCAGAAGGAGCTGTATCTGACCTTCGATAACGGCTACGAGAACGGGTATACCGCCCGCATACTCGACGTATTGAAGGAAAAGAAGGTTCCCGCGATTTTCTTCGTTACCGGGCATTATATCAAGGATCAGCCGGAGCTGCTGCGGCGCATGGCGGCCGAAGGCCACCTGATCGGCAACCATTCCTGGAGCCATCCCGACATGACCCAGATTTCGAGCGACAAAATCAAGGACGAGCTGGAGAAGGTCAAGGCGGACGCGGCGCAAATTACCGGCCGGCAGACGATGACCTACCTGCGACCGCCGCGGGGCACCTTCAACGACCGCAGCCTGGCCGTCAGCAAGGAGCTCGGGTATACGAGCGTGTTCTGGTCGGTCGCGTACAAGGACTGGGACACGAGGGCGCAAAAGGGGGCAGACTACGCCTACAACCAAGTCATGGCCCAGCTTCATCCCGGAGCCGTCATCCTGCTGCACGCGGTATCCAAGGACAACGCGGACGCGCTCGGGCGAATCATCGACGCTGCCCGGCAACAGGGCTACGAATTCAAAAGTCTGGACCAACTGAAGGTCAAGTCTTACTAGCGGAGACGGGCGGGCGGAGTCCCGCTGATTACGGGACTGCCATGCCGTGCAGGGAGCTGCTCCCGCCGCAGCAAGCGTCACGAATCCTGGCCATAGGGCTCGCGGCGCTTTTTCTCTTGTAGAAAGGGAGAAATTTGGGCTGCTTCGAGAAAGATGCCACGGCAACTCCTCCCATTCTTCGAACAAAGCGAATTTGGAATCAAGTAGACCAGATCTATTCGCCGATTGTACCCTCCCTATGCCATAATATATGATACGATGGGACTTCTCTTTTAAGGGGAAGTTCTATTGGATTAACAATCATTACAAACGGGAGGGGAGAATAGCTTTGGACGATGGTAGTATCTTTACTAATTTTAGACCCCTATATATTTTCTTTATTATGATTCAAGCCGTTTCATGGATAGTGGCTGTATCCCGGAAAAAACAATGTAAGCCAATTAATGAAGCGGCCATTTCGAGTATCTCCTTTATTTGTTTAGTAGTATCCGCTTTTATGACGTATCAAATAGGGATTCTTTCGGATGAACTTGCAATCGGTGGCGATCCTGTTTCCTTCATTATGTTTATTGTAGTAATGATCATGTCGATAGTTAATTTTCTTGTTATTTACCTTAATAGAAACAATGAAAAATGATGTATTGCACTCGGCTCTTGTTCGCATCTTTTGCGGCAAACCTTGTCGTAACGTGCGCCGATGGAGTGTAAAACATCATTATTTGTTGATATGGCGGCTTATTATGAATTCTGGCGAATCTCTTATTCGGAAAATGACTATTTTTTTCTAATTAAAGGCATTTCAAATCGTTTTTACCGGCAAAAAATCCGAACAATCGCTTGCAGAATCGTAAATTCTTATGTATTATTAAACTACGTCGCATCACAAAAAGCCGGTTGCTCTTGAAGGTGAACGAATGCCCTTGATCGACTCTAACGAAAATAAAAAGAAGCTGTGCCACCTGTATAACGAAATCGCGAAGAGCTTGTTCGGATTCGGAACGACGCTGCTGCGGGTGACAATCGACGACCGGATCATCACGTACTATGCCAAGCACCGCCGTTCGCCGCGCTCGGATGCGCTGGAAGGCGAGGCGCCTACGCTGAAGCACGAGGTCGATTTTTACATGTCTTCGATCTATAAGAAGAAGCTGCGGGAGAAGCTGGAGCAGGAGTTCGGGCTTGAGATCGAAGCGCTGCTGAGGGATTACGACCCGGCGACGCAGTGGGCGATTACGAATGTGATTCTGAACGAACCGAAATAACAGGCCGGAGCCGCGCCGTTGATCTATCATCGAGCGGACCGCATGCATGGCCATAGATGCCGCCTTATCTTTGTTTACGAAGAAAAAGCGCTCTTACGTAGAAGATTTATTTCTATTTAAGGGCGCTTTTTCTTTTTTAAATAAACTGCAAGAAGAACCGATGCCGATGAGAGTATACCGCTAAACGTTTCTACAAATCTTAAATCATGGATACTGGGATGTTTCCAACTGGAGGATGAAGACAATGATGAAAAAACGAATGATTCGCAGCTTGCTTTCCGTTTCGCTGATTGGATTGGCTTTGTCCGGATGCGGCCAAGCGGGAGGAAACCAAGAGCAGGGCGCTGCGCCGGGAACGGGCGGCGGGGAACCGGCCAAGCTGGTTATTTCTACCTGGGGCTTCTCGGAAGACTTCTTCAAGAAAGAAGTATACGCACCCTTTGAGAAAGAGCATAACGTGAAGATCGTGCTGGAAATCGGCAACAACGCCGAGCGCCTGAATAAGGTGAAGCAGGGCAGCTCGAACGTCGATCTGATCTACCTCTCGGACTATTACGCGCAGCAGGGCATCGAAGCGGGGCTGTTCGAGAAGATTGACCGCAGCCGCCTCACGAACCTGAAGGATATTTACGACATCGCCAAAGCGCCGCTTGGCGAGGACTACGGTCCGGCCTACACGATCGGGCAATTCGGCATCGCGTATAACCCGAAAGCGGCGGGCAAGGAAATCAAATCGTGGAACGATCTGTGGAGCCCCGAGCTGGCGAAGAAGCTGACACTGCCGAACATTACGTCGACGAGCGGCCCGATGATTCTGGATGCGGCTTCGACTGCGGCCGGCAGCACGACGTTCAACGAGGATCAAGCGTTCGCCAAGCTGAAGACGCTGAATCAAAGCGTCGTGAAATACTACGGTCAAACGTCGGAGTTCGTCAACATGTTCGCTCAAGGCGAAATCGCGGCCGGACCGATCATGGAGATGTACGTGAAGGACTTGAAGGCCGCCGTGCCGGAGACGAAGTTCGTTACGCCGCAGGAAGGCGCGTACGCTATCATGAACACGGTGAACGTCGTGAAGGGGAGCAAAAACAAGCAGCTGGCGGAAGATTTCATCAACTGGCACCTAAGCAAGGAAGTGCAGGAGAAATCGGCCAAGTCCAAAATCGATTCGCCGGTGAACACGACGCTGCAGCTTAAGCCGGAGGAAGCGCAAGGCATTACGTACGGCGCGGACGTGGTGAACAAGCTGCGCAAGCTGGATATGAAATTCGTCAACCAGAACCTCAAGGGCTGGATCGACCGCTGGAACCGCGAGGTTACACAATAAGCACGGCCATAATCGAAACGCTGGACAAGGGTATATGATCCGACATGTACCCTTGTTTTCATATCGGGAGTAGGGAAAGGAGCGAAAGAGCGCATGAAACGAAAAGTAATCCTCGATGTCGATACGGGTGTGGATGATGCGTTAGGCATTCTGCTCGCCGTTAAAAGCGGGCAGTTCGACGTGCTCGGCATCACGACGGTCAACGGCAACGTATCGCTGGATCAGGCGACGGCCAACACCTGCAAAATCCTGCAGCTGCTGGGCGCGGAAGCGGCCATTCCGGTCGTCCGCGGGTCCGATCGGCCCTTGCTGCGTCCCCATTATTTCGAGCACCGGATTCACGGGGCGGACGGCCTCGGCGGGGCGCTGCGGGACATGGAAGTCCGGCAAGGCGCGGCAGAGGGGTTCGGGCCGGACTACATCGTGGACCGCGTACGCGAATATCCGGGCGAAGTGACGCTGATTATGACGGCCCCGCTGACCAATCTGGCGCTCGCGCTGCTGAAATACCCCGGCCTTGTGCACGACGTGAAAGAGGTCGTCGTCATGGGCGGCGTCGTCGCGGGCTTCGGGAACGTGACCCCGACGGCGGAGTACAACATGTACGTCGATCCGGAAGCGGCCAAGCTCGTGCTGCGCGCCGGCTTTCCTTCCTTGACGCTCGTCGGGCTGGATGTGACCCGGCGGGCGCTGCTCAGGGACGAGCATATCGCCGCGCTTGGCGATACGCCGATCGGCCGCTATGTGAAGCATAGCACGGCCGATTACATGCAGCGCTACTCCGAACGCAACGGCGTCCGCGCCTGCGCGCTGCACGATCCGCTGGCCGTCGGCGTGGCCTTCGCCCGCGAGGTGGTCACGACGAAGCCCTATTACGTCGATGTGGAAACCCGCAGCGAGCTGTGCGACGGCCAGACGGTCTGCGATTTTCAGAACCGGCTCGGCCAGAAGCCGAACGTTCAGGTCTGCACTGACGTGGATGCCGACGCTTTTCTCCGGCTGTTCGTTCAGACGCTGAGCCGGTAGCCCCCATTCCAGGAACAGGAGAACCGTTCGATGAAGAAATCGTATCTGTATTTGCTATTGCTGCCGGGACTGTTGTTCCTGACGGTATTTATGGCGGCTCCGATCCTCATTACGATCGGGTCCACCTTTTTCCAGAAAGGGACGGTGACGTTCGACGGGTACCTGCACTTCTTCAAGGACCCGTATTTTCTTAAAATTTTGCTGACGACGCTGCAGGTCAGTCTGGTGACGACGGCGATCTGCATTCTGCTTGGCTTTCCGGTCGCCTACTATATTTCCCGGCAGAGCTTGAAGAAAAAGAGCGTGCTGCTCGCGCTCGCCATCTTCCCGCTGCTCACCAGCTCGGTCGTCCGCTCGTTCAGCTGGATGATCGTTCTCGGCAAGAAGGGGCTGCTCAACACGGCGCTGCTCGCGCTGGGGATCGTTCAGGAGCCGCTCGATATTTTGTATACGCCGACCGCGATGATGATCGGATTGATCCACCTGTTTTTGCCGCTGATCATTATTACGCTTGTCGGTGTCATGGAGAACATCGATGCCGATCTGATCAAAGCGGCGGAGAGCCTTGGGGCGTCCCGGTTCACCGCGTTCCGCAAGGTCGTGATCCCGCTTAGCGTGCCGGGTCTCATTATCGGGAGCATTCTCGTCTTCGTCGGCAGCCTGACCGCGTACACGACTCCGGCGCTGCTCGGAGGGAAGCAGCGCGTCATCTCGACGTTCCTGTACCAGAACGCGATCACGCTGAACGACTGGTATTCGGCCTCCGTCATTGCCACGATCATGATGGCGATTACGTTCGTGGTCATCAGCCTGATGAACAAACTGGCCAACACTTTAAATCCGAAGGGGTAGAAGGGATGAAGGAGAACAACCGGGGCCTCGGCCTGTTTACGCTGCTTGTCTATATCTTTTTGCTCGGTCCGCTGGTCATTATCGCCTTCGCTTCGTTCGAGCCGGGAACCGTGCTGAAATTTCCGCCGCAGGGCTTTTCGCTTAAGTGGTACGAGAAAATTTTCGAAGTGGAAATGTTCATGACTACGTTCAAAACGTCGATCGTCGTCTCGATTCTGGGCAACCTGTTCGCGCTCTTGCTCGGCGTGCCTGCGGCCTATGCGCTTAGCCGCTTCGATTTCAAGGGGAAAGACGCCCTGAACGGCTTCTTTATTTCCCCCGTGCTCATCCCGGGCATCGTGCTCGGGTTTACGATGCTGAAATACCTGATCGTCACGTATCATCTGCCGATTTATACGGCGCTGCTTGTCGGCCATACGGTCATCATGCTTCCGTTCATTATTCGCGTCATCGCCTCCAGCTTGTCGAACTTCGACTTCGCCATCGAGGAGGCCGCGCTCAGTCTCGGCGCCGGACGGCTCGGGACGTTCTTCAAGGTCGTCCTCCCGAACATCAAGTCGGGGATTATCGCGGCGATTCTGATCGCTTTTCTGGAGTCGTTCAACAATGTGGACATCTCCGTCTTTATGACGGGCCCGGGCATCAGCACGCTGCCGATTCAGATGCTGACCTACGTGGAAAATTATTTCGATCCGACCATCGCCGCCATTTCCGTGCTGCTGATGCTGTTCACGGCGGTGTTCATGTTCCTGATCGAGAGGCTGATGGGCCTTTCTTACTTTACCAAACGATAACGGAGGCTCGTACCCATGGCATTGCTATCCTTGGAAAATGTGTCGGTCGCCTATGATCAACAATATATTCTGCAAAACTTCAACCTGACGGTCGAGAAGGGACAGCTCATTTCCCTGCTCGGCCCGAGCGGCTGCGGCAAAACGACGACGCTGCGGCTCATCGCCGGCTTCCTCGAAGCCAAAGACGGCAAGTTCATGCTGAACGGCAAGGATTACACGCGAGTGCCGGTCAACAAGCGGAACTTCGGGTTCGTGTTCCAGAGCTATGCGCTGTTCCCGCATCTGTCCGTATACGATAACGTCGCCTTCGGCCTCCGCCTGCGGAAGGTGCCGGAAGCCGAGATCAAGCAGCGCGTGCAGCGCATCCTGGAGGTCGTCAGCCTGGCGGGCTTCGAGCAGCGGTTCCCCAAAGCGCTGTCCGGCGGACAGAAGCAGCGGGTGGCCATCGCCCGAGCGCTCGTCATCGAGCCGGATCTGCTGCTGTTCGACGAGCCGCTCAGCAACCTGGACGCGAACCTTCGCGTGAATATGCGCGTCGAGATCCGCCGCATTCAGCAGGAGCTCGGCATTACGACCGTGTACGTCTCGCACGACCAGGAGGAGTGCTTCTCCATCTCCGACCGCGTCGCGATCATGAACAAAGGCGTCATTGAGCAGCTGGACCGGCCTTCCACGATCTACAAATACCCGAAAACCGAATTCGTCGCCCGGTTTATCGGCTTCAACAACTTCATCGCTTTCGAGGAACGCCGCGAAGCCGGCGACGGCATCGAGCTGAAGGTGAAGGGCTACACGTTCCACGCCGCCAGACAGCCCGGCGCGGAAGGCGCCGCAAGCCGGAAGGGCGCGATTCGCCCCGACGATATGCAGCTCGGCACCGCAGAGGAGATCGGTCACGGACCGAACCGGGTGCGGGGCAGCATCAAGGTAAGCACGTTTTTGGGAAGAAGCTACCAGTACGTCGTCGAGACGGACCTTGGGGATTTTACGGTCAATAAAGAAATGGAAGTTCCCTACAGCAGCGGGCAAATGGTGCATTTGCTGTTCCCTGCGGACAGATTGGTCCTGGTAGACTAACGACTTGGAGGTACCGGCAGCATGCGAGTGGATTTACTGATCGAGAAGGTACACGTTTACAACAGTTATTTTAAAAGGTTCGTTCAAGGCAATGTCGCCGTCTTGAACGGAACGTTCCTGTATATCGGCGGACGCGGGACGGAGACGTTCGAAGCCGGCGAGATCGTGGACGGTCAAGGGCGCTACATGATCCCCGGTCTGGTCGACATTCACCTGCATATCGAGAGCACGATGGTTACCCCGGAGACGTTCTCGTACGGGCTGATCCGCAGCGGCGTGACGACCATTGTCCCCGAGCCGCATGAGATGGCGAACGTCTTCGGCCTGAGCGGCGTGAAGCAGATGATTGAGGCGAGCCGCGACTGCGTGGCGGACATGTTCTACGCGATTCCGAGCTCGGTCCCGGCCACGTCGATGGAATCGACCGGCGGCACGATCGAGATCGAAGATATGGACGAGCTGCTGCGGACGGAAGACATTATTTGTCTCGGCGAGATCATGAACTACGTCGACGTCATCACGGACCCGGATTGCAAAACGAACCGGATTCTGGCGCACATCCGCAAGCATTATCCGAAGCTCGTCATTGAGGGGCATGTTCCGAAGCTGCTCGATCTGGATCTGCACCGGGTCATCTATGCCGGGGTCGACTCGGACCACACGCATCAGACGATCGAAGGGATGGAAGCGCGCATCGGTGCGGGCATGTTCATCGAGCTTCAAGAAAAGTCGATGACGGACGATGTCATGAACTACTTGATCCAGAACGACGTCTCCGAACACTTCTGCTTCGTCACCGACGACGTGATGGCCGATTCGTTCCAGCGGCGCGGTCATCTGGACCATATCGTCCGCAAAGCGATCCGCATGGGCATGACGCCGGAGAAGGCGATCTACGCTGCGACGTTTACCCCGGCACGCCGGATGCGGATGCACGACCGGGGCGCGATTGCCCCGGGCAAAGTTGCCGACTTCGTGCTGCTGTCGGACCTGCGGGAGCTCGCGATCGGCCAAGTGTACAAGCAGGGGCGCAAGGTGTACGACGTGCGTGAGGCGTATGTTCCGAAGGAAAACGGCCACGCGTTCCCGGCGCACTACTACCAAAGCGTGCAGCTGCCGCTGCTGGCAGAAGCGGACTTTGCCGTGCGCCCGCACGGCGCGCCGGACGGCCGGCATGCGTGCCGCGTGATGCTGGTCAAGGACGGCTCCACCTTCACGGAAGATGTGCGGGGCGAGGTCGAGATCCGGGACGGCGAGCTGCGCTGGCAGGAAAGCCCGTACGCGCTTATCGCGACGTTCGAGCGGTACGGCAAGAACGGGAACCGGGCGTACGGCTTGATCGGCGGAGATACGATTCAGCGCGGCGCGGTGGCGACGACGTATTCGCACGACAACCACAACCTGCTTGTGGTCGGGCACAACCCGGCCGATATGGCGCTGGCGGCTAACGAGGTGATCCGCAGCCAAGGCGGCTTTTGCGTCGTGGAAGCGGGCCAAGTGCTGGCACACCTGCCGCTGCCTGTCGGCGGCATCCTGACCGAAGCGCCGCTCGACGAGACGGCGAAGGAAGTCGAGAAGCTGCGCAGAGCGATGGAGTCGCTCGGGTATAAGCACTACAACCCGATCATGTCGATCAGCACGCACTCGCTCCCAGTCAGCCCGGCGCTCAAAATTACCGACCTGGGCCTGATCGATGTGAACGCGGGCAAAGTCGTGCCGCTTTTGGTCGAGGCGTAGCCTACGAAAGGTTGATAATAGACGAACAAACGGCTCTTGCCGCAAAGCTGCGGGCAAGGGCCGTTTCGCATTGCGCATCAAGATTATGGTAAAATTAGATGGACTTGAAAGGAGAGATGACCCGATGAAGCCAATCCTGATTCATTTTATTAAAAAGAGACTGGCATGGAATGTGTTGAATTTTATGATTTTATTTATAATGTTGCCTATCCTTTTGAAGGTGGAGCTTCAAGCCTCTCTTCTGTTAGGAACCGTCGTTTTTATCATCGTGAGTTTAGTGGAAATGACGACAATGGCCCTATGGGGACGAAAATAAGCATCAACGGAAAGCCGCCGAAGTGCCACCACAAACGCTCATCGGGTGATGAAGGTAAACAAAATGAGGATCATGATGAAAGCTCCTATCCCCACTGGGACCGGGATTACTCGGCTGGTGATACCCATTTTATCGAGCGGATATTCCAGCGCCATGACGAAACAAGCGGCTAAATCCAAACATCGGGAATCACCAAGCCCCACACGAAATGGATGACGCCCAGAACAATCCCGAAGCTCAAAGGATATTTAAGACTCAATGCCACCGTCCCCCTTCGTCTCTGAACTCCGTTGGAATAAGCTTGATCCGGCAATTCACGGCCCGCGCCGTTCCTTTTCCAGACTCATCATCCCCATGTAACCGAGCAGGAAAAAGCCTGCGATCAAAAGAATGCCCCCGATCAAGACCGAAGCGACAATCAAGCCGACCTTGCCGCTGTTGTCTTCCTCCATCCCGCCCCCCCTTTTTGTTGTGAATGATTCCGATATTTCCGATATAAACCAATAATATTATTTTATGGGATTTTAGTCCAATGATAAATTTCTTTGCCCGAATTTTTATCATGGATGCTTGCTTTTGACGTAACGTCGTCTGTTAAGATCAAGGCAAGGGTATTCACTTTCAGCCAAAAGGGAGGTGCCGAAAATAAAGAAAGAAGAACAAAGCTTATACCGAACCGGAAAGTTTGCGGAAATGGCGGGTGTGACCACGCGTACTTTGCGCTATTACGAGCGAATGGGTTTGCTAAAACCGGGACACCGTTCCGAATCGGGACAGCGTCTTTACTCGAAGGAGGATTTCGTCCGGCTGCAGCAAATTGTGACGCTAAAGTTCGTCGGCTTTTCCTTGAAGCAGATTCGGCGGATTGTCGAGAACAAGGATATTCAGCTGTCGGCGCTTCTCGCGATGCAGCGGGAGTGGATCGAGCGTAAGATTTGGAACCTGCAGTTGGCCGTCCAGGCGATCCGGAAGGCCGAGCTTGCCGTGGAAGAAGGAATGGGTCCTTATGTCGATAACCTTCAACAAATTATAAGGGTGATGGAGATGCAAACGAATCGGGACTGGGCGGACGAATTTTTGCAAGCTGCCCTGGAAGGGAATGAAGCGACGGCGAGGGCGATTCTCGCGGCTCATCCGGGCTTGACCAAGACGAGCATTTATACGGCTGCGGCCGCCGGGGATGCGGATGCTGTTGCCGCCCACTTGAAACGAAACCCCGCTTCTGCGGTCAAGCCGGGAGGACCGTTCCAAGCGGAGCCGCTTCTTTATTTGTGCTTCTCCTGGCTTCTCAGAGATGCCGAGAAAAGCCGAAGCTTCGCGCAAGCCGCACAAATGCTTCTCGCGGGCGGGGCGAACCCGAACGCCTTCATGGTAGACCCGGATGATCCGTATGAACGCAAGCTGCCCGTTCTCTACGGAGCGCTGGGGATGGCGGGGCATATGGAGGTTGGACGAGCGCTGCTCGCGGCCGGTGCGGAGCCGAACGATGGGGAAACGCTGTACCACGCGGCCGAGCTTTCCCGGAACGATTGCCTTGATCTGCTCCATGAATACGGCGTGGACGTCAATGCGACGCCTGCTTTGTTCCGTAAGCTCGATTATGACGATGAAGCCGGGGTCCGGTGGTTTCTGGAGCACGGGGCTGATCTGGCGCTTACGCTGGGCGAGCAGCGCAATACGGCGCTGCATTGGGCTGTCTATCGGGGAAGATCGCAGGCCATTGTCGAGCTGCTGCTGAAGCACGGAGCCGAGGTGAATGCCCGGAGGACGGACGGCAAAACAGCCTACGTGCTCGCGGTTCGTTTCGGAGAAACGTCAACGGCGGCTTTGCTGCTTCGCCACGGGGCTATCCGCGAAGCCGGGTCCATCGATCAATTCCTCGGCGCCTGCGCCGCAGCCGACGAGCAGCGTATACGCGCTATGCTTGAGGAAGACCCGGCTCTGCTGTCCGCCTTGACGGCGGATGACCGCGAGATGCTGCTGGAGTTCGCCGAACGGGGGCGGGCGGACGCTGTTCGCCTAATGCTGGAGGCCGGTTTCGACAAGGAGACGAGCAGGGAAGAAGGTACGGCACTTCACATCGCGGCGTGGTTTGGCCATCTCGACACGGTTCGGGTGCTGCTGGCTGGCGGTGCCTCGGTTTCGGTCCAAAACGGATACGGCGGAACGCCTCTGGAGAGCGCTATCCACGGTTCGATGCACTGCAACGGCTCCCATCCGATGCAGCATGCTGCTGTGGTCGAGGCACTGATTCAAGCGGGAGCGGTCGTCCCGGCTAAAGCGGAAGGAAGCCGGGACGTTTACGAGATCTTGCTTATGCACGGGGCTTCCATCATGTAAGCGTCGGGCAGCTTCTTGCCGGGCGATTGCAGCGGATTGCGACGGCGGAGCCGCAGTTTTCCATCGTGACGATTGAGACGACGCAGTACAGCCGCGGCTTTTTCGAGCGCTTCGGGTTCGTTGTGGAGCGGGTAGTCCCGGGCGGTTTTGCGCCGGGATTCGATCTCATAGAGATGGAGCTTGATCTCTCATGGTATCGCTTCGGGGTGTCCAGAGAAAAAATAGGATTAGACTGAAAATGACTACCGTGCAAATGGAGGAGCTTCAGAACTCTGTTGAAAAAATCTATACTGAAAATGGATTGTTTAAAAAAGTCGGCCCTGGCCCATCGGTCGATACCTCAAAAGCACCTAACAACCTGGACTCGATTGATGCTGAAACAAAAGTGTTGGTTCTTGAGGAAGGGATAGGGTATCCCAATATTGACAAACGGAATTAAATAGAGAAGGGAGATTACAACATGTCGGATGAAATCACAGTGCACCCCGTCGCCTGGCCACCTGCCCCGATCATGACCGAGCGGCTCGTGCTCCGCCAGTCCGAGGCCCGGGACCGTGCGGCGCTGATCGACCTGTTCGCCTCACCAGAGGTGGGCACCTACGTCGGCGGCTCCCGACCGCGTGACGAGCTCGAGCGCGCGCTGCCCGAGGTGCCCGGGCAGCGCTTTGGCTTCTTCGTGGTTGAGCTCAACGGAACAACGATCGGCATGATCACGCTCGATCGGCGCGACCCGGAGCGTAAGGGTCACATCCGTCCAGAGGGCGGGGAGCCCGGACTCGGCTACATGTTCCTGCCGCAGGCGTGGGGACGCGGGTACGCCACCGAGGCGTGCGCAGCGGTGCTCGACTGGTTCGCCGACGCGCATCCCGGCGAGCCGGTGGTGCTCTCCACCCAGACCGCCAACGAGGCCTCGATGCGCGTCGCGGCGAAGCTGGGGTTCACCGAGGTGGAGCGGTTCGAGGACTACGGCGCCGAACAGTGGCTCGGCGTATGGTATCCGGGCACGCCGTCCGAATGAGCTCATGCCCGACAGCGCGACGGCTCGCCGAGCCGCTTGTGCCAGTGCTTCCCAACGGTGACAACCGTCCCGACTTCGCTGTCATCGGACGCGCGCCCGTCAGTATTTGGGACGATTTTGATAAAAATCAATTAAAAATCCAACTTAAAAATGTAGCCTTAATGGGCCCAATGTAGCATGTCAGGTTTTAGAGATTCGGTGCATTACCCATAATCGACTGAGGGGTCGAGAATCCGCCTCAATAACTTTAAAGGGCTTCTAGGTAATTCCTTTCGACGAAAGGGAACAATTTCCGACCCTTCTGTTAAGTTCTTTGTATTTTTACGCAAAAAAACCTGTCATTTCGACAGGTTGAATAATTATCAAATGTGCAGCGCCAAATCATGGAGCGCCTCATTTCTGTTAAAGAAGTCCAGGAGGATGTCCTGCCGGCTCCAAACCTACTCTGGCGGTTGTTCCCTTAGAGGTCACTGCACAAATTATATATACGCCTATTCAAGGCCAATTCCTTCTAAATACCGTACCAGTTACCACAAATACTTATTAGAAGTCTTTCTAAGCTCCACATTAGACTCAGAGGTTAACTGGTACTAAATTATTTTAGCATGTTGCCAAAAAGTGGTAAAATTCAATTTATTGAACTAACGTCTCCCGTTAGCGCAGCGAGGCCGCCGATCGTCTGTCAGTCTGTTGCCCGTTACATAAAAGAAAAAGAACAGAGGCCGCGGCACTCTGCTCCCTGGGTAACTTTTTCCCCCGATACTCGGGCATAAAAGGAGCAATAGAACGTCACTTCGCTGCGACGGCTTCGATCTCAACGAGCAAATCCGGTGAAGCGAGCGCTTTGACAATAACTAACGTCGTCGCCGGGGGAGGGGTAGGCAAGTACCCTGCACCAGCCTCCATGAAGGCACCAAGCAAATTCTCATCCGTTAAATAGATCGTGGATTTTACGATGTCGTTTGCATCCATATCTGCGCCGGCAAGAACTTTATATAAATTATTGATCGCCAACTCCGTTTGTTGCCGAATATCTTTGCCGGGAATTCCGTCCGGTCCCACACCTACTTGACCTGAAATGAACAGCATCCGTTGGAAAGACGTAACCTCAACTCCGTGATGATATATGTCTGAGGAAACCATTCCCGGAGGGTTGAATTTTCTGTTCACAATCTCATCTCCCTTATCATCCTA
This sequence comes from Paenibacillus ehimensis NBRC 15659, assembly GCF_004000785.1. Classification (GTDB taxonomy): domain Bacteria; phylum Bacillota; class Bacilli; order Paenibacillales; family NBRC-103111; genus Paenibacillus_G; species Paenibacillus_G ehimensis. The sequence continues at coordinate 18,465 of NZ_BILX01000002.1, read as the reverse complement.
TTATTTTCCACACACCATCTCGGCATGTGCTCCAACTCGGAAGTGTATCTTAGGTTTTCCTTACGGCGAACCATAGTTCAACGGAATGAAACCCAGCTCTTTCACCGAAAACTTGTAATTCTATTTCACCCACCTGCTCGTAGCCTGATGTCGGAAGCCATTCCGTATAAAATCGTCGATACAACGTCTCAATGGTTTCACCGAACGCATCCCGGGCAATTGGTTCCGAGGGAAAGATGGCCCATGTTTGAGCGGGAATTGTTATGGTTGAATATCCGTTTATGTTACTGGTTCCGCTCTTAAAGGCACACAGCATATACGGGAAAGTTTCGTTCCCTGTATTCTTGTAACTGCAAACCCCATGTACTTTGTATGAATCTTGGCTTACGAAACTGGGCAAGTCGCCGGCGTTAGCAGCAAGTTGCTCAACTTCGCCATTGTCGTGGCTTTGTTGCCAGAATAGTGCCGGCGTGTTCGGTGCATCACCGCTTCCATCGTTACAAAAAACTCTTTCCATGCCGAATACTTCGAATGATTCCTTCGTTTCAATGCGATAATTCATCGCATCTACTCCTTTGATCGTGATCAGGAAGGAGAGGCGCGGATAGGCTTTAAGAGCAATTCCGTCTTGTCGAGCCATTGCCGGCGTGATTCCATGAAGAGATTGAAACGCTCGCGCGAAAGAAACTGGGGACTCGTAGCCGTATTTCATGGCGATATCAATCACTCTGGCCGCCCCGTTATTCTGCAATTCGAGTGCGGCAAGGGTGAGCTTTCTGCGCCGAATGTACTCCGCCAGTGTAACATTGGTAATGAACGAGAACATCCTCTGGAACTGATGAGACGAACAGCAAGCTCTACGCGCAACTTCACTCAGTTCAATCTCCCCTGCCAAGTTCATTTCGATATAGTCCATCGCCCGGTTCATCCGTTCAAGCCAATCCATCAGATTCCTCCTTTCAACCACAGTATAAATTACCAGAGATATCGCATCGCAACTATTTGTGCACAACAAAGTTTTGTCTTCCTGGACATTTTAAGTTCTCATCGCATTTTATCAGAATCACCTTCCGCTAACCTGCCCGTTAGTTCAATAAAAAGGACGCTCCCGCGCCTTCGCTTGGGCTACGTCCTCCTCATTATATAATTACTAATAAAAGAACGTACGCGGGTAGCATGTAGTGCTTAAACAGGGGACTTATCTCAACCTAAGCACTAAGAAAACCTAAGCACTAAGAAAATACTTATTTTATGAGGGCTGCCGTATGGCAATTCTAAAAGCCGCGTGGAATCAAGACATCCAATTCCGGCGTTAATCCCCGTCAGTTCGGCTCTTTATTCAGGTTGTAGCCATGCAGCTTCATCTGGTCTTCAATTTCCAACCGCAAAGAGCGATTATCCACCCGCACGGAACACCCTCCCCTAAATCTATAAAACCATACTACCATAACGGGGAATTAACATAAAATAACATGCCAATAAGAATTTCCTAGCGTAAATCCTGGAAATCTTTATTTAATAAAAGTAACCTTGATGGGCAGAAGTGCCACTCAAGGTTACTTGGGGGTTAGCGAAGTTAATTTGGGTTCAGTCAGAGCTTCTTGAATGTGTTCAAGCACGTCCGAGTCGGTTTCTTTTTCCAGAACTCCCTTGAATAGACCGATAATCCTGTCATCCTCGATTTGGGACAAGGCAGTTACTGCCGCACATCTAATATCGGGATCAGGGTCGCTAAGCAGATTACTGAGAGGTGTAATTAAACTTGGGGTTGGAAAAGATGCAGCGATATGCGCACACCAATACCTCACGCCGATATGTTCGCTATGTAATGCGGTAATTAAGTGCGGAACGACTTGCTCTATCGAATACTTCATCAAAACATCTTCAATCAGCTGATAGACCCCGAAGCCGCTGCCTTCGCCAAATGAATTTAGAAATAATGGAATGCACTGAGGATCAGGATGGTTTAAAAAGTGTACCCTCACGTCGTTATACTTTTTGATGACCTCGAACTTTTCCTCCGTATCTTTGGTGAAGGGCTGGTTATTTTTCAAAAACATAATGGCTTGTGCGGAATTCATATATGTCATCGAATCCTCCTAAAGATCCAAAGTTCAGCTCCAAGGAGTCACATCCTCCGTTCCAATCATGATCTGCTTCCAAGGTTAATTTAAGTCAGCACGGAACGGCTGTTTTCCGTTGGAAATATGGCATGGAGTTTTGCCGCTTCTTGAATCGGTATACTAGTGGTTCGTTTTTTGCTTATAGAAGAACAGCCGCTCGCGCAAAACAGTTTCAATTTGCTCGCTACTGTAACCAAGCTCGGCCAGCATTTTGGCCGTAACTCCGGCGTTCGCCATCGCCCTGCTTTCAGCATCGTGTAAATCCTTGAGGCCGTATAGCCTCTCGAAGATCGCGCCAATCCGGGCAAGATAGAGAATCCGCTCCTCGCTTTCCCCGGCCAATAAATAATCATGGTGCATTGTATCATCCACACACTTTCAGCTTCGAAGACTTTTGAGCCATGAGAATGTATTGATCCAGACGTTGACTTAGCTGTACCACCTCCTCGTGTGATAGTGAACCTTTCTCCTCAACCAATCGCACCAACTGCTGACGAAGCTGCCTGATTTTTCGTTCTAGTTTCATATTCATAGTTATCCACCATCCCCAACTCTATAATAATGCCATTTTTCCATATTAAGGGTCTTAGCATTTGAGAAATATTTTTTTCGACAAAAAATGCATCCAGGAGTGTGTTGTCCCAAATGCTTCTTCCTAGTCTGCGCTCATAAGAAAACCGCCCCTTGAAGAGGCGGTGATATCAAGCGAGGGTATTATTCAATCCATTGTCTCGGTCCTACGATGTGAAATAGCTGCTGTCTAGTCGGATTAAAGGCATCCTGTATTCGTTTAATCGTAAAGTCACTAATTGGTCGGGGTCCCCATAGTTCTTGCCGTAGCTGTGCTTTACTAACAAAACACGTCCTTCTGAATCCCCTATTAACATATTAGTCTACACCAGCATAACGCTAATAAGTGGCAATAAGTTTCATTGAGGATGAGAATGGAGAACTTCTGTAAGTATATGGTTTTATTCAGCAGCCATTGCGTCCGCTTTCGTGTTATGAACCGTACCAAATGGATGCTGAGGTGGAGCATAGATCGTATAAAGTTTAAGCGGGGTATTGCCCGTGTTTATTAAATTGTGCCATTTACCAGCAGGTATCATGATTGCATCATCATCATATACCCTTTTTTCAAAATTTACGGTATCTTTAGTATCACCCATACGGATGACACCTTGCCCCTCTTCAATACGCAAGAATTGGTCAACGGTAGGATGAACTTCTAAACCGATGTCTTGCCCGACATTGATACTCATCAGAGTCACTTGTAGGTTATTTCCTGACCATATGGCGGTCCGAAAGGTATTGTTTTGCTTGGCAGCCTCGTTAATATCCACAACAAACGGTATTCTTCCGTAATCTTTTAACTCGATTTTACCCTTCATCTTTGATGATTGCCGATGACCGAATTGGTTTGAATGGCTTATTTCTGGTGGAATCGCCCAGTACATAGGTTGTCTTGCATAGTTATACATGGGTTCGTTAACGTAGTACGGATATGGATACATATACTCAAAGTAATACATTTGGTTTAATCCTTCCCTTCACAAAGCATAAAATAGGTTATTCACGATGGCTTGGGAAGGTACTTTTGTTCTGTGATGAGTTACTTTGAGAAATTTTTGTTAGCTCATCTTCTTTCGACAAAAAAATACCCTGAAACGTCAAGAAGTATTCCGCCAGTCTAGTAGTCTGCCCCATGATCAAGCAGTTTGATAATAGAAGGCGGACTTTGAATAATCTCTAAATACTGCGTTCCGCTAAACAATCCAAACCCTAGAACCAACATCAGGATAAAAGCTTTCATCTTTCCTGCATCTCCTCTCTTATTGCGACAAATTGATAACGCCTGATTTGTTGCATCGATGCTTGTCCTCGATGTTTTTCAAATAAGGAAACACAGCGGACAAAGTCCTCATGCCGGTTCATTTTTTTGGCTAAGGACATACAGCATACCGTGTCATCAATGCCTTTATCCACTCGCCCGTTCTTGAATTCATAAACTGCTTTATGATAGCGAAACCAAAGGTGTCTTCCAGAATTAATTAAGTCGTTGTCAAACATAGTGAAGCGATCGATAGACCAGGAAAAACGCTCCAAAACTTGATCCACACAGAAGCCGTAAATATTCGCAGCTTTTAGAATCGTGGTCAATCCAGACAAAATCTCATTCACTTGATTGAGATTTTCTAAATATTCAGCGTATTCGTCTAGTATGCTATCATTACCCATCAATACTTCAAGCGTGAAAAGATTCGCTTTCGCGAAAACTTTAAATTGTTCAGCCTCTTTGCGGCCCGCCTCGTCAAGCGGCCTAAGTAACGCTTCGAGATCAGCATACTCTTGTACGACTTTCTTAGCCTTTTCGTATAGCCCCTTTTTTTCCAGCGCAATGCCTTTAAATAATAAACCCATGCCAAAATAATATACTAGGTGATGCTCAACGGCTACTGCTTCCTCCGTTTTTAGCTCGTGGAGAATAGAACTTAGTTCTATGAGTTCTTCAGCAAACCGTTCGACTTCGTCCCATTTCTCCAACGAATAACAAACCTTGGCCAGCTTTAAAAGTGCCGCAAGTTGGTGGTTTTCCGGCAAACGTTTTCTAAAAGGTTCAAATTGTATAACCGATTTCCAGTTCTTCTCGGCATCTGTGCCTTGAGCGATCAGAAATAAACGATAGTGGCTCATGGCTAGCATCTCGGAAAAACTATCTTTTACATTGTCGACAACAAGTTGATAAAAACGAGCCGATTCCTTATATCTTCCTTTCTGAAACAGCTTTTCCGCAACAGGAAAAATTACGGATACGTTCTTCGGATTATCCAAAATCTTAGAGATGACCGGTTCAATACAATCGTTTCTGCCAACTTCGGCACATCGTACCAGATACGGAATTAACCGCGGCCGAGACAATTTCTCTTCGGAAATACATTCCTCCGTATATAGCTCATATAGCCATCCGGGAACCTTTCCGAACACTCTTGCCAAAGCGTCTAATTGACGGATTGTCATTGCGCGGGAAACACCATTCAACGCCATGCTGAGATTTCCGACATTAATCCCCGTCAATTCAGCCACTTGATTCAGGTTATAGCCATGCTGCTTCATTTGGTCTTCAATTTCCACGCGCAAAGACCGGTTAACAACCCGCATAAAAGGCGCCCTCCTCAAATTTATAAGTATATTTTACCACAATATACCATTGCTATGAAACGAAAATATTCATAGTTTGGTTGAAAATAAGGGTTTATTTTACAATTTTCATCAAAAAAATTTATCTATCTTTCGCGAAATCTTGACTTTAAAGGAAGTTTTTATCTTTTTCTATAGGTTGGGTTTAATTATGAGGAATAAACTAAAATTAACCTTGGGTAATCCATGGGGAAATGCAAACGACATTGCGGGTGGGGATGGCTAATGAAGTACGAAACGAGCGAACGCAATGACATAATAGAACATAGCGGCTATGGCAAGAGCGGCATAACAGACACCTAGCGCATAGATTAGGCCTCTTCCCCCGTACCCCAACAGTTTCCAATACCACGGCAACGATTCTTCCGCAAACTTACCCCAATAGGATTGGGGATGACGCGGTTTCCAAGCATCGGTCTGGGGCCGATATTCACCTGGGTTTTGTTCCTTCATTACATCTCATCCTTTTTTCGGGGTTTTCCATGGAATAAATGTGTAACCTGATTTCAGGGCGTTCCAACGGAATAAAAAAAAAGATGACCCCTGACGAGTACAGGAATCATCTCTTAGCTGTGTACTCCTCGTCTGACGATAAGCTTTTGCTCAACCAATCTCATCAACCGCTGCCGCAGCTTCCTAATTTTCCGTTTTAGCTTTTTATTCATATTAACCGTCCCCGAATCCTATTATATTGATCGTTTTCCATATACAGGATTTATGGTTTTTGGAATAATTATTTTCGACAAAAAAAGCATTCGGGAGCGTTTCGTCCCGAATGCTACTAAAACAGCTGTCAAAAGTGTCTAAATGAAACGTTAAACAGCTCTGATAGGATATTGGAGGAAGCTTTCTATTTGCTGTTCTGACGCATAGTCCTTATATTGTTCAAATAAGGCGGTGCAGCGGACATAATCCTCATTCCGGCTCATGTTGTGGGCCAAGGCAAGGCACTGCAACGTCTCGTCCAGTCCTGCTTGGATTCGTCCGTGCCTGAACTCATAAATAGCTTTATGATACCTAAATCGAAGGTGTCGATCCGAAAGGATGAGATCGTCGTTAAAGGAATGAAAAGCATGAATGGTTTCAGAAAAACGCGACAATACGTGATCGACAGAGAAAGCATATGTATTTGCTGATTTTAAGATCGTGATCAATCCGGCCAGAATATCTGCAAGCCAGTTAAGATTCGCCAGATAATCGGCATATTCGTCAATAATGCCTTCGTTCCCGGCCAGCACCTCAAGCGTGTATAAATTCGCTTTTCCCCAGATTTTAAACATTTCTACTTCTTTTTTGACTTCTTCATCGAGCGGTTCCGGCCATTCCAGATTAGCATAGCCACGAACATATTTTTTGGACTGGTCATATAACCCTCGTTTTTCTAATGTAGCGCCTTTAAACAAAAGCCCAGCTCCGTAATAGTATACCAGATGTCGCTCGCTCTCAATCTTCACTCGGGTTCTGCATAATGCCATACTTAACTCTGCTAGCTCATCCGCGAATTTCTCAACCTCGTCCCACTTCTGCAATGCAAAGCAGACTTTGGTCAGCTTCAATAGAGCCGCCAATTGGAGGTGTTCGGGCAGACGGTTTCTGTACGGTTCAAACCGAATGGCCGCCCTCCAATTTTTCTCCGCATCCGTACCTTGAGCTATGAGAAATAATCGGTAATGACTCATAGCCAGCATCTCGGAGAAGCTATCCTTGGTCCCGTCAATTACGACTTGGTAGAAATGCTCTGCTTCCTGCAGTCTCTCCATCTGGAACAACTTCTCTGCCGCGGCAAAAATAATGGATACGTTCTTCGGGTTATCAAGAAGCTTGGAGATCACCGGTTCAATACAATCATGACGGCCGAGCTCTGCGCATCGCACTAAGTAAGGAATCAACCGCCGCCGGGACCATTTTTCCTCCGAAATGCATTCTTCGATATACAGCTCATACAGCCAGCCGGGTGCTTGGCCAAAAAGCTTGGCCAAAGCATCCAATTGACCGATTGTGATCGAACGGGCTACACCATTCAAGGCTCTACTTAAATTTCCTGCGTTGATCCCCGCTAACTCAGCCACTTGATTGAGGTTATAGCCGTGCAGTTTCATATGGTCTTCAATTTCCCAACGCAAAGGACGATTGACACCCCGCACGAAGAAATCCTCCCTTAGAAATATAAATCAATTTTACCTTAATATGCCATCAAAATAAAATGAAAATACCACATTTAAATAAATGCGCATACAACCAAGTGTCAGTGAGGCGCTGGATTAAGTCGCAGCAGCATTTGGGGACATTTTCCTTCCATTTCGCTCCAAACAGAAGTCCAACTTTAGGCTCCACTGTAGACTCAGGGGTATACAAGTATCTTATTTCACTTTCTCAATAAAACTATTGTTTCCCGTCGGAATCATTCATGGAGAAACAGTACCCACAGCTATTCTGCCCATTCGCTTAATCCCCAATCTTTTTCTTAGGGACAACAAAAAAGGATAGATTCATCCTCTACCCCTTCTTTGTCTTTTTCTATAACTCAACTCAGCGAATGAATACATTGGAATTATCTCCATGCAGTTTGTCCACATGATCGATGATTTCGGTAATATTAGCACTTTCCAACTGGAAGCGGTCATTTAAAGTGATAATCCACTTATCGTCAATGTAAGATACTAAAATTACTCCATTAACAGCTTTAATGGCAACGTTACGCATTTTTGCATCTTTCAAACCCATAATCTCATCATACAAAGGATGGGGTTCGCCATCTCTAAACAGTTCCATAAAAACCTCCGTTTTAGAATTAGGTTGCCCCAGGCGTAACCATTTTAATTCTTTAAATGGGTTCAAAACTTTTTTTATTATTTAAAGCCTCCCATGGCGGGAGGCTCAGCTCATAACAATCAATAAATTTCACTAGCGTCCGGAGCTAAATTCCGAACATGCTTTAAGTAGGCGGTGACGCGCTTGTCGTCCTCCAGAGGATATTCGTAGTTCAAACGGCTCGCCACATCCTGCGCGGTTCGGCGGAACAAGTCCCCCATGGCAAATAAAGCCCGCCATACTCCTTCATAAGTTGCGTCCGGGAAGGTGGACATCAATTCGTGCCAGCTCTCCCTCGAAAGATGCTTCTCTAAATATTTGCCGTTTTTGCCTGTGCTGATCGAGAAATCGGTGTGAATGCCAACCTGCCAGTCGAGCATTTGAATCAGCATCGGTCTCACGGCGACGTTCAAATGATCCTGGGCATAAAGCATTTCTTGCCTCCACAAGCCTTTGGCCACATACGTGGAAACCCACCAGAATTCGTTGCAGCAATCGGCAAAAAGCTTGGCCGACGGGCGCTCTACCCAGTAATCCTCGTCTGTCGGGGCCGGAAGCTGGGGAAGACAATTGTCCTTGTCCAACAAAACGACGGCCAGTGTATCGTCGTTGTTCCAGTTGTCCTTATCCTCGAAGGGACACAGGGTCAAGTCAATCCGGTTGCCATCCGTAAACAGCATCAGATAAGGGAACCTTCCATCCGATTCCGGAGGAATAAGCTCCATCTCTTCCGGCTTCTGCATGATCATTCGGCTGCCGAAGCGGTCAATCCACTGATTATCTTCAATTAAAGACTGCAGATCATGAACGATATACACAATATCATAATCCTGAAAAACATCCTTTGGCGCATTCGGATTGGTTCGCGACCCGTTCATCCCGACCGCCCGGATTCGCTCGTCGTTTCTGGCAATATCCAGAATTACATTCAGCATTTCCTGCTCGTTTCTCATCCTCGTTCAAACCTCCGTAGGGTATAGTTTGGGTTTGGCATTCCAACGAGGCAGGCGGCGGTCCGCGAATACGGACGACATCGGATGCTTTTAGATCGAGACGTTATAATTTATCCAACAGCTTTTTCATGATTATCGTCCTCCTGTCTCACTATTATAACTCCAGTTTGTGGAAGGATACAGCACTTCTTCCATTGGGCTGCTAGCCGTACCTCGCCATCATCTCGGCCAGCCTCCGTTTCATGTCATCGAGCAGCTCCGGCGGTGATTTCACCGTCGCATCTACGCCCAAGCCGATGAAAAACTGCGCCAGAAACGGAATGTCCCTCTTCGGCATGTGGCCTTCCAGCCATCCGGTGCCGTCCTCGCGACGATGCAGCTTGGTGGACGACCAATATTCGCCCTCGCATTTTTGGACTCCCTCCTCGCTCAGCTCCACATACAGATTGGTGAATTCCTGCTCCGCCGGAATCAGTGCCTCCCGGTTGCCGAGGTGGAGATGCCGGAGGTCGAGCGGCTGCGTTCCGGAAGTGTCCTCCGCCGCGGACCTGATCCGGTCGCACCGGAACAAGCGGATATCTTCGCGAAGGAAGCAGTAGGCGGGACAGTACCATAAGCCGCTGCTGGCAAAAATGCCGACCGGCTGTATGAGTCGGGCGGACACGCCATCGCGCGATTCGTATTCGATGCGGATCACCTGTTGCCGGATGGCTCCGTCCAGCAGAATCGACAGGTAAGGGAACTTCGCCTGTCTCGACGGGATTACAAAATCGATCCGGTTCTTCATCTCATCGATCCGGTCGCGGACATCCCCCGACATGTAAAAATAAAATTTGCTCAAGGCGGAGGAAGATTCCGTCTCGAAGGGAAGATAAGCATAGTGGCGCAGCGCATGACATGCGAAAAAGATGGCGACAGCCTCCTCCTCGGTGAAGGCGATCGGGGGCAAAATGCGTTCGTTCAATACCTGATACCCGCCGTGAGGTCCCACCTCCGAATACAACGGCACTCCAAGCTCGCTCAATTCCTGCAAATCGCGCAAAATCGTCCTCGTCGATACGTTAAACTCGGTCGCCAGCTCTTTGACGGTAAATTTCTTCTTTCGGTTGACGATCATCATCAATTCCATGAGTCGTTTTGATTTGGACATCGCATGGCTCCGATTTTATTTTTGTATTTGTGACAATAGTTGTCACTATTATAAGCTACAATAAGAACCAAGACCAGCTGAAGGAAACGAAGCCGGCCGAATCGATGAAACCAAACAAAGGAGCTGTTGAAGGATGACGTTGCAGGTTACCCCTTTTATTATGCTGGATGGCAAGGCGGAAGATGCGATCCGTTTTTACGAGCAAGCTTTGGGAGCCAAGGTCGTGTTCAAGCAATTGTTCGGTCAAGCGCCGGAAACCCCCGGGCAGCCGATGCCGGAGGAGGTAAAATCGCGTGTGGCGCACAGCGTGCTCAAGATCGGCGACGCGGAGTTGTTCGTGGCCGATGGGTACCCGGGCGAATTTGGACAGCGGGGCGACCAACTGAGCATCTGCATCACGAGCGGCGATGTCGAAACGTCGAAGCGCTTGTTCGAAGCGCTTCAGCAGGATGGTGAGGTGAAGATGCCGCTGGAGGAGATTTATTTTAGCCCCGCTTACGGCATGGTTACGGATAAATTCGGCGTCACCTTCCAAATCTTCACCAAAAGACCGTAACCTGATGCTTCAGGTTCTGACGGAAAGCCCTACCTCCTGCTCGCTCCAGGCCCATGGCCTGCGGGCGAGCGCCTCGGGGGCTAGGAAAAACGGCCGCAGCCGGGCGTGAATCCTGCGGCCGAACCCGGTGGCGCGGTCGACGCCGAGATCCAGCTTCATCAGCCGCACTGCCGCTACGCTTCCTGCAGCGTCTATACGCCGCGTTCCCGGCTGCGGCATGCTAATGACATGCGCCCCCAGCCTCGCCGGCTCCACTGTTGCAGCGAGCCCCATCCCAAAGTTGGCCCCCGTTACGATCACGGTGCGGTCCCGCATCCGAATCCCCCCTTTTATAGTACTTCCGCTGTCATCGTAGGTCAGAATGTTCCGCCTGAATCGGGGAGGGGCATTCTTTTTTTAGTCGAATTTGGATTTGACAGGGACGAAAACCGGACATAAAATTAAATTATTTAATTAATAATGTCTAAAATATTCAATGGTCTATCTAACCGGCATCTTGAGGTGCCGAGGACAGATCCAAGCGAGCGGAGATGATCATGAAGCATGTTGAAGTTGTTTGCTTATTTGAAGCCGTACCGTGCGTCTATCGCGATCGTTCTGGCTTTGATTTTCCTGCAGTCTTTATCCGATTTGTATTTGCCTACGCTCATGGCCGACATTGTCGATATTGGGGTTGTGCAGGGAGATACGCCCTATATTTTGCGGATCGGAGGCTTTATGCTGCTGGTGGCGGCAGCCGGCACGGTCTGTTCCGTCGCGGCGAGCTATTATTCCTCCAAGGTGGCCGCAGGCTTCGGCCAGCGGCTGCGCGGCAGCGTATTCGAGCATGTGGAGAATTTCTCGCTGCAGGAGTTTGACCGGATCGGCACGGCCTCGCTGATCACGAGGACGACCAACGACATCACGCAGGTACAGCAGGTGCTTACGATGATGCTGCGGATGATGGTCAGCGCGCCGATGCTCTGTATCGGGGGGATCGTCATGGCCGTATCGCAGGACGCCAAGCTGTCGCTGGTCCTGATCGTGATTATCCCCGTGCTGGTGGGAGCGATTTTCTTCATTGCAAGCAAAGGCATTCCGCTGTTCAAAGCGATGCAGACGAAGCTCGACAAGCTGAATCTGGTACTGCGCGAAGGGCTGACCGGGATTCGCGTCATTCGTGCGTTTAACCGCGCCGGGCACGAGAAGCGGCGGTTTAACGAGGCTAACCTCGACCTGACCGGGACGGGGCTGAAAGTGAACCGGATCATGGGGGCCATGATGCCCGTCATGATGCTGACGATGAATTTTGCGACCATTGCGATTATTTGGTTCGGCAGCTTCCGCATCGACAGCGGCGATATGCAGGTCGGTTCGCTGATGGCATTCCTGCAGTACGCGATGCAGATCATGTTCTCGCTGATGATGGTGTCCATGATGTTCGTCATGATTCCGCGCGCATCGGTTTCCGCTGCCCGGATCCGGGAGGTGCTGGACATGGTGCCCACGCTGAACGATCCCGAACAAGCCAAAGACGGCGGTACGCTTAAAGGATATGTCGAGTTTCAGGAAGTATCGTTCAGCTACCCGGGCGCAGAGAAACCGGCGATCGAAGGCATCACGTTCACAGCGGGGCCTGGGGAAGTGACGGCGATCATCGGCGGCACCGGCGCGGGCAAATCGACGCTGATCAGCCTTATCCCGCGGTTCTACGACGCAGCCGAAGGGCGCGTGCTGGTGGACGGCACGGACGTCAGAGAGATGACGCAGGAAGCGCTGCGCGCCAAGATCGGATTCGTTCCGCAAAAAGCCGTGCTGTTCTCGGGGACGATCCGGGACAATATCCGGTACGGCAAAGAGGATGCGACGGAGGAAGAAATTCGCCATGCGGCCGATATCGCGCAAGCGACGGAATTTATAAGCGAGATGAAGGACGGCTTCGATTCCGTGATTGCTCAAGGCGGGTCGAACGTATCCGGCGGGCAGAAGCAGCGTCTCTCGATTGCCCGCGCGCTGGTGCGGCGGCCGGATATTTACGTGTTCGACGACAGCTTCTCGGCGCTCGATTTCAAGACGGACGCGAAGCTGCGGGCGGCCCTGCGGGAAGAGACGGGAGAGGCTACCGTCATTATCGTGGCGCAGAGAGTCAGCACGGTGATCGATGCCGACCGGATCGTCGTCCTGGACGAAGGCCGGATCGCGGGCATTGGCCGGCACCGGGAGCTGCTGGACACCTGTAAGGTGTACCGGGAAATCGTATCCTCGCAGCTTTCCGAGGACGAGCTTGCCGGAAGCGGCGCGGCCCAAGGGGCGGAAGAAGCGGATGAAGACGCGGTCGCATTGCGCGCCGGAAAGGAGGAGACTCGATGAGTGAACAACGCAAAACCCCGGGTCCCGGCGGCGGAGGCCCGTTTGGAAGAGGCCCGGGGATGGGGATGCCGGTGCAGAAGGCGAAGGATTTCAAAGGCACCTTGAAGCGGCTGATCCGGTATTTGCTGCCCCGCAAATATCAATTGCTCGCCGTGTTTGCCGCGTCCGTGATCAGCACGATATTCAGCATCATCAGTCCGAAGCTGATGGGACAGGCGACCACCAAGCTGTTCGAGGGCTTGATGCAGAAGCTGAAGGGCGTGCCGGGAGCGCATATCGATTTCGGCTATGTGCATTATATTCTGCTGATGCTGGCGGTATTGTATATCGTGAGCGCGGCGTTCGCTTATGTGCAGCAGTATTTGATGGCCGGCGTAGCGCAGAAGACGGTGTACGCCATGCGCAAAGAGGTGAATGAGAAGCTGGCGCGGCTGCCGCTCAAGTTCTTCGATTCGAAGACGAACGGGGAAATTCTGAGTCGCGTCGTGAACGACGTGGACAACATCAGCAGCACGCTGCAGCAAAGCTTGACGCAGCTGATTACCTCTCTGATCACCTTGGTCGGCGTCATCGCGATGATGCTGACGATCAGTCCGATCATGACGCTGATCGTGTTCCTGACGCTGCCGCTCAGCCTGCTCGTGACCAAGGCGGTCGCCTCCCGCTCGCAAGGCTACTTCAAGGAGCAGCAAAAGTCGCTTGGCGAGCTCAACGGGCACGTGGAGGAAATGTATACGGGCCACAAAATCGTCAAAGCGTTCGGCCGCGAGCGCCAGTCGGTCGACACGTTCAACGGCATTAACGAGAAGCTGTACGAGTCCGGCTGGAAGGCGCAATTTATTTCGGGCATCATCATGCCGATGATGAGCTTTATCGGCAATGTCGGCTACGTCCTCGTCAGTGTCGTCGGCGGGCTCCTGGTCACGAAGAGGTCGATCGAGATTGGCGACATTCAAGCGTTTATTCAATATTCCAGGCAGTTCTTCATGCCGATCACCCAACTGGCGACGATTGCCAACGTCATTCAGTCGACCATCGCTTCGGCGGAACGTGTGTTCGAGCTGCTGGACGAGCCGGAGGAAGACCCGGAGCATGCCGAGGGAAAACGCCTTGGCGCGGCGAAGGGAGAGGTGCGGTTCGAAGGCGTCCGGTTCGGCTATAAGCCGGATGACGTGCTGATCGACAACATGAACATCGACGTCAAGCCGGGACAGACGATCGCGATCGTCGGCCCGACCGGCGCGGGCAAAACGACATTGATTAACCTGCTGATGCGCTTCTACGAGGTCGGCGACGGCCGGATTACCATCGACGGTACGGATATTACGGAAATGAAGCGCGGCGACCTGCGAAGCTTGTTCGGCATGGTGCTTCAGGATACGTGGCTGTTCAACGGGACGATCCGGGACAACATCGCATACGGCCGCGAAGGGGCAAGCGAGGAAGAGATCATTCAGGCCGCGCGGGCGGCGCATGCGGACCACTTTATCCGGACGCTGCCGGACGGCTATGATACGGTCTTGAACGAGGAAGCGTCGAATATCTCGCAAGGCCAGAAGCAGCTTCTGACCATTGCCCGCGCGATTCTCGCCGACCCGGCGATCCTGATTCTCGACGAAGCGACCAGCAGCGTCGATACGCGGACGGAGGTCCATATTCAGAAGGCGATGAACGAGCTGATGAAAGGCAGAACCAGCTTCGTCATTGCGCACCGCTTATCCACGATTCGCGAGGCCGATCTGATTCTCGTCATGAACAAAGGCAGCGTGATCGAGCAGGGTACCCACGAGGAGCTTCTCGCGCAAGGAGGTTTTTATGCCGAGCTGTACCGCAGCCAGTTCACCGGCGGAGGGCGGGGACAGGAGGCGGGGTGAGCTGGCGGGAGCCTGCCTTAGGCTAAGTGGATAGGCTGTCCGTGCCAGGCGGAGTCAGCCAAGGTACATCAACCGGGTTTGAAAAAGTTATTACCTAGGAAAAGCCACCGATCAGGTCACCCAACCTGACGACGGTGGTTTTTTCGCTTGCTATGAGATTCCAAATCAAACTAAAGAAGAACAGGAAGCCGTCCGATCTGCCGAACAGGTGGTTTGAAGAAATCGCTCCGATGCATTTGACTTTTGGAAAAGCGTATGTTTCAATGAAACTAATTTGCGGGGGGACTACGTTGTAGTTGAGAAGGTTAAAACCTGACCCTTTGAACCTGTTGGTTAATACCGGCGTAGGGAAGCGAATCATTACATCTCTATGTATATGATTAGGGCGCATTCCACGAACGGGAGAGCGCTCTATTTTTATATGCTAAAACTGAATAGTGTTTATTGTTTGCGGGGGGACCGTTCGCGGTTGAGAAGGTTAAAACCTGACCCATTGAACCTGTTAGTTAATACTGGCGTAGGGAAGCAAATAACAATGGATCGTGCGTGTTATTTTCCCCTTGTCAGCAGTAGGACAAGGGCTTTTTATTTTATTCATTTAACAGAGCGGAGATGATAGACTTGAAAAAAGTATTGACGATTGCCGGTTCGGATTGCAGCGGAGGCGCCGGCATTCAAGCCGACTTAAAAACATTCTCGGCGCATGGCGTTTTTGGCATGAGCGTCATTGTTTCGGTGGTCGCCGAAAACACGAGCCGCGTCATTGACATCCAGGATGTCAGGCCCGATATGATCGAAAAACAAATCGACGCCGTGTTTGAGGATATTGACGTGGACGCTGTAAAGATCGGTATGCTCTCACAGCCCAATTGCATGGAGGCCGTCGCAGGAAAGCTCAAACAATACGCTCCCGCTAATATTGTTCTCGACCCTGTGATGTATGCGAAAAACGGCTGTCCGCTTATGAACCCCGAGGCCATAGACACGCTGATCGAAAAGGTTATTCCGTTCGCCGACCTCCTTACTCCCAATATTCCGGAAGCGGAGAAGATCGCCGGTATGCAAATTCACAATGTCGAAGATATGAAAAAAGCGGCCGCGGCGATTCATCGTATGGGTTGTAAAAACGTCCTTGTCAAAGGCGGTCATGCCGCAGGAAGCGCGCTGGATCTATTGTTTGACGGGGAGCGGTTTTATACGTTTGATGCCGAGCGTATTGAGACCAAAAATACGCATGGCACAGGCTGCACCTATTCGGCCGCTATTGCCTCCAACCTCGCATTGGGGTGCAGCTTACAGGAAGCGGTACGTCGAGCGAAGGCATATATCACAACGGCCATTCGGCACTCCTTGTCGATCGGGAAGGGGCACGGTCCCACTCATCATTTTTATGAGCTTTACCACAACGGCTTAAAGAATGGAGCTGAGATCCATGAATAATAATCCAACCTCAAGCATCGGCGATTTATTGGGCAGCGTCCGGCGAACAAAGCCTTTGGTTCACCATCTTACCAACTATGTGACGGTAAACGACTGCGCCAACGTTACGCTTGCCATCGGCGCTTCTCCCATCATGGCGGACGATATCGAAGAAGCCGCTGACATGACCGCCATATCCTCCGCGCTTGTGTTGAATATAGGGACATTGAATACGCGAACCGTAGAATCCATGCTTGCCGCGGGGAAGAAAGCAAATGAGATGGGCACCCCCGTCGTTCTGGACCCCGTGGGCGCGGGCGCGTCGAAGCTTCGCAATCAGACGGTTAGAATGATGCTTGAACAGTTAAAATTCAGCGTCATCCGCGGCAATATGTCTGAAATCCGTTTTATCGCCGGACTCCAGGCAACGACGAAAGGTGTGGACGCCTCCGAAGCGGACTTGGAAAACGGTCTGCAAAGCGGCATCGATATTGCGAACAAATTGGCGGAGCAATATCACTGTACGGTGGCCATCACCGGCGCAACCGATATCGTATCCGATGGCAAAAGCGTCATTTGTATGGAGAATGGGCATCCCATGCTCGGCTCTATCACCGGTACAGGATGTATGAGTACTTCCCTTATCGGCTCATTCTGCGGCGTGACGGCGGATTACCGCATGGCGGCCGTCGCCGGTCTTTTGTGTATGGGGATTGCAGGGGAGCTTGCTTATGAAACGGCCGGTCAACAAGGAAACGGCAGCTACCGTGTAGCTCTCATCGATGAAATAAGCAAAATAAACTCCCAAACGATGCACGAGAGGGCCAAAGTATATGAAGCCTGAGATGGATGGCGGAATCTCTCAAGCCAAACCGGCGCCTTGCCGGTAGAGCCGCTTGGTAAGAAACAATTTCATATCATCCTGCACAACCGGAATTTTGGCAGCAGTCCATGACGAAAATCGATGTGATTTTCATTACAAAAGAACTATTTTTCATTTGATAAATAGGACAAATGGAGTATATAATGATGGAAAACAGCAAAGAGGTGTAATCTATTGGTTAGGAAAAAGAGTATTTTATTGGTGGCATTATCTTTTATTGTTTTGAGCATTTTGGTTTTTCCTGGTTTTGCTCAAACCGCGAAAGCAGCTACGGTTGGGGGACAGCTAACAGCACCGGAACAAGGTTGGAAAAGGTTTGACGATCATCATCCGTGGATTAAGTATAATGGAACTCCACTAAATCAAAACAGCGGACAAGGATTATATAACGACACCGGCTACGGAGTTTCAGGCAAAGATTCGGTCGAATTTTATTTTACTGGAACAAAAATGAGATTTATCGGTGCTAATTTTAGCAATAGAAGCGCATTGGCGAATATTGAAGTTTACATTGATGGCGCCTTAAAAGGAAGTTTTTCGCAGTATTCTTCGAGTTTTGCAGCTCAAGTATTAAATTTTGAGATTACAGGCTTAAATGACGCCAAACATAAAGTCAAAGTGCAGTCAAAGGATGACGGGCTATTCGTCTTTGACGCTATTGATATTAGTGAAACAGGGGATCTCGTTGCTCCGGATGTCACCCCTGATCCTAATCCTAATCCCACTCCTACTACCACAAAATTATTTGTAGGAGATAACTCGATGTATCTTTTGGATACTAACGGCGAGGTATGGTCTTGGGGAAGCAACGACTATGGACAGCTAGGTCTTGGCGACACAACGAAAAGAGTGGTAAAAACCAAGATTCCAGGATTAACCGGCATCACGGATATTGTTGTGAAAGATCACTTTGTTATCGCCCTTAAAAGCGACGGCAAAGTTTATGGCTGGGGAAATAATACGTCCGGAGTACTCGGGGCGGTTGGGGAAATCGTCAAACAGCCGGTTATCATTGAAAGTGATATCACCGCAATTGATGGAGCCAATTAAATCATACGGCCAAAGATGACTTCTGAATTCAAGAAGTCATCTTTTTTTTCGATGCCGCCGGTTCGCCCGCCGTTCCCGAAGGGGAGCGGCGGGCTCTTT
>NZ_BILX01000001.1 GCF_004000785.1 Paenibacillus ehimensis NBRC 15659 | reverse complement strand
CATTTCCCAGCATTCCGATCGGCCAACTTCACCTCTCGAAAGCGACTTTTATATAATATCACATCTGCTCTATCAATACAAGCTTTTATTTTTTTCAAGATTCGAAAGTCTCTAGTTCTAAAAGCCCGCCGCAGAAGCGACAAGGAGTAATATATCAAATCTACAAACGGAAAGCAACCCTTTTTTGCATTGAATTTTTTTCCACTAGAATACATAGGACTCTAAATGATAAAAAAGCGGCGGCCATCCGGAACGACGGAGGCAGCCGCTTTGCAAAGAAATCATGTTAAACCGACCACGCTTCGAGCTTCAGCAGCGGCTCGGCTTTCATATCGAACGGGGCGAATTGCCCGCGCCGGTATTTCAAAAAAGCGGCGGCGGCGATCATCGCCGCATTGTCGGTGCACAGGCTGAGCGGCGGCGCCAGCAGCGGCACGCCCGCTTCCGCGCAGCGAGCCTCGAGCTCCGCGCGCAAGCCCTTGTTGGCGGCGACCCCGCCGGCAAGGATGAGCTGCTTCGCGCCGTAAGCGCGCACGGCGCGAAGAGCCTTCTCCACCAGGACGTCGATGACCGAGTCCTGGAAGCCTTTCGCCACGGCCTCCGGGGCCAGCGGCTGGCCTTTCATGGCGGCCTGATTCAGGGCCGCCAGCACCGCCGACTTCAGCCCGCTGAAGCTGAAGTCGTACGAATCCGGCTCCAGCCAGGCGCGGGGAAGCGTGACCGCTTCCCGGGCCTCATGCGCAAGCCGGTCGATATGCGGGCCGCCGGGATAAGGCAGCTTGAGCGCCCGCGCGACTTTGTCGTAAGCTTCGCCCACCGCGTCGTCCCGGGTCTGCCCGATGATGCGGAAGCGACCTTCGGCTTCCACAAAGACGAGCTCGGTGTGGCCTCCGGACACGACCAGCGCAACAAACGGGTATTCCAGCTCGTTCACGAGCTGATTGGCATAAATATGTCCGGCGATATGATGCACGCCGATCAGCGGCAGCTCCAGCGCGCAGGCCAGCGCCTTGGCCGCTACCATTCCGACCAGCAAGGAGCCAACCAGGCCGGGCCCTTGCGTCACGGCGACGGCAGCCAGTTCGGCAGGCTTCACATTCGCTTTGTCCAGAGCCTCTTCGATAATCCACGTGATGGACTCCACATGCTTGCGCGAGGCGACCTCGGGCACGACGCCGCCGAATCGTTGATGCGTCTCAATCTGGCTGGATACGACGTTCGCCAGAATGTCTTTGCCGTCGCGGACAATAGCTACGGACGTCTCGTCGCAGCTTGTTTCCACGGCCAATATATAAACGGGTCCGCCGTCCCGATCCGGGCGAACGGACACCGCTTCGTTCGATTGTTCGTTCATCGTCAATAAACCTCTCGTTTGTTATGAACCGCTCGCAGGCAGCCGTTTTCTTTTATTGGGAGAGCCGTTCCGATTTGGGCAGGTCCGCCCACATAATAATCGCATCTTCTTTATTGTCGGTATAATAGCCCCGTCGAATACCTACGGAACGAAATCCCATCTTCTCATACAAGCGCTGGGCAATCAAATTGGACGGGCGCACCTCCAGCGTCATGCGCAGCGCCCCATAAAAAACGGCCGTCTGCTGCATTTCCACAAGCAGCCGCTCCCCGAGCTTGCGTCCGCGGTATTTCTCGCGAATCGCGATATTGGTGACGTGCGCTTCCTCCATAATCAGCCACATGCCGCCGTAGCCCACAATTTCGCCTTCGTACTCCAACACGAGATATTTGGCGAAATTATTGCTGGTCAGCTCGTTGTAAAACGCCCCGGCCGTCCAAGGCGTCGCGAACGATTCCTGCTCGATCTCGCATATCACGGGGATGTCGTCCGTGTGCATAGGGCGAAAAAGCATAGCTCCGTCATAGACAGGTTGCGCTTCTCGTTTAGGTTCCATATCGGACAGGCCTCCCCTAAGATTTCTTGGCGAGAAGTTTGGCTTCCGCTTCCGCCAATTGCGTATAGTTCGGAACCAACCCGTGAACATCCTCCGTCTCCCCTCGCTTCCACCGCATCAGGCCAAGCTCGGCGGCATGGCGGGCACGCAGTTCGTGTGGAGCTTCCGTGACAGGTCCGTCCCACCGGGAGGCGAACGAACGAATCGCTTCCTGATGCAGCTCCAGCTCGCCCGTAAATACGACGCGGCCGGGTCCGGCTTCCGCCGAAGCAGCCAACAGAAGAAGCTCGTCCGTCCAAGAGGCGGTCAGGCGAATCCCGTCCGGCACCCGGCACTTCCAGCCCTCGGGCGAAACGGCGTACAGTGCCGTAAACGCCTGTCCTCTGCGGGCGTCGATCAGCGGAACGACCCATGTCGTTTCCCCTGTCACGCGCGCCGCGTCAAGCAAGAAATCCATCGCCTGAAGCGCCCCGCCCCGCACGGTTTCCCCGTCTTGAAGCGCGGTGTATTCTGAGGCGGAGCCGGCTCCGCCGAGTGCCAACGCTTCGAGCGTAGAGACGCCGAGCAA
The DNA here is from genome assembly GCF_004000785.1 of Paenibacillus ehimensis NBRC 15659. GTDB lineage: Bacteria > Bacillota > Bacilli > Paenibacillales > NBRC-103111 > Paenibacillus_G > Paenibacillus_G ehimensis. Next base: position 258,241 of record NZ_BILX01000001.1, on the reverse strand, counting down.
AGCCAGTTTCCGCGTCCAGGCAAAGGTTTTGGCCACCGTCACGCCGATGCGCACGCCGGTATAGGAACCGGGCCCGACGCCGACGGCGAACGCCGACAGCTCGTCCGGCCGGACGCCGCACTCCGCCATGAGCCGCTGCAAGGTCGGTACGAGGTAAAGCGAATGGTTCCGCTCCGCTTTCGAAGTAATTTCCCCGAGGATTTCCCGCCCCCGGGTCAACGCGGTCGTCATTGACACGGTTGACGTATCGACCGACAGCATAAGCTTGCCGTCGCCATATAAAGTCGAATCTGATGCCGTATTCTGAATCATTTTAACCATCCGTTCTGTTGTAGCTTCACGCACCATGCTTCATAAGGTTCACCTGACGGTTGGAGCGTAAAGCTTCGCCCGTTTTCTCCGTCGGACTCAATCCGGATCTCCAGCCGCTGCGGAGGCAAAATCTCTTCGATCAGCGAACCCCATTCGATAAGCGTAATGCCGTTTCCGTAAAAGTATTCGTCCAGCCCCAAGTCATCCGCTTCCTCCAAAGACAGCCGGTACACGTCCATATGGTAGAAAGGGAATTCCGATCCCTCGTATTCTTTGATGATCGTAAACGTAGGACTGTTCACAATGTCCTTGACGCCTATCGCCTTGGCTACCGCCTGCGAGAATGTTGTCTTGCCCGCCCCAAGGTCGCCGTCAAGCGTAATGACGGTTCCCGGGATAAACAACGAGGCCAAGCGTTCCGCCAATACGGAAGTATCGGCGACATGACGGGCTTGAAATGCATAAGTGGCCATGTCAGGATCGTCCCTTCATCCGGTAAAATGATTGTAGCCGCGCTTGGCGAGCGGCACCGCACCGCCGTCGCTTCGCACAAGCCGCACGCCGGAATGCGCCCCGTGGACATATCCGATCAGATAAAGCGGCAGCCCCGCTTCCTTAAACTGCATCTGCAGCTCGACGGCATGCTCGGCGGGCGCCGTTCCGATTAATTGATAATCTTCGCCGCCGTAGAGAATATAATCCAGCGGGTCCTTCCCTTGCCCTGAAGCAAACTCCAGCAATTCGTTCGACACGGGAATCCGGTCTTCGATCAGATCGATTCCGATATTCGACGCAGCGGCAATTTCCCACGCTTCGCTGGCGATCCCGTCGCTGACATCGTTAAGCGCATGGCAGAAGCCGGACCGCCGCAGCAGCTCGCCCGCCTCAATCTGCGGCTCGGGACGGCAGTGCGCCCGGATCAGTCCGGGATACCGCTTCAGCTCCGGATCGGCGTCCCATTCCTCCGACGGCCTGCTTTTCGATAGAAGCCATTCCAGTCCGGCCGCGGACTCTCCGGTAAACCCGGTAAGAAATACGACATCTCCCAGTCTGGCTGCCGAGCGGAGCAGCGCCTTGTCCGGTTCCGTCTCTCCGATGACCGTTACGGTCAGCGTCACGCCCCCGATACACGAGGTCGTATCTCCGCCCGCAACAACGACGCGGTAGCGATTCGCGCATTCGTACAACCCGTCGTACATCGCGCGCACACGCTCCACCGGCGTCGACTTCGGCATGCTCAGCGCCACGAGGGCATACCGCGGGGTCCCTCCCATCGCAGCGATATCGCTGACGGCGGAAGCCATCGCTTTGTACCCGATATCCGCATCGCGCATCGTCACTCGCTTGAAATGAATGTCTTCCGTCATCGTATCGCAAGTGAGGATCCACCGGCTATCCGAAGAGGCGCGAACGACGGCCGCGTCGTCCCCGATCCCTGTCTCTACACCGCCGGCCCGTTGAAAAGCGATCGTTTGCTTCCCGCCGTTCAGCAGGTCGATCAGCGTAAATTCGTCGACCGAGCTCACATCTACCCGCCTCCGCTTTCGTATTGACAACTATTATAGCCGTTCCTTTGTATCTAGACAAACATGCCGTTTTGCTATTATTCGAAGTGCGGGGTATCGTTCGAAACGCTCCATTGCTCCCCGATCTCTTGGTTATATCATACCACCGATCCTCTATGACTGACTATCCGCTCTGCCGGTTGCTTGAGCCCCGAAGCCGCTTTTCCGCAGCAAAAAAAGCTTCCCCAAGCCATGGGCCGTCTCGGCCTGTACGCTTTCGGAAAGCTTTTGCTAAAAACACGTTCCATTTCGGGAGCTATTGGACTTCCTGAAGCTCGCCGACCGGAACGACGCGGGTATCGGCAGGACGGTCTTCCACATGCACCTTGGCCAGTTCCTGCTCGGGGTCTACGCTGTCGATCCATACGGATACGCCGTTCAACTCCACGTTGATCTTTTCTTCGGCTTGTATAATTTCTTGAGCACGGTACACTTTCATTGCCCGTCTTCCCCCCTGCTGATGACCGATTCCGGATGATCCATCGTATCGGTCGTCGATTCCTCGATCAGTCCGTTATGGATCGTCACGTTGCCGCCGCCAAGACCTTCGTTGATCATCCGGTCGATATCCATAAAATTGGAGTCTCGCCCTTCATGGGCCGCATCATCCGTGAACTTGCCGCCGGACGTGTTTGCTTCGCTCATGATTCCTTTCCTCCTCTGATCGAAATGTTCGGGCCGGCATGACGATGCTTTTGGGCGATCCATGCAGCCTTCTTCTGTAGCATGTCCCAATTTCTTACGCCAACATTCGTGCGCGGTGTAATGGGACGCTTCCATTTTGCGTATACTGTATAGAAAGTAGACGGCCAGCTCAGGCCCCGGGAGGTACAGCCATGCATACGGTTTGGAAAGGCGCCATCAGCTTCGGCTTGGTGCACGTGCCCGTCAAGATGTTCTCGGCGACGGAAGACAAGGACATTTCGATGCGCATGATTCACAAGGACTGCAACACGCCGCTGAATTTCGTCCGCAAATGCCAGCACTGCGATCGCGAAGTGGAATGGGGGGAAATCGTCCGAGGCTATGAATACGAGCCGGGCTCGTTCGTGCTGTTCGAGAAGGACGAGCTGGAGAAGCTGACCGGCGAGATCACCAAAGAAATCAAGATTCTTGATTTCGTCGACCTGTCGGACATCGATCCGGTTTATTTTCAGAAAACGTACTACCTCGCTCCGAACGAAACCGGCGCCGGCGCGTACAGTCTCCTTCTCGAAGCGATGCGGCAAACGGGCAAAATCGGGATCGCCAAGGTGTCCATCCGGTCCAAAAGCAGCTTGGCCGCCATTCGCATCATCGACCGGTGCATTGCGATGGAGACGATTTTTTATCCGGACGAAATCCGTTCGGTGGAGCATGTGCCGAACCTCCCGGAGCAGAGCAACGTCAACGAGAAGGAGCTCGAGATGGCGAAGCTGCTGATCGGCCAGCTGGCGACGAAGTTCGAGCCGGAGAAATACAAGGACGATTACCGATCGGCCGTACTGCAAGCGATCGAGTCGAAGGTTTCCGGCCGGCAGGTCCGCGTCGCGCCGGAGCCGCATAAAGCGAACGTCATCGATCTGATGGCCGCGCTGCAGGCAAGCCTCGAGGCGGTCAAACCGGTCGTGACCGAGCCGACGCCGGGAAAGACCGAGAAAGCCAAAGCCGCGAAAACAAGAAAAGGCAAAGCGAAAACGAAAGAAACGATCGGCTAAGCGCCGATCGTTTCTTTGTGCCGGACAGGGATCTTTCTCGCCCCGGCCTTACTTCCTCCAGTCCTGCATGCGCCAAACCTGAGTAATCCAATCTCCGTAAAACTCCGGCTCATGGGAAACAAGCAGAATGGTCCCTTTGTATTCCTTCAGCGCTTCCTTGAACGCTTCCTTCGCCCGGACGTCCAAATGGTTCGTCGGTTCGTCCAGCACGAGAAGATTGCTGTCCGTCAGCATGAGTTCGCATAGGCGAACCTTCGCCTGCTCCCCGCCGCTAAGCGAGCTAAGGGGCTGACGGATATGCTTTTCGGTCAGGCCGGCCATGCCGAGCGTCTGCCGGATTTCCTTCTGCGTCTTTTCCGGCCGCAGCGACCACAGCCGCTCCAGCGCCGTTTCGTCCGAAAGCCATTGCTCCTGGGCGAAATAAGCCGGTTTGACCCGTTCGCCGAGCTGTACCGTCCCGCTTAACGGCGGGAGGAGGCCCAGCATCGTTTTGAGCATGGTCGATTTCCCGATGCCGTTGTACCCGACGACCGCCACTTTTTCCCCGCGCTTCAATTGCAGGTTTACGGGGACGGACAACGGCTCCGTATAGCCGAATTGCAGCTCTATCGCCGCCATCATCCGGCTCTCGGGCTCCACGTGAACATGAAACCGGTAGCGCGGCCGCGGTCCGGACGTCGGTTTCTCGATCCGCTCCAATCTTTCCAGCGCTTTTTCCCGGCTTTTCGCTTGCTTGGCTTTCCGGTTCCGGTTCTTTTGGATGAAGCTCTCCAGCCGGTCGATTTCCTTCTGCTGGCGTTCATACGCGTCCTGCCACTGCAGTCGGCTTAGTTCGTAATTTTTGACGAATGCGGCATAGTTTCCGGCATAGCGCTTGATGGTCTGATGCTCCAAATGAAAGATCGTCGTTGTAATTTCATTCAGGAAGGCTTCGTCATGCGAGACGACGAGATAGGCCTGCTCGTAACGCTTCAAATAGCCGGTCAGCCATTCGATATGCACGTCGTCCAAATAGTTGGTCGGCTCGTCGAGCAATAACACGTGCGGCTCCTCCAGCAGCAGCTTCCCAAGCAGCAGCTTCGTCCGCTGCCCCCCGCTCAGCTTGTCGACCTCCCGGTCTTTGCCCAGCTCAAGAATGCCTAATCCGGCAGCGACCTCTTCGATCTTGGCATCGATGCCATAAAAATCGGCATGCTCGAGCCGGCTCTGCAGCTCGCCGTACCGGATTAACAGCGCTTCGAGGTCGGCGTCCGCCGCGGCCATCTGCTCTGCGACCAGATGCAAGGTCCGTTCCAGCTCATAAAGATGTGCGAAAGCGCCCCGCAAGTAGTCCATAATCGTCATTCCCGCCTGCAGATCGGCATGCTGCTCCAAATAACCGAGCCGCGCTTGCGGAAGCCATTCGATCCTGCCCGCATCGGGAAGCAGTTGCCCCGCCAAAACGCGCAGCAAGGTCGATTTCCCGGCCCCGTTGCTTCCGACGAGTCCCGCATGCTCTCCCCGGAGCAACCGGAATTGGATATTTTGGAATATTTTTTTATCCCCATACGTATGGGTAAGCTGTTCGACGTTCAACATACTCATGAAAGCTCTCTCCTTTTCGCTTCGGGTTCGAAGCCAACCGGAGAAACAGCCGGACAAAGCTCTATTCAATTAGCTTAGGTTGTATGGAAAACAAAAAACGGGCAAGGCGAACACGCCCTGACCCGTTGCAAATTTTATCATTTGAACGAAAGGAATCGAGTTCTTTATCTACTGTTCTTCGGTTGGCTTAGGGTGAAAAATGGGCAGACTTCTCCCGTTTAAGCCAAATTCCGAATCAGAACAGTCGATAAGAAAAACATTTCCTTTCCACCTCGTTTACCAAAGTTAATCGTATTTCATCTTCAACTATACCGAGCCGCTGCCTGTGATGTCAAGCGCCATTCTCCGATGATCATCACCTGCGGCAGCTCATCAGGATGTTAACTATTCAGCACGATTATTTATTAGGCATTGCCTGCTTTAGAAGGTTTGTTGCGGGGTGCAAACCACCCTAGCAGCGCTATCGCCACCAAGACACCATAGAAGACGAAAGTCCAGCCCGTGCTATGAGGAAAATGAGGATCCAGAACCCCGATATCCTCATGGGCAAGCGTAATGACAGCAAGCTTTACCCCAACCCAGGCAACGATTGCATAAGCCGTTGTCTCAAGCGCCGGGCGTTGGCCAAGCAGCTTTACAAACCAAGTAGCCGCATATTTGATTAAAATTAAGCCAGCAATTCCGCCAAGCACTACTATAATAAATTGTCCGCCGTCCATACCGCCGAAATCGCCAAGCGGCGAGTCTGGCAGTCCAAGCGCAAGCGCTACCGCAGCGAGAATGGAATCAATTGCAAAGGCGAGATCTGCCAGCGCAATTTTTCCTACTGTAGGCCAAAAACCTTTTCCTGCCGATTCTTGCTTGAGGTCCTTGCGAATATTCTCATTCTTCTTACCGAAACGCGCTTGAATGATGTGCTTTAAACCCAGGTATAAAAGATAGGCTGCGCCGATGGCCTGCACCTGCCAAACATTCGCAATGAAAGAAATCGCAAAAAGAGCTGCAAACCGGAAAGCAAACGCCATAATGATACCGTAGTTGATTGCCTTTTTTTTCTGCTCATCCGGCAAATGCTTCGCGATCACCGCCAGCACTAGCGCATTGTCAGCCGACAACAACCCTTCCAACCCAATAAGGATTAGCAATGTCCACGCATATTCCAGCCAAAGCGATTCCACCTGAATACCCCCCCTTACCATGCTGAATATAGCCAATAAAAGTATCGTTTTGTAGATAATGTTTGCTTGTCCGGCAATAAGTATACCTATTATTTTCGCCGATGGACATCCTTCAACGAATCATGCCCTCCAAATTTTTATTGCCTTTATGCAAATCGAACAATCCCGCGCCTAAGAACTTTCAGAATCATTATTTCATGAAGATCGGTAATAGTTAGTATACTACACTTATTTATTTATAGATTTAGGGAAATCATTATATATAAAGCAAATGAGATCACTGCCCTTTGTGTATTAGGGGTTGGAGTAAACGATGCGAATTCCTCAAGGTTGTTGGAATATGATTCTGAGAACAAAACAATATTTAGGGGTTGCTTAATAGATGCAATTAAAACCAATATCCCCCTTTGAGCCAATAAGCACATCTTCACAGCCTGCAGGCGGCAATTGGGTCGTGCAAATAAAGTGGGACGGAGTTAGGGTGTTGCTCTACAATGATGGATCGCAAATACGATTGTTCAATCGTAAAAAGAACGAACGCACGAACCAATATCCCGAATTTCATGATAGCAAGTCCTTCTGCCATGCTAATTCCGTTATACTGGACGGAGAGATCATCGCTTTTGATCAAAGTAAACCTTCGTTTCATGAAGTGATGAGAAGAGATAGTTTGAAGCAACCTTTGAGGATTAAACAAGCTATAAACCAGGTTCCCGTAACTTATATGATTTTTGACATATTGTTTTATAACGGTGAATGGGTTACCGATGAACCTTTAAATAATAGGCAAAAGCTTCTTGAATCGATAATCACCCCTCGGCCGAACGTTCAGATCGTACAAAACTTTGACGATGGGGCAACTCTGTTCAATTTGATGAAACAACACCAAATGGAAGGAGTTATTTATAAGGACCTGAGTAGTACCTATAGCGTCAATGGAAAAGACGGCCGTTGGAAAAAACATAAGGTGATGAACGATTTATTCGCAGTTGTTGGCGGGGTTACATACAGAGGAAAGATTGTGAACTCCTTGCTGCTTGGAGTTTATACAAAGGAACAGGACCTGGTTTACATCGGCCATGCAGGTACCGGGAAACTAACCCAAAAAGATTGGGGATTCATAACGGAAGAGGTAACGAAAATGCAAATCGCTCAAAGACCCTTCATAAATGAACCCGAAAGATCAAAAGATGCTTTTTGGGTGAAGCCTGAACTTACTGTAAAAGTGGAATACCTGGAGTTTACCCCTGGCGGAACCATGCGACACCCAAGTATTCAAGCCGTTGTTTATGCGGATAAAAACGAATGTACGGTTGATCAGATTAAGTGCCTGTAGTGTCCTCGCATACCTTCATTACCTAAGTGACCACGAAACAAGCTCAGCAAGCGAACGATTTAATCGTCCGCTTGCGGGCCTCCATTCCTCGGAAGGCGAATGGTAAAGCTGGAGCCTTCGCCGACCCGGCTATCCACCTCAATCGTTCCGCCGTGAAGCTCGACGATGGATTTCGTAATCGACAGTCCCAGCCCGGCCCCTCCGTGAATGCGGGCGCGCGACGAGTCGATCCGGTAAAACCGCTCAAACAAGCGCGGCACATGCTCCTCCGGGATGCCGCTTCCGTTGTCGCGGACCGTCAGCAGGACCTCCTCCTGCAGTGGCTCCAGCGCAATGCGGATGGTGCCGCCGGCGGGATCGGTATGCTGCACGGCGTTGTGGAACAAATTGAGCAGCACCTGTTTGATTTTGTCTTTGTCGATGCGGGCCAACACGTCAGGCTGAACGGAAAACAGCACGTTCCTGGCACCGGCAAGCAGCCGCAGCTGCGGCTCCATTTCATGGACGATACCGCTCAGCGATTCCTCCTTCAAGTCGACGGTCGGGTGACGGTCCAAGCGGGCCAGGAGCAGCAGGTCCCGAACCAGCTTGTTCAACCGTTCCGACTCGCCGTACATGCTTCTAAGCGCTTTATCCAGCTGATCCGGCTTCTGGGCGGCTCCGCGAAGCAGCACCTCCAGAAAGCCGTGAATCGACGTAAGCGGCGTCCGCAGCTCGTGCGAGGCGTCCGCGATGAAACGCCGCATCTGCTCCTTCGCTTCCTTCTCCGCTTCGAACGAGGCTTCCAGCCGCTCCAGCATCCGGTTGAACGACCGGGAGAGCCGGTCGATCTCCAGCTGGCCTTGATGCGCCGGCAGCCGCTCATCCAGCTTTCCCGCATCGATCTGCTCGACGGTTTCGATCATGTTCGATAGCGGGACGAGGGTTCTGCGCAGAACGGGAAGAAATGCGGCAATCCCCATTCCTAAAGCCGCTGCGGCCAAAGCCAGAAACGTCCACAGCTGACTAAGCAGCACATCCCGAATCGGCTCCATGCTCGTGCTGATCTGCGCAAGACGCCCGCGCGGAGCGATCCGCTGCAGAACGACCAGCTGGTCCATCCCCTTGTCGTCCTTGACGATCCGATAGTGCGGCGGCCTCTGTTCCCGGGCAAGGACCTGCCGATACTCTTCGGCGGAAAGCCGCGGCACCGATCCGGCCCGGGGATTGCTCGTTATGACCCGGAAGCTGTCGCCCGGACCGACGAACGCCAGCGAAGCTTCGGGCAGAAAGGGGCCTCTTGCCCGGCCGTTGTCGAAGTTCGGATTCGCCCACACATCCAGCGGAATGGAAAAAAATTGGCTTTGCACGCTGGCGACCTTATTTTTAATTAAAAACTGCTCCATGAACACATATTGCAGAATGCCGATCAACAGCAGCAGACCCGCCAAAATAAACAAGGAACGGGACAGGAGCTGAAGACGAAGCGAGCGAGGGGCGAAAACACGGCGGAGCCGGCGCCACCCCCGCATCATCCGAGATCCACCCGGTAGCCCGACCCCCGCAGGGTCCGAATGATCCGATGCTCCTTGTCGTTCAATTTATCGCGGAGCGAGCGGATGTACACTTCGACGATATTGTCCTCCCCGCCGAAATCGTACCCCCACACCTTGTCCAAAATGACCGTTTTGCTCAGGACCAGTCCGTGATTGACGACCATAAAAGACAACAGCTCGTATTCCGTCGGCGAAAGCTCCAGCACCCGCTCGTCGTAGCGGATTTCTTTGCGCCGGTCGTCGATGCGAAACGGCCCGTACGCCACCTCCGCGAACAAATGGGGAAACTGGTTGCGCAGCCGCGCATAAATCCGGGCCAACAGCTCCTCGAAGCTGAACGGCTTGACCATATAGTCGTCGGCCCCGAGCGTCAGTCCCTTGACCCGGTCTTCGACTTCTTCCTTGGCCGTCAGCATGATGATGGCGACGTGCTCGGTTTTCTTCAGCATCCGGCATACCTCGAACCCGTCCATGCCGGGCATCATGACGTCCAGAATGACGATATGCGGCCGCACCTGCTTGGCTAACGTAACGGCCGTAAACCCGTCCGGCGCGGTATAAACCTCGAAGCCTTCGTTTTGCAGGCCCAGCTCCAAAAACTGGGCAATATTCGGTTCGTCGTCGACGATTAAAATTTTGACGCCTTTGATTGGCTGCATGGTGTCCACCTCCCCTCCATTGTACACCAATCGCGGCGTCTTGACCGTTCGCTCCGGCAGCATTCAGCGAACTTTCAGCTTGCCCTCCGCGTCTCCACAACGTATTTTGCCCGGCCCTTATGAAAAGGGGCGCGCGAGTATATACTAAGGAATATATTTCAGGAACAGGAGGGGTGGCCGATGCCCGCACCCGCCAACTATCCGAAAACGAAAGGCACGCTGATCGTCGAAGGCCGGGAGCTGACGGTGACGAATCCGGATAAGCCGCTGTGGCCGGAGAAGAAGATCACGAAAGCGATGTATTTGCAAAAGCTCGCCGAGCTGTCCCCCTACCTGCTGACGTATTGCCGTGACCGCTATCTGACGACCATCCGGTTTCCCCATGGCTGGAACGACAAGTCGTTTTACCAGAAAAACGCTCCCGAGCCGACACCGGATTTCGTCAAGACGGCGATGCTGGAATCGATCCGCTACGTTCATCTGGATTCCCTGCCGACACTGCTGTGGCTGGGGAATTTGGCTTGTCTGGAATTCCATCCCTCGTTTCACCGGATCGGCGAGACGCTGCCCGTCGAATGGGTGATCGATATTGACCCGAGCGTCGATCCCGAGCCGCGCATTATGGAGGCGGCCCATATTATCGGCGGCATTCTGGATAGCATGAACATCCGGTCCGTACCGAAAACGTCAGGCGCCACGGGCGTGCAAATCTACGTCCCGATCGCCCGGGAGCGCGGCTACACGTTCGAGCAGCTCCGGCGGATCGGACAGTTTGTCGCTGCGTTCGCGGTGCAAAAATATCCGAAGCTGTTCACAGTCGAACGGCTCAAAAAAGACCGCGGCACCTTGATTTACATCGATTACCTGCAGCACTGGTACGGCAAAACGCTGTCCGCTCCCTACACGCCGCGGGCCCGCAAGGATGCCACGGTGTCGACCCCGCTGACATGGGAGGAAGTGGCGCTCCGCCCCGATCCCCGGGACTTTCACCTGCTGAATATCATGCAGCGGTTGCAGCAAAAAGGAGACCTGATCGCTCAAGTCCCCCCGCAGCAGCTGGACCACGTGCTGTCCTTTATTCGTTAACCCATGAAACCGGCCTTCGCCCGCTTGTAAGAAAAACTTCTATCGAAGTCTATTCACGGATGAGCGACCGCGGTTTAGCGGAAGTTTTTCTTGTGATATAGAATTTGTTCAGCTTCGCTGAAAATTTATAAATTCTATATCGTTCAGAAGAGCGGCGAAAGGAGCCGCGCCATGACTTCCTTGCCCTTCTGCCAGCGGGAGCGCTTCTCGAACGACTCCAGCTTGACCTCCCGGCTTTCCTTCAAATCAAGAATAAAATCGGTTTCCAGCCGGTGAATCGTCTCTTTGTCGAACAATACGGCGTTCAGCTCGAAGTTGTTATAGAAGCTGCGCAGATCCATATTCGCGGTACCGACCGAAGCGAGCAGATCGTCGATCAGAATGACCTTGGCGTGGATAAAGCCTTTCTGATAGGCATAGAAGCGGACTCCGGCTTGCATCAGCTCCTCCAGATAGGACAGGGAAGCGTAGTTCACGATGCGCGAATCCGCTTTTTGCGGAAAAATGATCCGGACGTCCACTCCGCTGATCGCCGCCGTCTTCAGTCCCATGGTGATGCTCGGATCGGGGATGAAGTAAGGGGTAGTTATGTAAATTCTTCGTTTGGCCGCCGTGATCGATGCGAAAAACATCTCCAGAACGGCATCCCAATGCGCGTCCGGTCCGCTTGAAATAATCTGTACAGGCTTGCGCCCCCCGCAATCGTGCTCGGGAAAAAATTCCGAATCCGCGAGCCGCTTTCTACTCACAAACAGCCAATCGCTCAAAAACGTATGTTGCAGCGAATACACCGCATCGCCTTCCAGCTCCAAATGCGTATCCCGCCAATACCCCAGCTTGGGATTGGCCCCCAGGTATTCGTCCCCGATGTTCATTCCCCCGAGAAAGCCGCGGAGTCCGTCAATGACGACGATTTTGCGGTGATTCCGGTAATTCATCCGCTTGTCGAAAAAAGCAATCGCCGCCGGCAAAAAGAAGTACACCTCGCACCCGGCCTGCTTCAGCTCTTGAACGAACCGGGTGTCAAGCTGGTAGCTGCCGATGCCGTCGAAGATGCAGCGCACCTTCACGCCTTCCCGCGCTTTGCGGATCAGCACTTCATGAAACTGCCGGCCGATGCCGTCGTTACGTATGGTGTAGAACTCAAAATGAATATGCCCCTTCGCCTGCTCCATGGCCGCCAGCATCGCCGGATATGCTGCGGTGGCATCGGTCAGCACGCGCACCTCGTTATGCATCGTAATGAGGGCGCCGGGAATGTTGTTGAGCAGCGAAAACAGCCTCGGCTCGTACCGCCAGCCGCGCAAGCGGTCCTCCTCGGGCTGAACCTCCGCCGAACGCTGCTTTTTGCCGAGATGCCGGATATCGTTCACGAGCCGCAGCCCGTTGCGCTTCACTTTTTTCCGCTGCGTATATTCTTTGGCCAAAAAGTAATACATCACAAAGCCGATGACCGGAATGAGAAACAATATGAAAAGCCACGCCATCGCCTTGGCCGGGCGCCGAAACTCCCCGACCAGAATCGTGAGAATCTGAATGATGAATAAGGTCAGCGCGATGACGAGCCACAGCACGTCGTAATTCCCCCTTTTGAAACAACAGGCGCATTCCTATCTGTTCTAGCTTTTACCTCCATCTGCCCGCATATTCCTCATTATGGCACAGGAGCCCAACGATTTGTCATAAAATTTCGCAAATGGTGGAAAATATACAAGACACGCTCCGGCAATGCTTGGATAAGATGCCGCGAGCAGGAAGGAGTGTCATGATCCACCTGAAAAACCGCAAGAAAAAAGGACAGGACGACACGGAAAACCCGCTGCGGAAAGCGGAATACCGTTTTATCGACGAGCTGCGCTCCGTGCCTGTCTTTATGAGCCTCGAAGAAAACAAAAGTTATTTGGAGGAGCTGTTCAAGGACTGCTCCGATTTCGTCATTCGCGAGTTCCGCATCGAGCAAAGCCTGCCCGCGATTTTGTTTTTCGTCGACGGCATGGCCAAGACGGAGCTGGTGAACGAAACGATGAAATCGCTGATGATTCTGGAAGGCGGAGAGGCACTGATCGACAACATCTCCGATATGACGCTGCCCGTCTCCCAGATTCAGAAGGCGGACAATTATGCGGATATGCTGCTTTCCGTCCTCGGCGGCGACACGGGGCTGATCGTCGAGCGCAACAACAAGGCGCTGCTGCTCGGCATGAGGGGGATGGAAAAACGATCCATTAACGAGCCCGATACCGAATCGGTCGTACGCGGCCCCCGCGAAGGCTTCGTGGAAAATATCCGGACGAACACGTCCATGATCCGCCGCAAGCTGAAAACGCCGCACTTAAAAATGAAGCCGATGACGCTCGGCCGGGAAAGCAACACCAATGTGGTCGTCACCTATCTGGACGATCTGGCGGACCCGAGCGTCGTCCATGAAGTGGTAGAACGTCTCGAAAAAATAAAGATCGATGCGGTTCTGGAATCGGGCTATATCGAAGAGCTCATTCAAGATTCGACGTATTCGCCCTTTCCGCAGCTTCAATATACCGAACGGCCGGATGTCGTCGCGGCCGCCCTGCTGCAGGGGCGCGTCGGCATTATGGTGGACGGGACGCCGTTTACGCTGATCGTGCCGTTCGTTTTCGCCGAAATTATGCAGGCCAGCGAGGACTACTACGAGCGGTACCAGGTGGCTACGCTGATCCGCTGGCTGCGGTATACGTTCATGGTGCTGTCGCTGCTGACGCCCGCCTTATACGTCGCTATTACGACCTACCATCAGGACTTGCTCCCTACGTCTCTGCTGCTGTCGGTCGCGGCCGCCCGGGAAGCGATCCCATTCCCGGCCGTCATCGAAGCGCTGATTATGGAAGTAACCTTCGAGGCGCTTAGGGAAGCCGGCGTCCGGCTGCCTAAAGCGATCGGTTCGGCCGTCAGTATCCTGGGCGCGCTCGTTGTCGGACAAGCCGCGGTGCAAGCGGGCATCGTATCCGCGCCGATGGTGATCGTGGTATCGCTCACCGGGATCGCCTCGTTTACGATCCCGCGGTTTAACGGAGCGATCGCGATACGGATGCTGCGTTTTCCGATCCTGATCGCCGCTTCGCTGTTCGGGATGTACGGGATCTTGATTACGATCATGCTTATCATGGGGCATCTGGCCAACCTCCGCTCCTTCGGCATTCCTTACTTATCGCCGGTCGGACCGCTATCCTCCGGCGATCTGAAGGATATTCTCTTCCGCGCGCCTTGGTGGGCGATGGGGCAGCGTCCCTCCTTTATGCCCCTGAAAGACAGCCGGAGGCTCGACGATTCGCTGCCCCAGGAAATTGCGGAGCAATCCGGCCAGCGCGGCAAAACCATCGACCATACGGTCGAGGAAGGAAAGGAGCCTGTGGAATGAGACTGCGACGGACCCGCCTATCCCTCGCTCTGCTTTCCCTGCTCTGCTTAACCGGCTGCTGGGACCGGGTGGAGATCAACGACCTTGCTTTTATTTTGACGACCGCGGTGGATGTGGAACCAGACGGGAAGATCCGGTACAGCGTGCTGCTGCCGCTTCCCGGCAATATGGGCGGAGCCTCCGGAGGCGGGGGTGGAACGGCCGGAACCAAAAGCTACTACATCGATTCCGAGACCGGCACCACGTTCCGGGAGGCGCAGGCCCGGCTGCAGCAGCGGATGTCCCGCCGCATGTTTCTCGCCCACCGCAGAACGGTGTTGATCAGCGAGGATTTTGCCAAACGGGGGATTCGAGACATCTTCGATGCGACACCGCGCTCCCCCGAAAGCCGGATGACGATTTATATGATCGTCACCCAAGGAAAGGCTTACGAGCTGCTGCAAGCGACGCCGCAGTTCGAACGTTTCCCGTCGGAAGCGATTCGGGAGCTCGCAAAGGCCCGGACTACCATCAGCATCAACATGAAAGAGGTTGCCCTTGCGCTCAGCAGTCCCGGCAGCGATGCCGTAACGGTCTACATGGGCGTCAAAGAATCGGAGAAAAACTCGAAGAAATCGAAGGAGCTTGAGCTGCTCGGCTACGCGCAATTTCGCGAAGATAAAATGACCGGCGTGTTCAAGAATGCGGAGGCCAGCGGGCTCGCCTGGCTGAAAAACCTGCCGGTTCACTCGACCGCTACCGTAAAAGTCGAGGACCGGCATATGATCACGCTGAGCATCCACGATACCAAATGCCGGATTCGGTCCCGTCCGGTGCGCGGGAAGCTTCAATTTGACATCGTCGTGGAAGCCAAGGCCAAGGTCATCGAAAGCCTGGGCATGTACGACCTCAGCCAGACCGGCAAGATCCGGAAAGTGGAGGCAGCGATGAACCGCTATATCGAACGGGCCATTAAGGAAGCGATCCGCAAAATGATCGCCAACCGCGCCGATTCCGCACAGTTCGGGTCCTATTTGTGGCGGGCGCATCCGAGGCTGTGGGAGAAGAAGTACGCACCGCGCTGGCCGGCCGGGATGAAGGACGCCGATTACCGCATACAGGTCAAAAGCGTGCTCACGGAAACGGGTCTGATCTACGAAAACGTGACGAAAGCGGGGCGCACCCGATGAACCCCCAGTTTCTGGTATGGTTCTTAGTGCTGATGGCGTATCATTTATTTTTGAACTTGAAGCATTGGACGAGACAACCCAAAGCAACGGCGCGGATGTCCACGTTCATCTATATTCTGACGCTGGGACTCTTCCTCTGCGTGGCCTTCGGCTATCGGCCTCCGATGCCGACACGTTTTTTTATCGATCGGGTATCGCCGTGGATTTTCTCAATTATCCATCCTCAGTAAACGAAGCGATGGAGGAAAGCGGGTGAACGCATGCCTGGCAACACGCAAGTCATTAATCAAAGACAGCTCTGCTGGCTGGTCGGCTCGCTTCTGATCGGCGGCGGGTTGCTCAGCATTCAGCACGAGCTGGTCCGGGTCGCTCATATGGATACCTGGTTCGTCTATTTGCTGCCCACCGTTTATATCCTTTTCATCGCATACGTTTTTGCGCAGCTCAGTATGCGGTTTCCCGGAATGCATCTTTTCGAGATCAATTTTATTTTATTTGGCCGCTGGTTCGGGATGCTCGCGAACGCGCTGCTGTTGATCCACCTATGGTTTATTCTGCTGCGCGATCTGCGGATGTTCGGCAAATTCATCGGCACGATTCTCCTCCCGAATACCCCCGAGGAAATGCTCGTTCTGCTCCTCGTCGTGATGCTTATGTTTTACGGCCGGGCCAGTGCGGAAGTGATTTCCCGGGTCAACGACTTGTTTTTTCCTGTTTTTTTCGCGCTCACGTTATTGCTGCCTTTCCTGTTGTCCAACGAAATAAGCTTCCGTTTGCTGCAGCCGATACTGACGACATCGCCTTTGCGGCTTGGATATGGAGGCCTTCTCAGTGTGGGCTGGTATGGGGATATCATCATTGCAGGGGCGTTTTTGCATATGATCTGGAATTCCAGACAAATTCACTCCGCCCTTCGGCACGGTTCGCTGATGGCTACGGCGCTGCTGTCGCTTTTCCTCTTTTTGGAGGTGGCCGTCCTCGGACCGAACATTCCCGCCAACCTGCTTTACCCGAATTACAGCTTGGTACAGCACATTCAGATTACGGACTTTCTGGACCGGATGGATTTGCTTATTCTGAGCATCTGGTTTCCGATTATCGTGGGCAAAATGATCTTCATCTATCTGGCC
The DNA here is from genome assembly GCF_004000785.1 of Paenibacillus ehimensis NBRC 15659. Classification (GTDB taxonomy): domain Bacteria; phylum Bacillota; class Bacilli; order Paenibacillales; family NBRC-103111; genus Paenibacillus_G; species Paenibacillus_G ehimensis. Next base: position 241,596 of record NZ_BILX01000001.1, on the reverse strand, counting down.
TTCCTGATCGGGATCGCCAGCCTGATCCGACAAAGGGATTACACGCTTATCAGTTCCCCGGCCGGCTTGTTTTTGCTGCTGACCACGATTCTCGCTTTCAAGAGCACGCCGGAGGTATTCAGCTTCGGCAACTACAGCTCGCCCGTGATTGTGCTCAGCTACCAGCCGGTGCTGCTGGCGGCTATGCTGCTGCTCATGCGAAGATTCCCGAAGCGAAATCCCGAGCACCATGAGGAAGGCTCTTCAGAGAAAAAGCAGGGACATGACCGGACCGGAATGTCCAAAGGGGGAAATCGCCATCCCGGGAAACGGCTCGGCACGCGTCTGGGGGCGGTATCAAGCCGCACTTGGCTGCGGACTGGCAATGTGCTGCTTGCCCTCGGATTTGTTTTCGTCGGCGCGGGCCTTCTCTTCAGCAGGAACTATGCGGTCATCGGCACGCTGGCGGGCTTCGGCTATGCGCTCGTCCTGGCGCTGCTGCTGTTCGTCACGCACATGGAGATGCGGAAAGCCAAGGACCTCGCAGCGAGGAGCGCGCCCAATTCGGCGCGGACGTCATGACTTTACCCGCTCGATCCCAACGATCCGGCTCAGGGGGATAAGAATGACCAGCTCCTCCTCTTCTTCGGCCCGGTTTACGCGCAGCTCGACAAAATCGGTTCCGGTGCGGAGCAGAACCGCCTCGAATGGGCCGGCATAGGCTGTCCGGACATTTACTCGGGGACCTGCCCCCTTCTTCCGGATATCGAAGAGAACGATTTCCTGCATGGAGGAGGGCACGAAGTAGCGCTCGCCCATCCGGATAAACCGTTTGTCGACCTGATGCAGCACGCCCGCTCCGCTCTCGAAGCCTTCGGCCTGCAGAGCGATATCCCGCTTCAAATGAAGCGTCAAACGTTCCAGTAAATCCATGCGGGTTGTATGTAAAAATGACACGCAAATCCCTCCATCATGCACAAATCTTTTTCTATTAAGGATGTGTATGAGAAAGAAGGACATTTCTTGACCGGCCTCGCCGAATAACCTTCTCGGGCCGAGGCCGATCTACCGAAAGGAGCCGTCATGAAGTTCACGTGGTTTCAAAGCAAGCTGACGTTCGTCATCATTCCCGAGGCGAACGGAAGCGTCGTTCGCCTCAAGCTGTCCCGCGCCGCGCTGTGGAGTACAATCTTCCTTATGCTGCTGCTGATCGGAACGATTTGCATTCTCACGATTCGCAGTCTGCATTCCACGGTCGCCGTTTCGCTGAAATCGGTGGAAATGAAGGGGCGGACGGCGCAGCTGGAGCAAGATTTACACCGGAAAAACGCAGCCATCGAACAGCTGCAAAACGATATTTATGCGCTTTCGAAGCAAGCTGCGGAAGTCCGGAGCCAAATGGAGCGGATGAAGCGGCTCGAGCAGGATTTGCACAAGCTGGCTCCCGGCAGCGCCGAGCGCCGGAAACCGGGCGGACAGCCGGTATCCGCAGCGGTTGGCGCAGGAGGAATGGGCGGCGAGGCGTTCCCCGTGACCGAGGGGCAGACGCACGAGCTGGCCGCGGCGACGGGAGCCCGTTACACGGCGCTGCACGCCGAGATGAAGGAGCTCGCCTCCCGGCTCGGCCAAACGAAACGGCAGCTGCAAGAGAAGCAGGAGAGGCAGCAGCGCACGCCCGATATATGGCCTACGCTCTCCAAGATCGTTACCTCACCGTACGGCTACCGCAAAGACCCGTTTACGAAAAAGCTCAGCTTCCATCGCGGTATCGACATTGCGGGCAAGCTGGGCGATCCGGTCTATGCGGTCGCGGGCGGCGTCGTCCAATCGGTCGGCTATGACAAGCTGCACGGGCATAATGTCGTCATCGAGCACGACAATAAGCTGCGGACGTGGTACATGCATCTGAACCGCACGCAGGTGAATCGGGGCGACCGGGTCGATAAAGGACAGACGATCGGTCAACTGGGAACAACAGGCCGCAGCACCGGTCCCCATCTTCACTACGAGGTGCTGCTCAGCGGCAAAAGCACCGACCCTGCGCCCTACATGCCAAGCCATAACCGAAAAAAGGAGAGGAAAAAGTGATGTTTCGAATGAACGGTTTGCGAAGCCGCTCTTCGCGTTCCGGGCGCTCCGTCTCGTTGATCGGCGAAGGCACCGTCCTCGAAGGAACGTTCCGCTCGGAAGCCGACGTCCGTATCGAAGGCGAGTTTCAAGGAATGCTTCAAGCCGCAGGCGAAGTGGCGGTCGGGGAGAAAGGAATCGTTCGCTCCACCGATCTGCGCGCCCGCGACGTTGTCATCGCCGGGACGCTGGACGGACGCGTAGAGGCGGAGGGCATCGTCCGCATCACCCCGACGGGCCGCTTGGTCGGCACCGTCCGCGCCGCTACGCTGATTATCGAACCGGGGGCCGTGTTCCAAGGCCAGAGCGAGATGGGCCAAGCGCCGCAGGAGGATGCGTCTCTCATGATAGCCATGCTATAATGAAGAGAAAAGCTTTTTGTTGTTAAGGTTGACTGCCCTTGCTTCGGCTGTACCCGGCCTGCGAGAAAAAAGGCTCGCCTTCACTCAGACACGTTTTTCACGAATCCTTTGATTCTACTTTAAGCTGGTGGGATTCGTGAAAAAAACTCGCGGCGATCCTTTTTTCTCTACGGCCTCCAGGCCTATGCAGGAACAGGGCATGCAAAAAACAACAAAAAGCTTAGAGAGAGTAGGAGAAATCGCTATGACGAAAGAACAACAAACGATCTTGTTTGATATGGACGATACGCTTCTGTACTGCAACAAATTTTTCGATATGGTGATCGACCAATTCGCGGACCAAATGGAAGCGTGGTTTCACGGCCACCACCTGTCCATTGAGGAAATCAAGAAAAAACAATCGGAAATCGATTTGGAGCGGGTGCTCGTGAGCGGCTTTGCCCCCGATCACTTCCCCCAATCGTTCGTCGATACGTACGAATATTACACCGATTTGACCGGCCGGTCCAAAAATGACGTGGAAGTCAAACGGCTGATCGAGCTCGGCGCCTCCGTTTACGGCCACAGCATCGAGCCGTATCCTTATATGGAAGAGACGCTCCGCATGCTGCAGGAGGACGGCCATTCGCTTCATTTGTATACCGGAGGGGACCCGACGGTTCAGATGCGCAAAGTGAAAGAAGCGGAGCTGGAACGGTTCTTCGGCAATCGGATCTACGTCACGCGCCATAAAAACGCCGAGTACCTCGACGGACTCATCCGTGCGAACGGCTTCGACCGGAACAACACCTGGATGATCGGCAATTCGCTTCGCACCGATATTATCCCGGCGCTTAAGGCTGGCATTCACGCCATCTTCATGCCGGCGGAGCTGGAATGGGCCTACAATCAGGTCGAAGTGGACGTGGAGCCGTCCGGCGCCTATTTCACGTTGTCTTCCTTGCGGTACATCCCCGAAACCATTCGCAACTATACGGCTGCGAAAATCGCCGCGGGCTCCTGACCGCTGCCGAATATCGGGCCGGAGCCGCATGCCCGTCCCGCTTCTTCCCGAACCCGCGCATGATTTGCCGGGTGCCCCCATACAATGTTGGGGAAAGGATGATGAGCATGAGCAGCCTCCACCGGATTGTCGAAACCGCCACCGATCGTTTGATGCAGATGCTGCTGACGCGGCAATCGCAGGACGGGACGTGGCGTTTTTGCTTTGAAAACGGGATCGTGACGGACGGTTATCTGATTCTGCTATTAAGATCGTTAAACATCAAGGACGAATACCTCATACGGCGTTTAGCAAACCGGATTGTATCGAAGCAGGAAGCGGACGGCGCGTGGAAATGGTTTCATGACGACGGCGACGGGCATTTGTCCGCGACGGTTGAAGCTTATGCGGCGCTGCGGTACGCCGGCCTCCCCTCCTCCGACGAGGCGCTGCGGCGGGCGAGACGGTTTATTTTGTCCAAGGGCGGCGTGCGGAACGTCAGCGGCGTGTTGACCAAGATGATACTGGCCGTCATCGGTCAGTACCCGTGGCCGCAGCCGTTCCCCTTTCCGCCGGAACTGCTTCTGCTTCCCCGGTCGTTCCCGCTGAGCTTTTACCGCTTCTCCAATTACGCGCGCGTGCATCTGGCGCCCGCTGCGATACTGGGCGTCCGGCAGTTCACGGTCAAACCGGCGGGGACGCCCGACTTGTCCGAGCTGCTGCCGGCCCGCGAGCGCTGGTCGGCGCATGCGGAGGGAAGCGATTTCGGGGAAGACCGGCGCCTCTCCGGCTGGTGGAACGATATTCAACGCGCCCTGCATCAGCTGCCTTACCTGCCGCAGGAGCTCCGCCGGCTGGCGCTCCGGCATGCCGAGCGCTATATGCTGGAGCGGATCGAACCGAACGGGACGCTGTACAGCTATGCGTCCTGCACTTTCCTGATGGTCTATGCACTGCTGGCGCTCGGGTACGACAAGCGGCATCCCGTCATCACCCAAGCGGTGCAAGGACTGATCTCGCTCGCCTGCGAATCCGAAGGGCAGCTTCACGTGCAAAATTCGCCCTCCACCGTCTGGGATACGGCGCTCCTTAGCCATGCGCTGCAGGAGGCGGGGCTGCCGGCGTCGCATCCGGCGATCCGGCGGGCGGATGCCTACCTGCTCTCGCGCCAGCACACGAAGCTCGGCGATTGGAGCGCCGATGTCGCGAACCCCGTTCCCGGCGGATGGGGGTTCTCCGACGTCAATACGATCGTGCCGGATGTGGACGATACGACCGCCGCGCTGCGGGCGCTGCGCCGAAGTCCGGGGCGGCCCGAGGCCGGGTACCGCGAAGCAAGAAGCCGCGGTCTTCATTGGGTGCTGTCGCTGCAGAACGACGACGGCGGCTGGCCGGCCTTCGAGCGAAACAAAAATTCCCCGCTGCTCGCCGCTCTTCCCGTCGACGGCGCGGAGGCGGCGGCGCTCGACGCTTCGGCCGCGGACCTGACCGGGCGCACGCTGGAATATCTGGGCACCTGGGCGGGACTCGGCCAAGAGCAGCCGTTCATCCGGCGCGCCGTCCAGTGGCTGCTCGGCCGTCAGGAGCGGAACGGCTCCTGGTACGGCCGTTGGGGCATCTGCTATATTTACGGCACATGGGCCGCCGTAACCGGACTCGCAGCCGCCGGGGTTCCGCCCGATCAGCCGGAGCTGCAACAAGCGGTGCGGTGGCTCGCCGGTATCCAAAACCCCGACGGCGGCTTCGGCGAGTCGTGCCGCAGCGACCGGGCCAAGCTCTACATCCCGCTGGGCGCCAGCACGCCCTCGCAGACCGCCTGGGCGCTCGATACGCTGATCGCGGTGCACCCGGCGCCGACCGACGCCATCAACCGGGCCGCGCATGCGCTGTCGGGCATGGTGGAGGCCGGGGACGCCTCGTGGCCGGCCAAGTATCCTACCGGCGCGGCGCTGCCCGGGGATTTTTACGTGCGCTATCACAGCTACAACGCGATCTGGCCGCTGCTGGCGCTGGCGCATTACAGGAGCAAATACGGCTCCAGACCGTAGGGAAGCCAACGAACAGGAGACACAATCATGGAAAAAATCCTAATCGCAGACGACGAACGGGACATTCTGACGTTCATGGAGGACGCCCTGACGGACGAAGGCTATACCGTGCTGACCGCCTCGGGAGGCGAGGAAGTCTTCGCGCTTTTGAAGGAACAGCCGGATCTGATCATTCTCGACGTGATGATGCCGGGAATTGACGGCTGGGAGGTATGCCGCTCCATTCGCCCGTTGGTGACGTGCCCGATTCTGTTTCTGAGCGCGCGCGGAAGCGAAACGGACCGCATTCAAGGGCTGATGGTCGGCGGAGACGATTATTTGGTGAAGCCGTTCAGCATCAAAGAATTGAAAGCGCGCGTCCAGGCTCATTTGCGGCGGGAGCGCCGGAGCGAGACCCGGGCAAGCCGGTCGATCCTGCACTTCGGCGAGCTGATGCTGGATTTGGACGCCTATCAGCTTCATTACCGGAACCGGACGATTCCTTTAACCGCGCGGGAGTTCGAGATCGTGCAACTGCTGATGATGCACCCGAATCAGGTGCTGTCGAGGGACCGCATCTACGAGAAGGTCTGGGGCCTTGAAGCGGAAGGCGATTCGGCCACGGTGACCGAGCACATCAAGAAGATCCGATCCAAGCTGGCGGAGGCGGACCCGGATACGGAGTATATCGCCACGGTCTGGGGAGTCGGCTATAAAATGGGAGCAAGCGCGTCATGAACAAGCTGACGTTCCGCAGTCAATTCGGCGTCGCTTTTCTGCTCGTGCTGCTCCTGAGCGTCGTCTGCTCCATTGCCGTCTGGGGCGCAAGCACTTATTATATTTTCACGAACGAGAAGACCGTTCGCCCGGCCAACTACTACGAAAAGCAAATTCCGGAAATTGCCGAATACGCCCTCGGGCTCAAGGAAGCGCTCTTGACACCCGACGCCCGGACCGCTCTGGAGAAGCGTATCCCTGCGGCCGGCATTCAATACCAGGTCCTCGATGCCCAAGGCAAATTTCGGTACGGGACGATGAATAAAAGCTACATCTCCTCCAAAGAAGAGCTGCTGTCGAAGCTGAATACAAACGAGCGTGTCAACGGGAAAATCGTGCTGTTCTATCCCGTAACGGATGCTCAAGGCGGGCTGGCCGGCGTGTTCGTCCTCCGCTACGATTTAAGTCTGGTGACGAGCAACGCGGACCAGCCGATGGCTACGTTTTTGCTCATCGTAACGAATTTGGCCGCTCCGTTCGTGTTTATTATGCTGTTCACGTTTCTGTTCGCCCGCAGGCTTGGAACCCGGTTGAAGCCTCCGGTCAGCCGATTGACCGACGGAGCCCGACGGATTCAGCAGGGCGATTTGGATTTTACGTTAGCGGATGTCGGCGGTTCCAAGGAACTGGCCGAGCTCGCCTCCGCTTTTGAAGAGATGCGGCGCGCCCTGCACGATTCGCTCACGGCCCAATGGAACATGGAGCAGCATCGCCGGGATATGGTGGCCGCGATCACACACGACCTGCGCACGCCGCTGACGATCATTCAGGGGCACGTGGACAATCTGCTTGAGGGGGCGGCTCAACGTCCGGACCGGCTCCCCCGCTATTTGCGGACGATTCAGGGGAATACGGAGCGGGCGGCCCGCCTGCTGGACGAGCTGACGACGATATCGGATATCGAACGTCCGGATTTCACGTTATCTCCCGCCGCCTCCAACCCCCTTCCGTTCTTCGAGCGCAAACGCGATGACTACAAGCTGCTGTGCGAGAGCAAGCAGGTTGCCCTGCTCCTGGACACCGACGGCTTGCTGCCCGATCAACCGCTGCGGATCGATTTTCTCCGGCTGGAGCAAATCATGGACAACCTGATGGCCAACAGTCTCCGCTTCACCCCGGAAGGCGGGGAAATCCGTTGGCGGATCGGCTATCGGGACGGGCGGCTGCACTTCGAGGTAGAGGATACGGGACGGGGCTTCAGCGTGAACGACCTTGCGCATCTGTTCGAGCAATTTTACCAGGGGGATACGTCGCGCTCCGAAGAAAAAGGCCACGCGGGACTCGGACTGTATATCGTAAAGAAGCTGGCAGAGAAGCACGGCGGCGATGTCGCCGCGTTCAACCGCCCGGAAGGCGGCGCGCGGATTTGCGTCACGCTAAAAGAGATGGCCTCCGCCTAACGTAACGGAGCCATCTCTTTTCGTTATCCTGCTGATTTTGTTGCCGAAGCGGAAGGGTTGTTCCAGTATGTAAACCCTCTCCAGAGCCATTCGAGCGGACCGATCGAGAACCGCTTGAACCATAAGCGGCTCCACACCATCTGCGCCCCAAACACGGCCAATGCCAGCAGCAAGCCTGCCGCAGGTCCGACCTTCCCGTACCAACCCAGCCCATACCCGTAAAACAGCAGCGTACAAACGAGCGACTGCAGGATATAATTGGTAAATGCCATCCGCCCGACCGGAGCAAAGAGCGACAATGGGCTATGCTGCGGAGAGCGCTTGAACCACAAAGCGACCAAAGCGATGTAACCCAGACCGAGCAGCGGCGAGCCCAGGAGCACCCCGAGCACGGTAAACAAGCTTTTCGCTCCGGCAAATGCGGGTTGATCCGGCAGCGAGACCGCCGCGATATTCGTGATCAGCCCGAAGCCGCCCGCCCACCAGCACAGCTTGCGCAGCAAGCCGGCATGAGCCCGGATGTCGTGAAGCACGCGGCGTTTGGCAAAATAAGCGCCGAGCAAGAACAGGCCAAGAATCTGCGGATAAAACGTAATCTGGTTAAAAAAGCTCATCACCCAGTCTCCGAATCGCTGCCGGCCAATGTCGGCAAACGTGCCGCTGCCGTAGATCAGTTGATCGCGCGCGATCATTTTTTGTACGCGTGCGGCCGTTTCCGGCGAGAGCTTGGGCGTGGCCGGCGCTCCCGTCGCCACCAGGACGGCCGGAAGCAGCAGCAGGAGGGCAATGGCCCAGATCAGCAGCGTCCTCGGCCGGCGTTTATGAAACAAGAGCAAAATAAATCCGAGCAGCGCGTAATGCACCAGAATGTCCCCGAACCAGATCAGAATTCCGTGGATCAGCCCGAAGACAAGAAGCGCCAGCAGCCTTCTGGCGTACAGCCGGCCGAACCGGTTCCCTTTCTGCTCCGCCCGTTCCTTAAACAGAATCATCCCGTACCCGAACAGGAAGGAAAACATGGCCATAAATTTTCCGTCGACAAAAATTCTTTGCAGCATCTTTACCGCTTGGTCCCAGATCCCCGGCCACTGCTCGATCTGCATTTGAATGGCCTGCAGCGAGCTGCTGTAAAAGGTCATATTGACCAACAGGATGCCGAGAATGGCGATCCCCCGCACGATATCGAGAAAAACGATTCGTTCGTTGGCTGAAGTTGGTTTCATCATGATAAGGCTCCTTTCGTAGGTCCGATCGTTCTGCCGGATAGCCGGCTTGCTCTTATCATAGCGGCCAATTCTAAGAAATTTATAAAGCCGGACGAAAGGAAACCATGGAAAACCCCCGAATCGCAAGAGCGACTCGGGGGGTCGGGAAATAGCGTTAGTTAAAAAGTACGGATGCGGGCTTTTCGGGCTTGGTCCCGCCCTGCCCTTCCCGGTCCGGGAGCGCGAACGATACCGTCGTGCCTTCGCCGGGGCTGCTTTGGATGGAGAGACCTTTCCCATATCGCTGTTTCAGCCGCCGGTTCGTATTGGACAGCCCGATTCCGCCTTTGCTTTTCATCGTCAGATTCAGCAGCTGATCGGCCCGTTCTTGTTCCATCCCGATGCCGTTATCCTTGAATTCAATAAGCACGGAGCCTTCGCGGCGGACAATCCGGATCACTACCGTACCGCCCTTCCCTTGACGAAGGAGACCGTGCTTGACCGCATTTTCGACAAGGGGCTGGATCGTCAGCGGAGGAAGCATCAAATCCATGTCCGGCTCAACCTCCCATATAATGGTTAACCTGTCGCCAAACCGTTCCTGTTCGATATACAGGAACGCTCGAACAAGCTCCAGCTCATGGGCAAGCTCCACCAGATTGCCCGAATTCAGAAAATCGAAGCTGATCCGCAAATACGACGCAAAGGCGTCGATTAAATTGCGCATTTTGTCCGTATCCACGTCGCTTAGCACCATAATCGAGTTAAGCGTGTTGAACAGAAAATGAGGATGAATTTGCGCCTGCAAATAAGCGGCTTCCATGCGCAGCCGTTCGTTGACGGATTGCTTCAGCGTGGTTAACGACCAGATGCGGTATTTCAGCTCGAGCGCGTCGACCGGCTTGGTCACGTAATCGTTGGCCCCGGACAAAAATCCGGTGTAGATGTCCGCAAGCTGGCTTCGGGCGGTCAGCAGCAGCACCGGAAGCTCCGAAATGGAGAAATGCGCCCTCACCCTCCGTGTCAGCTCGTAGCCGGACATATGCGGCATCATGACGTCGGCAATCAGCAAGTCCCACGGCTCCGCGTCGAGCAGTTCCAGCGCCTCCCTGCCCGACGAAACGGTCCTGATCTTGTACTGCTCCGTAGAGAGGATGCCGACGAGCACCTTCAGGTTGACCGGATCGTCATCGACCGCGAGAATGTTCATTTTTTCGCCGGCAAAGGACGGCGCTGCGGACGGCAGGTCAGGCCACACGCCGCTTAGGTTCCCGGACAGAATCAAGCCGCCCCCCGCTTTCTCCTCTTCGGCAGTCTGCGGTTGCGGAGTATGCTCCGGCGGGAGGCTCGCCGCAACGGCGATCGGAAGCGCAAAGCTGAACACGGAGCCACGGCCCGGTTCGGAGCGGACCGTCAGCTCGCCGCCGTGCAATTCGACCAGCTGCTTGCAGATGCTTAAGCCAAGGCCGATTCCCCCGCTGTCGCTTCTCCCGTGAGGCCCTTGCTCATACGGCAAAAAGATGCGCGCCCGCGTCTCCTCATCCATGCCGATTCCGCTATCGGAGACCTGAACGACCACCAGCTCGCCGCTGCTTTCGGCGGAGATGACCACCGTTCCTTCGTCCGTATATTTCAGGGCGTTATGTACCAAATTGAACAAAATTTGCACAAGTCTTTTTTCATCCGCCAATACCGGGGGCACCGCATCCGCAATGGCTATCTCCAGCTGAACGGGCTTGGAATCGGTTATAAACCGGAGCATCCCGGCGACGCCGGAGGCGACCGCTTGAATCCGCAGCGGCTCCTTCTGCAGCACGATGCGCTTGTCCTGGAGCTGCGCCACGTCCAGCAGGTCGTCGAGCAGCTGCGACATCCGGCGGCTAATCGTGATCAACAGCTCCATGTTCTCGAAGCTGGCGCGGTCCATCGCATGCTTCTCTTTGGCCGCAACGGTTTGGGCGATATTCAAAATGCCGTGCAGCGGCGTTCTCAGCTCATGGGACGTATTCGCCAGGAATTGGTCCTTCAGCTTGTCGGACGCACGCAGCTGCTCGTTCAGCTTGGCGTTCTCCTCGGCGTTGCGGAAAAACCGCTTGAACCAGTAGGCCGAGAAGCAAATAATGGATCCGATAATGTCGATCGGAAAGTAAACGCTGCTCGCCGGGTTGAAAGGGGTAAATACGCCCCAGGCAATACTGGATACGATGCCCATCGCGGCAAACAGTAAAAACAAAGCGTCTTGATCGTTTCTGGCGACCTTACGGGCGAACAGATATAAAAACCAGACCCCGGGCAACAAATAAAGCAAAGAGAACACTCTGACGTGCATCGAATAGTAAATGAGCGGCGGGGGAGCGACAAGCACAAAGGCCGAGTAGATCCCGAGCAAGGCGCTGTAAACGCGAAACCATCGGATGCCGTCGGCATGATCCTCAAAGCTTCTGGCTAACAGCAGCACGAAGTAGGGCAGCCACAAGTAGGAAAGCAGCCTGATTTTCAGCGCCCATGCAAAATCTATCGGCAGCCAGATCAAAAGCAAGTTGTCATGATCGGAAACGATAGTAATGCCGGCATCCGCAAGCAGCAGAAAAAAGAGAAGCAGCACCTTATGCCGCGGGTTGAAAAAATATAAGATGACGGCGTATAAGCCATGCAGCAGCAGCACGATGAAGGTGACGAGCTGAAAACCGATGGAATACCAGCGTTCGTAGTCAATGGCCGCCTGAGAGCCGAAGCGAATGGACTTAACTATTCCTCCTTTTAACGGATTTTCGTAATTGGCTGCGCGTACTAGCAGTTCGATTTCCTTCACATCGTCCTGCTCATAGGTTGCGGTATAAGAAACTTTTCGCGGCTTGTACTTATCCGCGCTCTCCGCAAGCCGGCCAAATTCGGCTGCCTTCCGGCCGTTAATTTCGATAGCGGACGAAGCCATGATCTCCTGAATCCAGAAGCCGTAAGGTTGGCTTAGCGGCTGATCGACCAAAATGCGAAGCCGGTAGGTCCCGTAGCCGTACGACGATTCCGAGCCTTCCGGCATCCCTCTGCCCCAATCCCCGGGAACCTCAACATAATTGGGATTGCCGGCAGGTTGGCTCCTCGCGTCTTCATGAGAGAGGAGGGCTCCGGGGTAAAATTCCCACTCGCCGTCCAATGCAAGGGAGCGGGAATGTTCCAGGTCCCAGCCTCGCAGATCCAACACGCCTTGAACCGCACTGGGATGATCCGGAGCGGCAAAAGTCCAAAACCAAAGCCACCGGAAGCCAAGGAGTACGAATAGAAACAATAAAATAACGGCACTTACTTTGAGGTATCTTTTATATGGTGTCTGCGTCATAGGTGTAAATTTCGACAAGCGTTCTTGCTTTCCTTTTGCCCGGTCCAATTAATTTCAAGGCCGCCGGGGCTTAAGCGCTAGGCCTCTTCCAACGCCTTCGCCGCTCTCCATTCGGACCAGTTGAATTCCGTCCACGAGGCGGGCTTCCCGCTCTCGATGCGGCTTTGGAAGCTCTGAAGCGCCTTGTCTATCCCCTCGGCCTCCGGATGCTTCCGTTTCAGCTCCAGCAGCAGCGGCACGACCTCGTAGCCCAGGCCGCCCAAATAAGCGGTATCGATCCTGCCCGTCGCCTCGTAGCGCTGAATGTTGCCCCGCGCCACCGCCGCATCGATGCCGAAGTAATTGACGATGACGTACGCGGTCACGGTGACGGCCGCATAGCATCGAAACAGCGGCAGCCGCTCCCGCCACAGCTTGACGAGAGCCAGCACGAACAGAACAAGCAGAAAGATCATGAACGCATGCACGAGCAGCCGTGCCACGGTATAGCCGTAGGCCTCCTCGTACATCGAAAGGCGCAAGTAGGCGGAGCTCAGCATAATGCCGGTGCAGCCGACAAGTACCCCGAGGAGCGCGCGCAGAAACCGCCAGGCGGCGAGTCCCGGACGCTTCACTCCGTACAGCATGATCATCAGAACGGTCAAGTTGATCAGCGTGACGACAACCAGCTCGGCAAAGCCTTTGCGCGCATAGGAAGCGTAGGTAATGCCTTCCGGCAGCTCGGCGGCGCCGCCTCCGAAGAAGTACGAAAACTGTACGAAGGCAAAAAGCAAGTAGACGGCGTTCAGCACTACCAGGATGGTGGCAGCGACGGTCGCATCGATGCGCGGCACCGCCGCCGATGGCGTAACAACGGCCGCCGAAGCGGCTGCCGGAGTTGTCGAACCGGCGGCTACGTCTTCCTCCGCAGCAGCCCGGGACGGCCAAGGCTTCGGTTGAAGCAAGCCTCGCACGTAAGCGAACAAACCCGCCGCGATGCAGGCGATCCATAAGGCGCGAAACAGCGTCAGGCCGAGCTGAAGGCCGCTTGTCAGCTCCGGCAGCCGGGCCAGTGTGCGGTCGAATATGGAATCGGCCGAAGCCAGCAAGGCGACGACTGCGAGCAGCAGCGGGATCGAAACGATCAGCCCGATCAGCACCTTTATCAGCTCTTGGGAGCGGCCTGCTTTCATTTTGAACGATACGGCACGAAAGGCGACGACGACCGCTTGAGGCACGTACCTGAGCGTTTGAACGAACACCTGATCGAGCAAGCGGAAGATGAACGGCGTCCTGAGCCGCCCCTCCGACATATGCCAAGTCGTGTGCGCCACGATCAGCAGCGGCACCGCCAAAGCGTTCAGAACGAGCAGAAGCAGGTTCGAGTGCACCGCATAGGTGAAGGACAGCAAAAGCACGGGAACGGCCAACGCCATGGACGGCTCCAGCCGGAGCTCCCGCTTCTCCCGGACAGCCCAGTAATAATAAACGTAAAATAACAGCACGAACAGCGGAAACGAGACGCCCCACGTTTTTTCGTAAAACAAATAGTGATGGACGACTGCGCAGCCGAGCGCGGCAAGCAGCAGCTTTCTTTCGCTCCGGACCGGAGCGGCTTCCGTCTTCATGAGCTTCCCGAGCCTCCTCTAAGCTTATTGCAGCACGGCGGTTTCTTGCCTGCTTTGCCGGATTTGCCGGCTCCATCGGTTAGCCCATTGCCGCAAGTCGTAAGAACTTGCTTGTTCTATATCATCGATATTCCCAGTGAGGTCGCGCAAAATTTCCTCGTCGTCCACCTGCAGCAGATCGAGCAGATCCTTGCCGTGAATACGCCCGTAAGCGAGCCGGGCCAGTGCGAAAACCGCCCTCCGCAATTCCTCGTCGGTATGCGCCGCATTCACGGCCGCTTCGGCCTCCGACAGCAGTTGATCGCCCCAGGCGACCGTAAGCGGAAGCCGCTTTACCCCTCGAATTTGCTCTTGATCGGACCATGAAGGACAGTACATCCGAATTCCTCCTCGTGATTGAACTATTTTCCAATTCGCTATAAATTTGTCGAATTGCCCATCCACGTTTATTGTAACTTGAAAAACACGAATAAAAAGAGTAAATTTTGAAATGTAAATTTCATATTTTTTCAGAACGCCCGGAGGTTGTCCTATGAAGCTGGCAAATCACTATATCCGCCTTCGCGAGCAGTATCCGCATATCGCCGAGCGGCAGCCGCACCTCGTGAATCTCGACGAACTGGCGGCCGTTCTCGGCTGCACGCACCGCAATGTCGTGCTGCTGCTCAAAAAAATGCAAAGCGAAGCCTGGCTCGATTGGCTGCCGAAGCGCGGGCGCGGTCAAAAGTCCGCCCTGACGTTCTACAAACCTGCCGAGGATCTCATACTCACGATCGCGCAAGAGCTTGTCGAGCGCAAAGATTTGCGTGGCGCGCTGGAGCAGCTGAACGTCTCTTCGCCCGAAGGCTCGCTACGGGACAGCTTCCACCGCTGGCTGGCTGGCTATTTCGGCTACAGCAGCGAGATGCAGGGCAGCAAGCGCTTCGATACGCTGCGGTTCCCGCTCACCCAGTCGCTGCTGTCGCTCGACCCCGCCACAACCAATTTCCGGACGGAAGCGCACCTCGTGCACCAGCTGTTCGATCCGCTTGTGCGCTACAACCGGCTGACCCAAACGATCGAGCCGCATATCGCTCACGCTTGGGAGGTGAACGAGGCGCGGACGGTCTGGACGTTCCATTTGCGCAAAGGCATTCAGTTCCATCACGGCAGGGAGTTGACCGCGGACGACGTAAAGTATACGTTCGAGAGGCTCAAGCGGCTGGCGGCCGGCTCGCTGTACAGCTGGGTGCACCGGCAGATTGACCGCGTGGAAGCGGCCGACCCGATTACGGTCAGCATCCGGCTCTCCGAGCCTTGCGAGCTGCTGCTGCAATACGCGGGCACGAACCGCGCCTCCATCGTCCCGGCCGAGGTATGCGAGGAGCTGGGGGACCGCTTTGCGCTCGCTCCTGTCGGCACAGGTCCGTTCAAGCTGACGCACTTGGATGCGTCCATGTGCGTGCTCGATGCTTTTCCCGCTTATTTCCAAGGGCGGGCGCATCTCGACCGCGTAGAGCTGTGGCATATTCCCGACATGCAGGTGCAGGGCAGCGAGCGGACGCTGGAAAGCTTTCAAATTATCCACAACTATCGTCTTCCCGACGAAGCTTCCGAAACCTGGCAGCAGGTACAGCAGCCGGGGGCTACGTGCCGGTTTCTGACCTTCAACCTGCTGAAGCAGGGGCCGCTCAGCGACCCTGCGCTGCGGGGCGCCGTATGCGCCGCCTTGAACCGCCGCAAGCTGCTTGAGCGGATCGGCGGCGACGCCATCTATACCGCCGACAGCTTTATCGGGCACGGACACGGAAGCACGGTGCCGGAAGCGGAGCCGCTTGCCCACGAGGCCGGCCGCATCCGCGCGCTGCTCAAGCGCTCCGCCTACGACGGCCAGCGGCTGACGCTGTGCACGATCACCCACTATGAGCCGGATGCGCTGCATGTGCAGGCGCTGCTGCAGGAAGCCGGGTTTGCCGTGGAGATCAAGCTGCTGACCGTGGAGGAGTTCAAGAGCGAGCAGCGGCTCCATGCCGATCTGCTGCTGTTCTCCATCATGCTCGACAACGATGCGGAGCTCCGGCTCATCGACTTGTACAAAAGCATGCAGCGGCATTTGGAGCCCGCGGTCAAAGCCAAGGTCTCCGCATTGATGGAGGACACGCTGCGCGAGCCGTCGTCCAGCCGCCGCTCGGCTCTGCTGCAAGCGATTGAAGCGCACTTGACCGCCAAGCAGGTGCTTCACTTTTTATATTTCAAACGGCTGAAAACGATCTACCATGAATCCGTCAAAGGGATTTCGCTGGATGCGCTGGATTGGGTGCAGTTCAAAAACATCTGGTTTAAGCCGTGACTGACGGGCGCGTTCCGGGGCTTTGACAACGCGGGGATTATAATTCGAGGCTTCCACGAATACAGTAGTAACACAACCTTAGGTTCGAAAGGGGACCCGAGCGACGTGAACAAGCCGAGCCATTTCGTGTATCGAAACGCGAGATACGGATTTACCCTCCGTTTCCCCGCGTGGTGGAGGACGTACGCGGTCATCGACCGGCACAGACGGAGCCGCGAAACGGAGTACGAGCTGCATTTCCGGTTCAGGTACAAAGGCAAAGTGTATGACGACGCGCTGGCCATTCTGGTGTTCCGCATGACGCGTAAGGAATGGAACCGCGAAGGCTACGGCGATTCTCCGCTCGTCTTCCTCGCGGAACACGGCGGCCGCGTGTTCGCCTATATGACGCCCGAGGAGCTTCCGGAAGCCTTCTACGATCCGAAGACGAACGACTACGATTACAAAACGTACGGAGCGGCCATCCGCCTGCTCAAGCGAATGGTCAATCAGGACGCTCCCCGCATCGCCGGTTCGATCCGCTTCCTTCCTCAGGCGAACACCGCCCGCTCGGTTCCTTACCGCGCCAAGCACGTTTGCGCCGCCGCAACCGGAACCGGGGCCCGAGGCAAGCAGCGCTGCCGAAACGGGAACAAGCGCTTCTCCTCTCGCTATTGAACGATTCGCCGGCCGGCGCCTTTCTTCCAAGGTCCCGGCCGGTTTTATTGTTGCCCCAGCCGGGTAAGGGTTTCGTAAGAGGACGCCTACGCTCTTGCCGCTGCGCAACTTTCTGACGAAGGCGTGCGTCCATTACGTTACACACACCCTGCCCGGTCAACCGGACGAAAGGAAGTGACGACGATGGTTTGGCGTTTGCTGCTCTGCCTGCTGCTGCTCGTACTGCCCGCCTGCAATGCCAAAACGGACCCATTGAAGACAGGAAATACCGTTATCGATTGGGTGGATTTCGTCAAGCTGAACGGAAAGGAATATCACGGGGTCTATGAAGCGGTGGCCGCCTCCCCGGACGCGGTGACAGATGAGGTTGTCGGCATCGTGAAGTTCAGGGTCGAGGGAGCCGTCACCAACCCGAGCTATAAGACGAAAGACGGGGATGCGGCGTTTTTGCAGGAAGGCACGCGCCTTTACGCCGTCAAAGGGTACCCGGACCACTCCCTGATTGCCGCCAAGGCGGACAACGAAGCGGGCGGCTACAAGCTGTACAGCGCAAGAAACGCGGATGGCAAGCTTGCCCGCACCTGGAGCTACAAGGACCTTCCGGCCGAGCGGGTGACGCGGATCGACGTGTATGTTTACTCCAAGCAAGCGAATGCCTGGCAGCGGTTCCGTTCGCTCGAAAGAGCCGACACCGGGCTGTTCATGGAGCTGCTCGGACACGGGCAAAAGAAAGAAAGCTACCGGCCGGCCGTAACCGGCGGAGACCCGAAAGAGTACCGCATCGTGTTTCAAACCGGGGAACCGGTCGCGCATAAGCAGAGCTTGTTCCGCGACGACAACAACTATTACTTCCATCCGTCGGATACGGAGGTGCTGCCGGAGGAAATCGGCCGGTTCCTGACGCCGCGGATGCCGCAGTCGTGATGGTTTTAAGCGGGTATCCCGTGCCCCGATATCGGCTGCAGACAACGGGCCTGCCTTCCCTAGGAACGGTCCCGCTTTTTGCGGCCGTACGTTCTCACCCGGGAAAGCGTCGGCTCCTCCGGCGCGGGCGGGCCCGTGACGGCTTTCGCGGCAGCGGCTTCCCGCCCATTCCATTCGCCCGCCGCGAATGCCTCGGGGACGCCGCCTTCGCGGCTGCCCGTCTCGTTCGCGAAGCGGCTTTCCAGCCGAAGCTCCAGCTGCTCCACCCGTTCGATAAGACGGGCGACCGTCAGGTCTAGCCGGGCCGTTTCGAGCCGCAGCCGCTCCAGCTCCGGCTCCATGACGCTTTCCGGCTCCGCACGCCCATCGATTCCCGATCCGTTTCCTTGAGGGCTATGCGTCAATGCTTCAAGCTCCTGTGGCGACAACAAGCTTTTCAGGTCCTTTCCTGTCATTTCACTTCCGCCTCCTTGGATTCACCTTAACGCGATTATACCTTTGGACGTGACGTGCCAAGCCAAGGTTACACCTAAATTTCCCATCGTTGTAAAAAGACTAAAAACGACATGTCCGACATAAAAACGACACCTTCCCTAAAGCTGCGAAAAGGGCGACTGCGTCCTTCGACGCCGTTCGCCCTTGATTTCGTTGTCTTTATGGCAGGTTGGTTGGTCATCTATAAAATTCCTGATGAAACCCTATATGTTATATTATCATCCCATTTTTATTATAGCAATTCAAAAATTAGGTAGACATTTCGCCCCATTTTTGCCGCTTGTAAAAAAACGGGACCTTCAAAAAAAGGAATTGTGTTGATTTTTGACGAATGTTAACTTTCAGCCTAAAAAAGTGGAGGGAGTCTCATTCATGAACGATTTGCTCGCATCGCCATTCGTCCCGGAGCAGTTGAAAACCAAAGCGGATGGGACTTTTTCACGAATGCTTGTCGATCTGGCGCTGAAAAGCTTCGCCAGCCCCCACACCGGCTCCCTCCTGCTCGATCAGGACTGCAACCTGCTGATGGCCGGCGAATCGCTCGGCAAGAAGCTCGGTTACAGGACCGAAGAACTGGAGCGGATGAATCTTCAGACCTTAGTGCATCCCGGGGAGCTTCTCCTGTGCATGCACCATATGAGCCAGCTCGTATCGGGCCAGCTCTCCCGCTACGAAACCGAGATGCGCTGGTTAAGCGCGGACGGACAAACCTTATGGATGAGCGTTTATGCGGTCGAGCTCAAGGACGGCAGCGGCGGACCAGCTTACATATACATGCAAACCCAGGATATCACCGCACAAAAAGAGGCCGAAGGAGCGCTTCAAGAATCGCTCATCCGCATGACCTCCATGCTCGAAACGATTGCCGACGCCTATATGATGCTGAACCGAAGCGGAGAGCTCGTCTATGTGAATCGGAACGCCGAGCAGCTTTTGCAGCTCAGCCGGGAGCATACGCTCGGACACGGCATTCGGGGCACGATACCGGAGTGGCTTGGAGCAGGCTTTTACAAAGCATGCTGGAGGGCGATAGAAGAAGCGGTTCCCGTCTTTTATCACGATTATTATCCACTGGTCAAAAAGTGGCTGGAAGTCAGCTGCTTTCCTTGCAAGCCCGGCTTGTCCGTCTTTATCCGGGATATTACCCGGCATAAGGAGCAGGAGGAGACGCTTCGCGCGACCAAGCAGCAGCTTGATTCCATGATTGAGCATGCTGCGGACACCATTGCGATTCTCGACGCGGACCTTCGGCTGACCAAGGTGAACAAAGCGTTCATCGCCTTGTTCGGCTATAGCGAAGCGGAGCTCATCGGCGAACGTCCGCCGAACATCCCGGAGGAGCTGTGGATCGAGTCGGAGCTGCTGTTCCGCAAAGCGCTGCAGGGCAAGCAAATCTCCAGCTTCGAAACGAAGCGCAAGCGCAAGGACGGCACGCCGATCGATATGAGCCTCACGATCTCGCCCGTTGTCGGCAAGGACCAGGATATTACCGGGATCTGCATTATTGGGCGGGACATCAGCGAAAGCAAGGCTACCGAGGAGCTGCTGCGCAACTCGGAGAAGCTGTCGGTCGCCGGGCAGCTCGCCGCCGGCATTGCCCATGAAATCCGCAACCCGCTGACCTCGCTGAAAGGTTTTACGCAGTTTATGAAGACGGCCGGGCATTACAAGGAGCACTACTTGGACATCATGTCGTCGGAGCTGACGCGCATCGAGCACATCATCAGCGAAATGCTGCTGCTGGCCAAACCAAGAGCAGCCATCTTTCATTATAAGCGGATCGGCCCCATTCTCGCCGACGTCCTCTCGCTGCTGGAAGCGCAAGCGAATCTGAACAACGTCAGTTTCAAAACACGGATCAAGCCGGACCTGCCTGCGGTTCGGTGCGAGGAAAACCAATTGAAGCAGCTGTTCATCAATATCGTGAAAAACGCCGTCGAAGCGATGCCGCTGGGCGGAACCGTGGAGATTGTGGCGGCCTTGGCCGAGCCGGGCATGCTGGCGATCGCCTTCCGGGACGAGGGCGACGGCATTCCCGCCGAGCTGCTTCAGCGGATCAGCGAGCCCTTCTATACGACGAAAGAAAACGGCTCGGGACTCGGTCTGATGGTGAGCCAAAAAATCGTCACCGAGCACAAAGGCCGCATGGCCATCGCAAGCGAAGCCGGTGTGGGAACGACCGTGACGGTAACGTTACCGATTTAAAGCATGCAAGAACCGGCCGCAAGCAAAGGCTCCTTTATCTGACGATAAGGGAGCCTTTTTGTTCACGCGAGCGTTCGCTGTGCTCAGCTCAAAACCTTGTATCTCGCTTCCGTTTCCCCATCGATGATCCGGCCGGTCGTCACAAAGCCTACGCGCTCGTACAGCTTCCCGGCCGCCTCATTGTCCGGCTTATAGCTGATGACGATCTCGGGAGAGCAATCCTCCTGACGCATGATCAGCTCCAGTCCCAGCCGGATCGCAGCCTCGCCGTAGCCCCGGCCTTGAAACTTTTTGTCGATCATCAGCCGCACGATCCAGTACAGCCCGTCTTCCGGGTCCTTGCCGTACATGAAAAAGCCGACCATCGTATCTTCATGATAAATGGAGAGCGGCGTGTACGATTTATCGTAGGCGGCTTGAATAATCGAATACCAGTTGGGAGCCACCATCTTCCGCTGCTCCTCCTTCACCTCCAGCTTCACGCAATCTTCCCAATTGTCCTCATCAATGGCTTCGAATCTTACCTTCGTAGCGTTCGTCAAAAGCGTTTCCTCCTCGCGTTAGTCTACAAGACCCATCATACGGGAAACGTAGCCGGAAGCGTAGGGAAGGTTCGGTTATAAGCCGTTTTTTCAGTTTTACGGTCTATATTCCCAATTTATTGTAATATTTGGCTCGTAGGTTGTGCAGCTGCTTTTGCCTTTCCAATTGCTCGGCATAGCGTTCCATATTGCTGTCCATCAGCCCGCCAGGGCGAAAGGAGTCCTGCTCCGTTTCATCAGACCCGGGGATGGGGATCGGGGCAGAGCGGCGTATTCCCCTCGACTCTTCGTCCGATGCGATCCGGTCCAGCTGCTGCCGTTCCAACGCTACTGCGTACATTTGCTCCAATCGCCGGGGGAGATTGCCGACGTTTTGCTTAGCCTGTTTTAAGTTATGCTCGTCTGTCCAATTCGCATAGACAAAGGCGGACAATTTCGTGAGTTCGCTTTCCATCTCTTGCTTGTATTGGCTGTCAAGATCGGTTTTCCCATCCAACCATCGACACGCTTCCAAAAGCCGCCCTTGCAGCTTGTTCATGATCAATAGCGGGATATTCTCATGTCCGTGCCTCTCGCCCAATCCGTACTCGCTTCGAAACGGGTTTTCCGTTCCCTGGATATTAATGTACTCCTCCATATTGGACCATGCTTCCAAATGATCCTGATCGTCGATATATTCCATTAACTCGCTTGCGCTATCCGTTTTCGTGCCCTGCTGCATATGAAAAGCATGACCGAGCTCGTGAGTTAACGTGGAGAACGCGGGAGCAATCAGCTCCTTTCCCCCGGTATCGATGAGCCGATTCCCGTAGTAATAAGAAGATTCCTTTAAGTCGGACGGCATCGTCACCTTCACATCGGTACCTTGGCCGAAAGCATAGTACTGCTCAGGCTTCCCTTGCAAAATCAGCTTCACGCCCACCTGATCCGGCCTTTCCCGCCGCATATTGTCCAGAGCGGAAATCCGCTCCTGCTTGGTCAAGCCGTCAAGCCTGATCTCCTTGTACTTGTCCCTGTCTTTCGGCTGTCCGGACAGCCTCTTCAGCTTGGCCTGTTCCGTATGATCGCCTGCCGGCGAGGCGGCCGCAGATGCTCCAACGTCTTTGGCAACGGAAAAAGGGGAAATTTCAATTTTTTTATCCGATTCGTTGATTCGTTCCAGCAACCCCCGGCCGAAATGGCTTTCCAGCATTCGCGAGAATTCCGTGAGCATGCGCATCCTAAAGCCTCCGTGGCCCTCCTTCTCCACGATGCGGACACTTCCGCGGTCTTGGATTAACTTGCCCCACATCCCGCGCACCTTTCGTTGGGCTTCCTCGTCGAGCCGATCAAATCCGGCAATGGGGAGATCGCTGTCTTCGGCTGCAGCATGGCCGCCCGTCACCGATTGCTGAACCAAAGCATGCCGTTCGCCGTGAAGCAGGTCCATGAGCGTTCTCATAGGGGGGGCTTCCGGGTCTTCTTCGAGATCGTCCGATTGCCGATTCATAAACCAACGAAAGCAGGCCCGTTCAATTTCGGAGAGCGTGTTGATTTTAGTGGAAAGAGGGGCATCCTCTGCTAATTCGTTATACTCGGCAATGCGCTCTGTGAACTCGTCGTCCAAGGTGATGATCATCGGGGAAATGTTGATTTTGCATTGGACCGGCGGATGGTCATGGGTAGGCCGGGAACCGGTCAAATAACGGATCGTCGCCTGATTTCCACAACGCCGCTGCATCTGCGCGACGAAGGCGGGAGCCGAAGCAAGCTGCCGCGCCGTGTTAGCGCTGCCCGGGCGCTGCGCAGAAAGAGGCTCTGGCGGAGGGGAAAGCCGCGCCGTTTTTTCAAGCCCCGGCGCTAATTTCCGAACATGGCTTCCTGTGCTTTTCATCAAGATCACCGCTTCTCCAAGCTTTGTAGCCCTCATTGTACCATATTTAACCAGCATAAAGGGATAACCTGTACCTCCCCTTCAACTTATGCTATGATAAACTTCGTGATTTCTCAGGGAGAGGCGGACTAGAGGCGTGGCCAAGCTATATTTTCGTTACGGAACGATGAACAGCGGCAAGTCGATCGAAGTACTGCGCGTCGCACACAATTACGAGGAGCAAGGCAAGAAAGTGCTGCTCTTCACCCCTGCGGTGGATGACCGGGACGGCGTGGGCGTCGTCGCTTCCCGCATCGGGATGAAGAAGGACGGCATCGTCATTGACGATAGCCTCGACATGATCGGAATGGCGGCGGCCGAGCGGCCGAACTGCATTCTGATCGACGAAGCGCAGTTTCTGAACAAGCAGCAGGTGCTGCAGCTCACGGAAATCGCGGATACGCTCGGCATTCCCGTCATCGCGTACGGGCTGCGGGCGGATTTTCTCGGCCAGCTGTTCGAGGGCAGCTATCATCTGTTTGCGCTGGCGGACAAAATCGAAGAGATCAAGACGGTCTGCTGGTACTGCGACCGCAAAGCGACGATGAATATGCGCCTTGCCGACGGCAAGCCGGTATTTGAGGGCGCGCAGATTCACATCGGCGGCAACGAAAGCTATTTGCCGGTATGCCGCAAATGCTACTCCATGCAAAAAAACCAAACGTAAAGTCTATCCACTGCATACAAAAACGGAGCGAAGCGCCTCGGCGCCTTGCTCCGTTTTCCGTTTTAGACGGGCAGCGCCCAGTTGCCGGCGCGGAATACCGGCTCCCGTACGCCGTCCTGCGTAATCCCGTCGATGTTCATGTCGGCCGAGCCGATCATGAAATCGACGTGCACGAGACTGCTGTTCGCCCCGTGTTGGGACAGCTCCTCTTCCTTCATCTCCGTGCCGCCGTCCAGATTGACCGGATACGCTTGCCCGAGGGCCAGATGGCTCGATGCGTTCTCGTCGAACAGCGTGTTGTAGAAGATCAGATTCGTATTCGAGATCGGCGATTCGTGCGGAACCAAGGCGACTTCGCCAAGCTTGCGCGCTCCCTCGTCCGTGTCAAGCAGCCGCTTCAGCATCTCGTAGCCTTGATCCGCCGAGAAATCGACGACTTTGCCGTCCTTGAACGTCAGGCTGAACCCGTCGATAAGCTGGCCTCCGTGATTAAGCGGCTTCGTGCTGCGGACCACGCCGTTGACGCCGTCCTGCCGGGGCATCGTAAATACTTCCTCCGTCGGCAGGTTCGGGTTGAAGAGGATGCCCTTGGCGTTCTCTTTCGCGCCGCCGAGCCAGACGTGCTTCTCCGGCAGGTCCACGGTCAGGCTCGTGCCCGATGCTTCGTAGACGAGCTGCTTGTACCGTTTCTCGTTCAAGTAGCTCACGGTCCGGGCCAGGCGGGCATTATGCTCCTTCCAGGCCTCGACGGGGTCGTCCGCGTTCACGCGGGTCGCTTCAAAAATACGCTCCCACAGAGCATCGAGAGCGGCCTCCGGCGAGAGATCGGGAAATATTTTCACAGCCCATTCCGGGGTGGCGTAAGCCATCAGCGTCCAGGACGCGCGGTGCGCCATCAGCTGGCTGCGGTACCCTTTCAACGCGGTAGAAGCTGTCTTGTTCGCCGTAGAGACCCGCTCCGGGTCGACGTCCTTGAGCAGGTCCGGATTCGGCCCGTAAAATTGAATAAAGGCCGCATCGTTCTCCGCCAGCTCCTGAAGGCCTTGCGCCTTCCACATCGGAAATTCGTGAAACGCTTCCATCGGCGCCATCTTGTATTTGATCCGCGTCAGTTCCTCGTCGTTCCACTCCACCATGACATTCTTCGCGCCGGCCTCATAAGCCTTGACGGCGACAAGCCGGACCAGCTCCGCGGCGGCGACCGGGGCCATTACGACCACCGTTTGTCCCTGCTGTACATTGGCGCCTACCCGAACGGCCAGCGTTGCATATTTCTCCAGTTTTTGGGCAAATGTGCTCATTAAGATTCCTCCAAAAATGAAAGGTTGTCCTACGTTCCCAGTATAACGGTTTACGCTCCATTTTACCAAATGATGTATACCGAAATAAACCCAAAAAAACCAGCCGCGAACGGCTGGCTGCGAATTCCCGTTATTTTTTCGTTTTGGACTCTGCCACTTCCGAGTCTCGGTTGTTGCCGGGCTGCGACTTTTTGCCGTTGTTGTTGGCATTGTCTCGGGACATTGGGACGCCTCCTTCCGGGAATTGGGATTCGCCCGTAGTGTGTCCGATCGGCCGAGCCGCCATACACGAAAACGTACTCTATGCCCACTCCGCCAACAAGCGGTCAATTAACCGCACGAGATCGGCGGCCCGGTTCGGCGCATCCGCCGCCCCGTTCAGCAGATCGAGCAGCGCGATCAGATCGGCCAGCCTGGACTTCAGCTCCCACCGCTCGGGCAGCGCGCCGCCCTCCTGCACGTAGCCGCGAATGAAATGACGCCCGAACTCGGAGCCCGGCGGTTCATAGCGAAGCATATTGCCGATGTCCACCAGCGGCGGACCGGCAAAGGCAAACTCCCAATCCAGCACAGCCGTTACCTCATACCCTCCGGAGCCATCCGGCGCCAGCAGCACGTTCCATCCGTTAAAGTCGGAATGAATCAAGGCGTACACCTTCGGCTGCTCCTCCAGCAGCCCGCCATGACGCTTGCATAGCGCCCACAGCGCTTCGGTCCGGCGGGGACCGAGCAGACGGCCGGCCTCGCCGTGCATCAAGCTCTGCTCCGCGAAGCCGACGAACATCGCTTCGTCCAGCCGTATCGGCGTGCGGATCTCAAGCTCCGGGCCGAAGAGACCCGCGGCCGAAAACGGGAAGGCATGCACGCGCGCCAGCGTTCTCCCGAGCGCTGCCGCCGCGGAAGCGAGCTCTTCTTGGGCAGCGGTCAGCCGCAGGGACGACAGCAGCTCCCCGTCATGCCACTCAAGCAGCGCCCAAGGCCGCGGGAAGCGGGAGCATGAGGCATCCGTGTAGAGGAAGGCTGGAACCGGAACCGCGGGCCGGACCAGCCGGGCAATAGCCTCCTCCTTGCGGAGCACGTCCGCATCGTCCCGATAAATGCGGAGCACATAGGACCGATCTTCCCCGCGCATGCGGATTTTATAATTCGAATTGCTCAGCCCTGCGCCGAGCGTTTGCGCGAATTCGACGGACCTTCCGGGGAACGCCGGCTCCAGCAGCCCGTTCAGCTCCGCCAGACTTAAGCGTACGAACGGCTCCCCCCGCTCCCAGCCGGCTTTCTCCCGCCATCGCTCCTCTCCCGGCGCAGCGTTCTGCCGCGAGTCTTCCATGCCGCCACGGCTCCTCTCCCCTTAAGTGCTCCGGCGCGGACCGGCTGCCTTAGGCTCCCGCCAGCTTCTTGAGCTCCTCGGCTTCGTTCGGATCTTTGGCGACCAGCTTGTCCACCCACGCCTGATCCGTCTTGCCCTGCTTCTGCAGCGACGCCACGTACCAGCGCGCGATATACCGATGCACTGAGGAATCCATGTTGTCCGACAAGGCCGGCCGCAGGATGTCCGCCGCTTCGGCATACTTGCCTTGGTCGTAGGAAATTCTCCCCAACACCAACAACATCGGTTTCGAGATCTCGAAAGGAGGCACGCTGATCGAAGACGGGATTGATTTCAGCGACTCCCGTTTTTCCTGCACGTGCTGATAAATGCCGACGGCTTTTTGATAATACGCATCTCGTTCCGCCGTTTTATTCGCCTCTCCCGCAGCGTATCCCAGCTCGTACGAAAGCACCATCGCCCGTTCGTACCACATCATATCCCACGGGTATTTCGGGATCGACTCGCTCGCAATCGCCAGCGCCTGCTGGGCATTGTCCTGCACCGCCCATTGGTACCGGTTCTCGTGGATGCCGTGCGCATTAGGCTCGTTTTCCATAAACCGGGCGGCGAGCTGCTGCGCTTCCTGCAGATACTGCTTGTCCTTCGTCTGATTGTA
This sequence comes from Paenibacillus ehimensis NBRC 15659, assembly GCF_004000785.1. Lineage (GTDB taxonomy): Bacteria > Bacillota > Bacilli > Paenibacillales > NBRC-103111 > Paenibacillus_G > Paenibacillus_G ehimensis. The sequence continues at coordinate 214,773 of NZ_BILX01000001.1, read as the reverse complement.
CACGTCGTTCAGGATCCGAATCTTCAGCAGCGCATAATCCGCATTGGTCGAATGAAGCTCCATGGCGTTATCGATGAAGCCGATAAACTTTTCCAATTGGACGGACTCCTGCGAAAGCTCGTGATACGCCTTGCCCGCTTCGGTGTTCGCTTTCAGCAGTCGAATCGATACGACTAGCATGCACAAGCTCAGCAGCAGGATGAACCCCGGGTAAATCCATTTCGCTTTTCCCGATGCGATCGGCAGCTCTTGATCCTTATTTCCCGGCAGGGCAGCGCCCGCCAGCAGTCCTCCCAAGCTTATAAAGACAAGCGCGGACAAGTAACCGTAGCTTAAATCGAAGTCCATGAAGCTGTGGGCAAGGATGGACGCCAGCACGATGAAATAAACGAAATGACGCCTTCCGTCTTCCGTCTCATGCTGCTTGATATAATGACGCACGTAAAAGTACGCGATGCAGCCGATAAAAGCGAACAGCAGCAGCGCGCCGACCCAACCGATATCCGTCAAGGTCTGGAACAAAAAGTTATGAGCCTGGTTCGAAGCATAGCCGTAGCTTTGGTGCGATTGATACAGCGCGGCCCATGCCCCGCCGCCCTTCCCGAACAACGGCGCTTCGTTTACGATTTGCATCGCATCTTTATAAAAATACCCCCGCTCCTGCACGCTGTGCTGCTGGAAGTTGATGCTGGCAATCCGCTGCTGCAGGTTCTCCGGCAGCAGGTTCAGCACCCACTGGCTGTTCAGCACGACCGCAATGCCGATGCCGCCGACCAGCACGATCACCAGCGGGAACCAGAGCCGGGCATACCGAAGCTTGAACTTTTCCTCCAGCTTCCCGACCGCCGGAGGCACGTATTTGTGAATGACCGCCGACAGCAGCGCTACCACAACCGACCCGGCCGCCAATTGAAGCCAAGCCTGCGCGGACAGCGCTGCGTTCGAGGTCTTGAACAATTCCGCTCCGATCCGCGTACTGGGCCCGGACAGGATGAAGGCGGCCGCCGCCGCTACGCCCAGATTGAGAATCATGACGATTTGCCCGGACAAGCGGATGAAAGGCAGCAGCGCGAGCAGCACGACCGGAAGCAGCACGAGACCGCCGCGGGACAAGGTCAGGATGAGCGACAGCAAAGCCGGCGCCAAAATCAAGGCGTTTCCTGCGGCTGCGGCCCATTTGGAGGAAGATGCGATCATATACAGCGCGCCCAGGATGATGGCAATCAGATAGGCGGCATAAGAGTTGGCGTAAGTAAAGGAAGACGTTAAGCGCATGCCGTTGCTGTCGGCTATGATGACGCCTGGAGCCTGAATGTTGCCATACCAGACCAGCAGCCCATAGATGACGAGCGCGTACCCCGAATACAGAATGCCGTACTGAACGAGAGCCGCCCCTTTCTTGTTCCGGGCCAGCACCCAGCTGATCACAAAAAACGCCGCATACATGATCTCGGCATACAATCCTTGAAGGGCCAGGTACAGGGATGCCGGACGGGTCAGCACGGGTATGAGATAAGCGAGCGGAATAAGCCATACCGCCAGCACCAGCATGTCCCGCTTGCCGGTCGCTTTAAACGAAGTCATCAAAAACAGCGAAGTCAGAAACAAGGCGATGTAAACAAAAATGTAGGAGCTGTACAGCGGGAAGTTGTAGAAGATGTTGTTCCCCGGCTTGGCTTCGTAGGAAAACATCAGAAACAATCCCTGGTGAAACGGGGCGATGAACAGAAACAAAAGGACGAATCCGAGCACCGAGTAGAAAAGCAATGACCCCTTTTCCTGCTCCCGGCTTTCCAGCCATTGCTTTCTTGAAACATAAGGCGTGTTCATTACGATAATTCAACTCCGTCTGTATGATGGGAAAAGGCGGCAAGGGCCCGTTCTCCCCCATTCATTAGACGCACCGGAACTGGATAATGTTTCTATCCGATCCCCGCATTTCATCATTTTCCGGGACAGCGCATAGGTTGAACTAGAAGAAGTTGCAAGCGAAAGGGGCGGGAGCCATGATGACCCGGGAACATGGGTTCAAGCTCGGAGTGCTCGTTTATTTGCTGATTTGGTTCGTCGGGAGCTTCTGGATGACGGGCGCCATCCGCAGCGGCAGCGTCACGCATTGGCTTGGAGTCAAGCTTCTTCCCCCCGTCGCGGAGTACGCTTACTATGCGCTTGCCGGAGCGATCGGAGGCACCATGTACGGAATGCGCTTGTTCTTCGAATATTACGACAGCATGACTCCGCGCTGGTACTGGTGGTACCTGCTTCGTCCGATCAAGTGCGCCGGGGCGGCCATGATGACGATAGTCTTGTTCAAGAGCGGCATTATGCTGCTCCAGACGGGCGCCTCGATGGAAGCGAAGATCGGCATCGCGTTTCTCGTCGGCTTCGGCTACGGCAAGCTGATGGATAAGCTGCGGACACTGACAGAGGCGCTGTTTAACGGAAACGGCAGCGGCGGCAAACCGGGGGAAGACTCGCCCAAATAAGCTCCTCCGGTGTGCCAAGGGCCGCGGAGAATGAATATCCTAGCATATCACGACCCGGAAGGAGGTGCCTGAGCGATGGATAGCCAATCTCCGATCGAGTCGCTGCGAACTCAACTGCCTTCGAGAACGGTAGAGAACAAAATTTATATCGGGGAGTTCACCTACGGCCATCCGGATATCCGGTCTTGGGGCGAGAGCAGCATCCTGATCATCGGCAAGTTTTGCTCCATTGCGGACAAAGTGACGATTTTTCTCGGTGGAGAGCATCGGCCCGATTGGGTGACGACGTACCCGTTCAACTCCTTGATGCCCAAGTACTCCTTCATTACGGGCCATCCGAAGAGCAAAGGAAATGTAACGATCGGGCACGACGTATGGCTTGCCTCGGGAGCGACGATTTTGTCGGGGGTTACGGTCGGGCACGGAGCGGTCGTCGGAGCGGGCGCCGTTGTCAGCAAGGACGTTCCTCCCTATGCTATCGTGGCGGGAAACCCGGCCAAGGTTATTAAGTACCGGTTTCCCGAAGCGACGATTCAGCGCTTGCTCCGCATCGAATGGTGGAACTGGCCGCTGGACCAAATCGAACGGGCCGTCCCCTTGCTGCTGTCGACCGACATGGATGCTTTTTTCCGCTATTGCGATACGGTCGGCTAGCCGCTTGCGGGTCAGAGCCCGGCCAGCTTGAGCACGTTCAGCAGCTTGTCGATATCGACGACGATATTGTCGGCGCCTACCGCGGGCTTGGGCGGGTATTCGATGTCGCACACGACTTCGTAATAATCGACGCCGGCATGGCCGCATATTTTCCAGAAATAGTTGTCCACGACCGTACGCGGCGACAGCTCGATAAGCTTCGCTCCGGGATTGCAGAAGGTGATGTTGATGTTGCTGCTGCCGAACGGAGCGACAACCACGCTGGCGGAGGAGTAGATCGCGATCTTTTCCTGCATCGTCAGCGGCGTCGGAACAATCTTCGTAAACCCTTTCCCCCTCAGAACGCTCATCACTTCGTCCTCGTTGACGACAAACCTCGCCGCCGCGTCCTGCCGGCTGACGTAGATCCGTTCATACCCGCCGGCCTGCCCGGCCGGCTGTCCGTTTCCCAGCCGCTGGCGGAGAAACTGGTATGCCCACCGCGGACTTTTGCCAACCATCAAGGGAACCGCAGGCACGACCAGCTTGCTGGCCATCAGGTGAAAATCGCTGCGGTCGACCTGAATCAGCTTCTGCATCGGAAAGCCGAGCATGCTGAGCGACTCGTATTGAAACGGATGATGCAGCATGCCAATCAAGTATTTGTCGATCGGGATGCCGCTTTGCTCGAGCAAATGAATGCGCGGCAGGATATCGTAAAACCAATGACCGTACACGGCTTGGGTAAAAATGCCTTTCTCGGGCATATTCCATCCCCAGATCAAGGTAGCCACCGTTTCCGCCACGTATACCGGAGGCGGCAGCAGCCTTCCGTCATGATCCGGGCAATACAGCTCCACATCGAGCAGCCGCTTGTTGTTCGGGGTGACCACGTAGCCGTTCCCGGTCATGACGCGCCCGTTCGGGACGACGGCCACGAAGGCCGGATCGAAATGACACTCGCTCGCCCAGCGCGGAGGATCGAATCCGCCAGGGGCCTCAAGATGAAGCGTCTCCCCGGGATAGATCGTCTTGTAAAATTCCGGCATGAGGCTTCGGTCGAAGGCCGTGCAGTCCATCACCCAATCGATGGTTTTGTTGTAGACTTGATCGGGGATTGCATACATCTTTTCTCACCTCCCATTCCTCATCAAAATGCGAATCCCGGCTCATCAGGTCCCGTGGATATAATGCGCGACAAGCTCATCCTTATGCTCCAGCACCGCCCGGAATGCCGGCGGACACCCCTTCGGGAAGAGGACGCCGAGACCGTTGGAGTGGGGAAATTCGAGATGCGGGTGTTCGCTGAGCCTTTCCCACAAACGGTACACGCCGAAATCGCCCAGCCTGACCACGATATCGTGAAACAAGACGATGCCGTTCTCCGCCAGCTTCGGGTACCATGTCGTATAGTCGTGCAGCACCGCTTCATACGTATGGTAGCCGTCAATGTGCAGCAAATCGACCGAGCCGTCGGGAAAACCGGCAAGGGCCTGGTCGAAATTGCTGCGAACCAGATAGCCGATGCCCGGAAATTCCCGGAGCGTCACGGTTTGGACGGCCTCATAGATATGGTCGCCGCCATAATAACCGGTATGCGGATCGCCCTGCCACGTATCGACGGCGAAGCAGCGGGCGGGCAAATTCCCGTCCTTGACCGCCTGGCAAAAGCTGAAAAAGGAGGTACCGTAAAGCGTGCCGAGCTCCGCAATCAGGCGCGGCTTGGCAAAGCGCACAAGATCGTAAGCGAAACGGCGGTGGCCGGACCATGCGCCGTTCGTCATATAGGTTAACGGCAGCTCGGGGGCGTGATCCGCGGCAAACCGCACAGGATGATATTCCCAATCCATCGAATAAACCACCGCCTTGAGGAAAATCCCGTTACAAACCAGCGGGTATGCCTTATTCTATGTCCAATTCGCCGGTACGGGATGGGCAGGTAAATACGGGGAAAGGCACATTTTATGGCGGCTACTTGCCATACCAAATTTTGATGAATGCGGGCAAGCCGATGAACCGGAGATAGAGACGCTCATCCGAGGCCAAGCCGCCCGAAATGTTAATCAAATCGTCTCCGCTCGTAAAATAATCGAAGTTGCGCGATGGCAGGCCGCCGTTGAAAAACCGGATGATCTGCTGCCCGCTACCGTCAGTAATGTGAAACGTCGTTCCAAGCAAATCGTCCTTGTTGACCCATCCGATCGTCGTGCCATTCTGGTCGCTTACTGCGATTTGCGCCTTCAGCATGCCTTCTTTATAGACGGCAAGCTTCGAGCCGTCGGGGAGAAAAGCTTCAATCGGCGGGTTGATGCCCGCCTTTTGCCTGTAGATCACCCAGGGCCGTCCAAGCCGGTCCGTCAGCACGAAGCTTCGGCTCATAAAGCGGCGCAGCCCCAGAAGCTCGGCCAGCAACAGCAGCCTGCCGCCGGTCTCCCTGAATTCCAGCAGCACCTCTCCGTCCACGGAAAAATAGCGCAAAACCGGATGCAGCGACGCTGCTTTCTTGAGCATCATTTCCGAATGCGGAAAAGTGCGCAGCCCCTCTTCTCCTGTCTTCGTCAGCCCGGCAGCTCCGGGCTTCATGGCGGCTTTGCGCTTTTGCGCGAAACCTATGCCGAGGAACAACAGCCCAAACAGCGAGCATTCCGCCATAAACATGATGCGCCCGGCCATGTCTTTCGCCCAATGAAAATGCAAATCCAGCAACCCGAACCCTGCCGCTCCGACGATCGTGACGATGCCGAGCGTCCAGCACCGCTTGGCGTTTTTCAGATGATGCTCCTGCCAGTTCATGCTTCTCCCCCTTTGCACCGTATTGGCAATAACCATCTTATCATAAGCCCCTCTTTCGATTGACTTGAAACGGACCGTATCATACAATGAGGTTGCATGACCGAACCGGCCGAAGCCTGGAAGCGGCCATGCTTTTTTATTTTCAGTTGTGGGACGAGAGGTGTGCCGATGGAAACCGCAAGAGAAGCGATCCTGTCCATTCGCGGCTTGCGAATGAGGTATGGGGACCGCTACGTACTCAGAGGAATCGATCTTGACGTGTATCCGGGACAAATCATCGGGTATATCGGACCGAACGGCGCGGGCAAGAGCACCACGATCAAAACGATGCTCGGCCTCGTAGAGGGCTACACCGGAGAAATCCGCATTTTCGGCAAAGACATTTCGGACGACAGCGTGGACTATAAACAGCGGATCGGGTATGTGCCCGAAACGGCCGAGGTGTACGACGCTCTGACGGCCAAGGAGTATTTGACCTTCATCGGCAATCTGTATGGAATGGAGGACGAACAGGCGGAATGGAAAGCCAAGCGGCTGATCGACCTGTTCGGGCTGGAGGAGACGTATAACGCGCGGATCGTCTCGTATTCCAAAGGCATGCGCCAAAAGGTGCTGCTTATCTCCAGCCTGCTGCACAACCCGGACATTTTGTTTTTGGACGAGCCCTTAAGCGGGCTGGATGCCAACAGCGTCATGGTGGTGAAAGAAATTTTGGCGCAGCTGGCCGCGCAGGGCAAAACGATCTTCTATTCCTCGCACATCATGGATGTGGTCGAAAAGATCAGCAACCGCATCGTGCTGCTAGACGGCGGGGAGATCGTGGCGGACGGAAGCTTCGACGAGCTGAAGGCGCAGAGCCGGGAAGGATCGCTCGAAGAGATCTTCAACCGGTTGACGGGCTTCCATGAGCATAAAGCGATTGCGGAACGATTCGTCTCCGTCGTGCAAGAGGTGTAGGCGATGAGGGAATTCGTATCGCTTAAGGTGCTGGACCGGTTCCAGGCCCTGTTCGAGAGGCTGGGCGTCGACTACCCGATGATGCGCAAAATTTTGCAGATCAAGCTGACGATCGACGGACGGCGGATGCCCACCATTTTCAACCAGAGCGGCAAGAGAAGCGGGGCGGGCGATCAGAACATTTTCGCGAAGTCCCTCGGCTTGTACGCTTTGATGGGGCTGGTCACGGTTCCCTTCGTCGTGATGGGCGACAACTATATGTTCCAGATGAGCTTTGTGTTCGGCCTGCTGATGTTCCTGGTCATGACTTCCTTGATCTCCGACTTTTCTACCGTTCTGCTCGATATCCGGGACCGGAATATTATCGCCTCGAAGCCGGTCAACCGGCGGACGGTCGGCATGGCGAAGACGCTGCATATTTTGATTTATTTGTTCTTTTTGACCGGGGCGCTCTGCGCTGCGCCGATGATTGCGGCATTTGCCAAGCATGGCGTGTTGTTTTTTCTGCTGTTTGTGGTCGAAATTGTACTGACGGACGTGCTGATTGTTGTTCTGACGGCCTTTTTGTATATGCTGATTCTGAAGTTTTTCGACGGGGAAAAGCTGAAGGACATGATCAATAACGTGCAAATCATGCTGTCCGTCGCGATTACCGTCGGCTATCAATTCATCGGACGGTCGTTCGACCTTATGCAGCTTCAGGTCGTGTTCGAGCCGAGATGGTGGCAGGCGTTTATTCCTCCCTTGTGGTTCGGTGCAACGTACGAATGGCTCTTGCGCGGTCAGGCGGCTCCGCATTTCATCGTCTTTTCGCTGCTGGCGTTCGTCACGCCGATCGTTTCGATTCTGCTCTATACGAGACTGGTGCCCTTCTTCGAGCGCAGCTTGCAGAAGCTGGCGAACGACAGCGCGAAAAAAAGCAGGGAGCACAGCCGATGGCTGGATGTCGTTTCCAGGTTTGTTTGCTCCGGCCGGGAAGAGCGCACGTTTTTCCGGTTCGGATCGCTGATGATGGGCAACGAAAGGGAGTTCAAGCTCAAGGTGTACCCTTCGCTGGGCTTCTCGATCGTGTTCCCGTTCATTTTCTTTTTCAACGTGCTGCGGAACCAGTCCTTCGGCGAGATCGCGGCGAGCAAGTGGTATTTGAACATATATTTCTGCGCGCTGCTCATTCCGACCGTCATCATGATGCTTCGGTATTCCGGCAAGCACAAGGGCTCGTGGCTCTACAAAACGATGCCGCTGCCAAGCCCGGCGCCGATTTTCCGGGGGACGATCAAAGCGTTCCTCGTCCGGCTGTTTATGCCGGTGTACCTGCTGGAGAGCGTTATTTTTATCGCGCTGTTCGGGACGCGAATCGTTCCGGATTTAATCGTCGTCGCTTTGAGCGTGCTGCTGTACGCGGTCCTTTGCTTCCTTGTTTTCCGCAAGGCGCTGCCGTTCTCGGAGTCCTTCGAGGCGGTGAAGCAAAATGACAGCCTCATCATCATTCCGCTTCTGCTGCTCCTCGCGTTGTTCGCCGGCGTTCATCTGGCCAGCACGCTCGTTACCGGCGGGGTCTACGCGTATATGGCGCTGCTGGTCGTGCTGAATGTCGTGGTCTGGCGGAAAGGCTTTGCCATTTCGTGGGATGACTTACGGGGCAAGGAATGAGCGCAAGCCGGATTTCACGTATAGAAAAGAACCTCCGTCTCCACATGATTAGTGGATTTGGAGGTTTTTCCGCTTCTGTTCTTGCTGTAGCTGCTGCGTGAATTGTGGAGCTTTCCCGGTTCCGGGACACGTAGGAAATTAGAGGAACTGAGATGCGTTATCCTGTCCAATCAGCCGCCCGCCCAAACCATAGAGAATCTGAGATGCGCTAATCGCGCCTCCCAGGGCAGCACGAACATTTTTCGACACGGTTAAGTCACTTTTTGTTCCGCTATGCTTCGATGATGAGTCCAAAAACGTCGCATTACTAATCGTAGTTCCTCTATGCTCGAATAGAGGCCGCCTAATGATCCAGAGCTTCGCCGACTGCCCGCTGACCCAGCCGTCCTGATTCTGCGAAGGATTAAGCTATCGAGATTCGTTTGCGTGATTCTGCGAAGGATTAATCCATGCGCCTCACTCGCCTGATTCTGCAAAGGGTCTCCTTACCGCGCACTCACGCTTTCCCGTATGATCAGCTCCGTGTCCAGCACGAGCCGATGGCTCACCTTGCGGCCTTCAAGCAGATCGATCAGCATCTGGGCGGCCTGATACCCCATCTCGTACTTGTTCTGGTTGACGGTCGTGAGCGCGGGCGAACAGTACGCCGTCACATCGATATTGTCGAAGCCGACGACGGAAACTTGTCCGGGCACTTGAAGCCCCAGCCCGCGGACGGCCTGCAATGCCCCGAGCGCCATCAGGTCGCTGATGCAGAACAGCGCCGTGATGTCCGGCTGCTGCGCAAGCAGCCTGTACACCGCTTCTTTCGCTCCCGCTTCGGAGAAGGAGCCGTCCATGACGAGCGACTCGTCGAACGGGATGCCGAAGCGCTCAAGCGCCTGCTTGTACCCTTTCAGACGCTGCACGCTGACGTCCGCCTGGGAATGGCCGTTGACAACGCCGATTTTGCGGTGACCCGCTTCCAGCAAATAGCTGACGGCACGGTACGCGCCGCCGACGTTATCGGAGGTCACATACCCGACGTTCGGCCCCTCCAGCGGAATGTCGATAAGCACGCAAGGAATTTGCGAGGAAACGACTTCCTTCAAGTAGGCGTCGTCCAAGCGGATGCCCATAATAATGACGCCGTCCACGCCGCGCTCCTGACACAGCGTTTTGTACGATTTGATTTTTTGCTTTTGCGGCGTCGTGCTGAACAGCACGAGGTCGTAATCGAGCTCGCCCGCCCGGTCGTTCATGCCGCACAAAATTTCAAAGGCGATATTGTCCTTCGAGCTGGCCCGCGTCACGTTGGACAGCAGCAGACCGAGCGTCTTCGTTTTCTTCGAGATCAGCGAGCGGGCAGCCATATTCGGGCTGTACCCGAGCCCTTGCGCAATATCCTTGATTTTCTGGCGCGTATCTTCATTGACGTCGTCGTATCCGTTCAACGCCCGCGATACGGTCGTGACGGATACCCCGGCCGCCTTGGCGATATCTTTGATCGTAACCATGTTCTCTCCTCCGAAACGTTTTCAATCTATATTTTTATCTTGTTGGCAGCCGCAAAAAAATATTTGCTAAAAAAAGCAGTTGTAAATGCTTACAGCTTGCAATATAATCAAGTATATCGTATCCAAAACGTTTTGGAAAGAGGTTTTCCCTTTCTTTTGCAAGGAAGAAATATTTTTTTAGCCGTTTTCCGAAACGTTTCGGATAACCTTTATACAGTGAGGTGACCGCATTGGATTATCGAATCATCAAAGAAAACGATCTATTTCTCTACACCGACAAGAACGGCGATATTCCGCAAGGTCATCCGTCCGGCTTCGGGCTTTATACCAAGGATACCCGGTTTCTGAGCCGGCTGGAAATCGCCATTAACGGGCAGAAGCCGGTGCTTCTGTCCTCCGCGGCGGATGCGAATTACATATCCGTGATCCGGCTGACGAATCCGCATATGGAGCGCAGCGGCGAGCTGATTCTGTGGAGGGAATCCGTCGAGATCGAGCGCACCCGGTTTATTTACGAAGGCGGGCTCTACGAAACCTTCCGTCTGACCAGCTATTATCCGAAACCGATCGAGTTCGACTTCTCGGTGCTGGCCGACGCCGACTTCGCCGATATGTTCACGGTGCGCGGCTTTCAGCACGGCGAGACGGGCCATAAGACGGGAACGCAGAGGCAAAGCGGCGGGCTGACGATCGGCTATGCCGGCGCGGACCATGTCGCCCGGGAAACCCGCATCGCGTGGCAGCCGCAGGAAAGCTTCATCGATGAGGTGACGAACACCGTCGGCTTCCGGGTTCGTCTCGATCACCGCGAGAGCCGGGAAATCACGTTCTTCGTCGCGCCGTTCGTGAACGGGGAAGGCCCCCGGTTTTACGACCCGCAGGTGGCGAAGGCGAAGCTCGAAGCGAGCTATGCCGGCTGGAACGCCGGATCGACCGCCGTCCGCAGCGACAACGCCGCGTTCGACAAGCTGTTTCACCGGGGGGTTCAGGACCTGCGCGTGCTGCTGACCGATGTCGGCTACGGCCCGTTCCCGGTCGCCGGGCTTCCGTGGTACTCGGTCCCGTTCGGCCGCGACAGCCTGATCGCCGCGCTGCAGATGCTTTCGCTGAACCCGGAGGCGGCGAAAGGCACCCTGCTCACGATGGCCGCTTACCAAGGGCAGCGCGAAGATCCTTGGCGCGACGAAACGCCGGGCAAAATCATGCACGAAATCCGCTACGGCGAGCTGGCGGGCGCCGGGATGGTGCCGTTCACCCCGTATTACGGAACGATTGACGCGACGCCGCTCTTCCTGCTGCTGGCCGCGGAATACTACCACTGGACGAGCGACCTTGCCCTGATTGAGCAGCTGATGCCGAACCTCGAAGCGGCGCTCGCCTGGATCGAGCGTTACGGCGACCGGGATGGCGACGGCTTCGTGGAATATTTCCAGGAGTCCTCCAAAGGCATCGCCAACCAAGGCTGGAAGGATTCGGCCGACTCCGTCGTCCACCGCAGCGGGGATTACGGCCAAGCGCCGATTGCGCTCGTCGAAGTGCAGGGGTACGTATATCAGGCAAAAACGCGCCTGGCTCCGATCTTCCGTACCCTCGGCCGCAGCGGGGATGCCGACCGTCTGGAACATGAAGCGGCCGTGCTCCGGGAGCGGTTCGAGCAGGCCTTCTGGATGGAAGACGAGCAGTATTACGCCATTGCGCTGGACCGGGACAAACGGCAGGTGCAGTCGGTGACCTCGAATACCGGGCATATTCTGATGTCCGGCATCGCGTCGCCGGAGCGGGCCCGCGCCGTCGCGTCGCGGCTCGTCGCGGACGACATGTTCGGCGGGTACGGCATCCGCACGATGAGCACCGGCTCCTCCGGGTACAACCCGATGAGCTACCATAACGGCAGCGTGTGGCCGCACGACAATTCCCTTTGCCTGCTCGGACTTAGTCTCGGCGGCTTCGAGGCGGAAGCGTTGAAGGTCATGCAGGGGCTGCTGAAAGCGGCGGAAGGCTTCGAATATGCCAGACTGCCCGAGCTGTTCTGCGGCTATACCGAAGAGCTCGGGTATCCGGTGCCTTATCCGGTCGCCTGCTCGCCGCAGGCATGGGCCGCGGGCACGCCGCTGACGTTCGTCCAGACGATGCTGGGCCTCCGTCCGAATGCGCTGACCGCGACGGTCGAGCTGCGGCCGCTGCTGCTCCCCGGCATGAACGAGCTGGAAGTGGCGAACCTGCGCATCGGTCAAGGAACGCTGCACGTGCGGGTCCGCAGAAACGGAGGCGGCGACGCGCCGTATCAAGTGGACATTTTGGAAAATCATACGGGATATCAAGTTCTTATTCAACCATTAGAGGAGGGTGTTGTGCAATGAAAAAGTCGCTATCCGTCATTCTCTCCGTAGGTTTGGCTTCCGGCATGGTGCTGGCGGGCTGCGCCAAAGAAGAAGCCAAGCCGGCCCCGGCCGGCGATGCGCCGAAAGGCGGCGAGCCCGTCACCGTGACGCTGGCCGGCTGGGGATCGACGCCGGAAGAGCAGGATCTGCTCAAGCAGACGATTCAAGAGTTCGAAAGCAAGCATCCGAACGTCAAAGTCAAATACGAAGTGATCGCCGACCAGTACATGGACGTCATCAAGACGCGGCTCATCGGCGGCGAAGGCCCGGACGTATTTTATCTGGACGCGTTCGAAGCTCCGGCCCTGATCGAGAAAGGCGTGATCGAGCCGCTCGACGGCTACGTGAAGCCCGAATTCGACGTAGCCGACTTCGAAGAGCCGCTGCTGAACGCGTTCAAGGTCGGCGGCAAAACGTACGGCTTCCCGAAAGACTCCTCGACGCTCGCCATGTTCTATAACAAGAAGCATTTCGAAGAGGCGGGCATTGCCAAGCCGCCGGCGACGTGGGAAGAGCTGCAGGAGGCCGCGAAAAAGCTGACCAAAACCGAAGGCGGCAAAACCGTCCGCTTCGGCTTCGGCGTCGCTCCCGAGCTGGCGCGGCAAATGTTCATGGCGCAGGCGTTCGGCGGCAAAGTGTCCGACGACAAAGGCAACGCCGCCTTCGCTTCCCCGGAAGCGCTCAAAGGGCTGCAGCTCGTCGTCGACCTGCATAACAAGGACAAATCGTCCGGCGAGCCGAAGGAAGTCGGCGCAGGCTGGGGCGGCGAGATGTTCGGCCAAGGCAAAGCGTCCATCGTCTTCGAAGGCAACTGGGCGATTCCGTTCCTGAACAACAACTATAAGGATCTTCAATACGCCACCGCCGAGCTGCCGACGGTGAACGGCAAGAAAGGCACGATGGCCTTCACGGTCGCTTACGTCATGAACAAAGCGTCCAAGAAAAAAGAAGCTTCCTGGGAGCTGATTTCGTACCTGACCGGCAAGGAAGGCATGAAAACGTGGACCAGCAAAGGGTTCGCCCTGCCGACGCGCAAATCCGTCGCGAAGGAGCTCGGCTACGACAAGGACCCGCTGCGCGGCGCTCTGGTTGCAGGCTCGGCTTATGCGACGCCATGGCAGGCCGGACCGACGCTGCCGACGGTCATGAACAACTTCAACAACCAGTTCCTCGACGCGTTCCTGGGCAAATCCTCGCTGGAAGAAGCGATGAAAAAAGCGCAGGATACCGCCAACAAAGAAATTGCCGCCGGCAAGTAAGCAAAGCTGAACCGGGAGGGGCCTCCCCTCCCTTCAATCACTTAAAAAGCGGGGGACATCATCCTGTTCAGACTGATACAGCTCCCCCGCCTCTTTTGGAAAGGGAGGTTTCCCTATGGCAAGCCGTTCTCGTTCGGGTTGGAAACGAAAGCTGAGAAGCACGGTAACGGGCTATTTGTTTTTGCTCCCTACCCTGCTGGTCATCGGCACGTTTTTGTTTTTACCCGTCTTTTATTCGCTTTTCCTGTCGTTTCATAAAGTGAATTTGCTGGGTGACGTCAGCTATAAAATGATCGGCTTCAGCAACTTCGAGCGGATGGCGCAGGACGAGCGGGCATGGATCGCGCTGAAAAACACCGCCTCCTTCGCCCTCTTCGTCGTGCCGCTGCAAACGGCGCTGGCGCTCGGACTCGCGGCCATTTTGAATGCGAAGCTGAAATTCCGGAATTTTTTCCGCATCGTTTTTTTCATGCCGACCGTTACCTCGTCCGCGGTGCTGACGCTCATTTTCATGTGGATCTACAATTCCAACGGACTGCTCAATCAAGCGCTGCAGGCGATCGGGCTGCCCGGCTACAACTGGCTCGGCGATCCGGCAGTCGCTCTCAAAGGGATCATGCTGATGAACATCTGGTCGACGGCGCCGTTTTTCATGGTCGTCTTTCTGGCCGCGCTGCAGGACATCCCGGATGCGCTTTACGAGTCGGCGATGCTGGACGGAGCCGGAGCCTGGAAACGATTCACCGCCATCACGCTGCCGATGCTGAAGCCGGCGACCTTCTTTACCGTCGTCATGGGCATCATCGGAACGTTCCAGCTGTTCGACCAATCGTACATTTTCTCGGCGGGGTCCGGGGGGCCGAACAACTCCACGCTGACCGTGGCGCTGCTGATTTACCAGTACGCATTTAAAAATCTGGACTTCGGCTACGCCTCCGCGCTCGCCGTCGTGCTGGCTCTGGTCATCATGATCGCGACGCTGCTGCAGCGGAAGCTGTTCGCCGAAGAGAAGCTGAACTGAGGAGGCCGAGACGATGGCTAAACAGCCGAAACCGTGGGTCAAGTACGTCATTTACGCGCTGCTGTTCCTGTACGCCGCGGTGACGATGGTGCCGTTCCTGTGGGCGCTCTCCTCCTCGTTCAAGACGCTGGAAGAGATTGTCGCCGGAGGCATCAACTTTATTCCCAAGCAGTTTACGCTGCAAAACTACTACGATATTTTCGTCCGCGAGCCGCTGTTCATCCGCTGGATGTCCAACAGCGCCCTGATCGCGGTCGTGGCGACGGTCTGCAACATTTTGTTCAACTCGATGGCCGGCTATGCGCTGGCCCGCATCGATTTCATCGGCAACAAAGCGATGTTCTTCATCATCCTGGGCGTGCAGATGATTCCGGGCCAGCTCACGATCGTGCCCGCGTACTTGATCATGAAAGAGCTCGGATGGCTGAATTCGTACGCCGCGCTGACGGTGCCGATGATGGCCAACGCCACGTTCACGTTCATGATGCGCCAGTTCTTCATCAGCTTCCCGAAGGAGCTGGAGGAAGCGTCGCAGCTCGACGGGCTGAGCCGCTTCGGCATCTTCTTCCGCATCGCGCTGCCGCTGGCCGTTCCGGCGCTCGCCGCGCAGATGATCTTCGTGTTCATGGGCGCCTGGAACGAGTTCCTGAAGCCGCTCATGTTCGTCTCCGACAAGTCGATGTTTACGCTCACGCTCGGCTTGAACACCTTTAAGGGCCAGTATATCAGCTACTGGAACTACATCATGGCCGCGTCGATGGTGTTCACGCTGCCCGCGCTGCTCATCTACGCCTTTTTCAACCGGTTTTTCATCAAAGGCATTACGTTTACCGGCAGCAAGTAACACCACATACCACATACGCCGTCAAAACAGCGGTCTCCGGCCGGGACGATTCGGTTCCCGGGGAGGCCGCTGTTTTTGATCCTGATCATTGATTTATATAACATTTCATTGATTAGGCAAGTAGCCGCACGCCTCCTATCCCTTTTAAGATAAAGACAGATCGACAATATACTGGAAAGGGTGGTCAGCTTGAAAGAAACCGCGACAGCGGTCCCTGAGGATCATCCGGCGGTAAAGCCGGGGAAGACGAAGGTCGCGGCCTGGCTCCAGCAATGGGATTTGCAGCTTATGGTGCTGCCCGCGCTCGTCTTGATTTTAATTTTCAGCTATTTCCCGATGTACGGTGTGATCATCGCATTTCAGGATTACTCGGTGTTTAAAGGCTTCGCGGCCAGCCCGTGGGTAGGCTTCAAGCATTTCGTCGATTTCTTCCAAGCGCCCGAGCTTGGGGTCGTGATGCGAAACACCATAGTCATCAGCTTCCTGAAGCTTGCCATCGGCTTTCCGGCGCCGATCATTCTCGCGATCCTGCTGAACGAAGTGAAAAATATGTTCTTCAAGCGCGTCGTGCAGACGGTCAGCTACCTGCCTTATTTCCTGTCTTGGGTCATCGTCGCCAACTTCGTGATCTCTTTGCTTTCGACCGATAATGGAAGCGTAAACATTTTCCTGCAGAAGCTCGGAGTCATCGACGAACCGATTCCTTACTTATCGGTTACGGAATATTTCTGGACCATTCTCGTCACGACGAACGTATGGAAAGAGATTGGCTTTGCCTCGATCGTATACTTGGCTGCAATCGCTTCCATCGATCCTCACCTGTACGAATCCGCCGCCATCGACGGGGCGAGCCGTTTTCGCATGACTTATTTGATAACGTTTCCATGCATTTTGCCCGTCGTGATGATTTTCTCCATTCTGGCGATCGGCAACTTGCTGAACGCGGGCTTCGAGGACTTGCTGCTGCTGGGCGTCAACCCGGCGCTGCGCGACGTATCAGAAGTTCTGGACACATACGTGTACCGGATGGGAATTACGTTAAACCGCTACTCGTTCGCGACAGCCGTCGGCTTGTTTAAGGCCATCGTCAGCGTCGGACTGCTGACCCTGGCGAACTATCTCGCGAGAAGAACCGGCAACAGCTTGTGGTAAGGAGGAGTATTGATGAAGCTGGCATTGGAAGACCGCGTCTTTAGCATCGTTATCCATATTGCGCTGCTCTTTCTGGCCTTCGTAACGTTCTATCCGTTCTGGAACTCCGCGGTCATCTCGTTCAACCTCGGTTCGGATACGAGTCTCGGCGGCATCACGTTCTGGCCCAGAGTCTTCACCTTGGAAAATTACCAGGTCGTGTTAAATGACGCTAAAATATTGAAAGGCTTCGGCGTTTCCATCGCCCGGACGCTCGTCGGCACCTTCCTGACGATCGCGGCGACGTCCCTCTTCGCTTACGGCATGTCCCGCAAGGAGCTGATCGGGCGAGGCTATTACATGACCTTCTGCATCATTACGCTGTACTTCGGCGGCGGTCTGATTCCGACGTACCTGCTGATTCGCGGTCTCGGTCTGTTCGATTCGTTCTGGGTATTCGTCATTCCGTCGATCATCAGCGTATGGAGCATGATCATCTTCCGGACGTTCTTCCGCGAAATTCCGGCCGGTCTCGAGGACGCGGCACGGATTGACGGCTGCGGCTACTGGGGCACGTTCCTGCGCGTCGTGCTGCCGCTGTCCGGTCCGGTTGTCGCTACGCTCTCGCTGTTTACGGCCATCGCCCACTGGAACGACTGGTTCGTCGCTTCCATCTATATCAACAATCAGGACCTGCTGCCCGTTCAGGCGCTGCTGAAGCAGACGCTCGATTCCAATATCGCGTCCGAGCTGACTCAGGACTCCGCGGCCCAAAGCTTCCTCGCCAAGCGGCAATCGTATACGACCAAGTCGCTGACGATGGCTACCATGATGGTCACGACGGTTCCGATCATTCTCGTCTATCCGTTCTTGCAGCGGTATTTCGTCAAGGGCGTGCTGGTCGGCTCCCTGAAAGAATAGTCCGGCTTCAAAGCGCATCGCTTTAAGCATAGCTTGAAATTACAATAGGAAAGGGGCTATACACACAAATGAACAATTGGGTCAAAAAAGGAACGGGTCCGTTGGCAGCCGTGATGGCGCTCGGTACGGTCATCTCCGGATGCTCCGGCGGGGGCAGCGCTCCCGCCGACAACAAAGCGGCGGCGCCATCCGGGGCGCAGACGCCCGCCGCCTCGTCGTCCGAGCCGTGGAAAATCGGCAGCGAGCCGGTCAGCTTCACGCTCTTCGGCAACTACGGCTGGTACACGATGCCTCCTTGGGGCAAGGACGTATTCTCCAAGCACATCCAGGAGCAGTATAAAATCAACATTACCGCCATTAACGCCGGCGGCAACGCGGAAGCCAAGCTGAGCACGATGATCGTGAGCAAGGACCTGCCGGACGTCATCTGGGGCGACCGTGACAAGTTCGAGCGGCTGCGCGAGAACGGTGTCCTCGTGCCGCTTGATCCGTATCTGGACAAATACCCGAACCTGAAAAAATGGGCGGGCGACGAAATCCTGAACATGCTGCGCGCCAAAGACGGCAAGCTGTACATGTTTCCGAACTGGTACACAAATAAGCCGACAGGCAACGCCGGTTATGTCGTAAACAAGAAAATTTACGAAGAGCTCGGCAAACCGAAGCTGGAGACGACCGACGATCTGTATAACTACTTGAAGCTCGTCAAGGAGAAGTACCCGAACATCATTCCGTTCGAGCCGGGTCAGGCCAAGGAAGGCAAAGGCGTCGACCTGCTGTACTCCGCCTTCGCCGAGAACAACCCGGCGAGCTACGCGGGCACGCTGCGCGCCGTGCCGAAGGACGGCAAGTTCACTTCGCTCTTCGCCGATCCGGTATACAAGGAAGCGATGATCTACGTCAACCGGCTGCACCGCGAGAAGCTGATGACGCAGGACGCGCTGACGCAGACCGTCGATCAGGTCCGCGAGAAGCTCAATACGGGTCGTGTCGCCGTCTACGCTGACATCACCGCTATTGATTACGCTTCCAAAGCGCATGCCGAGCTGACCAAAACCGATCCGAATGCCGGCTACTTCATGATCTGGCCGATCCATAAACCGGGACTGGACAAGAACAAAATTACGGTAGCCCACTACGACCGTCTGGGCTGGAACGCCGCCGCGATTACGACGAAGGCCAAGGACCCCGAGAAAATTTTTGCGGTGCTGGACTGGATGACCAGCCCGGACGGCATGCGTCAAATCGTGTGGGGGCCGGAAGGCATGTATTGGAAAGGGCTGGATAGCGAAGGCTTGCCGAACTTGACGGACAAATTTTTCAGCGAGCCTGCGGAGCGCACGAAAAACATGAATGCGACGAACGACCTGCAATTCGTCGGCAACTCGACGTACAACGACAAAATCAAAGTGAAGGCCGAGCTCTCCTTGCCGGAAGAGAAGCGCTCCTGGGAGACGAAATATCAGGACTCCATCACCTGGAAGACGCATATGGACCTCACGGCGCTTCGCGGGATCGAGCCGCCGCAGGATAGCCCGGAAGGGATCATTCGCGAGCGGTGGATCGAATTGTATAAGAAAGTCCGCGCCCAAGCGATTCTGGCCAAAAGCGAGCAAGAAGTGATTGAGATTATCGACAAAGGCGAGAAAGATGCGCAAACGCTTGGCATTGAGAAGCTTAACGAGTATTTGACCAAGCGCTGGAAGGAAAACGAAGAGAAAATGAAGAAGAAATAATCCAGGAGGACAAGGCAGGGTGCGCTATCGGCGCACCTGCTTTTCCATTTCATTCGATGATCCAAGGCAGAGGAGGACCGACATGTACAAAGTGCTGATCGCAGACGATGAGACGCTGGATCTGGAAGGAATGAAGACGTTTATTCCCTGGGAGTCGCTCGGGATGGAGATTGTTGGCGCCGTGACGAACGGGTTCTCCGCTTGCGAGCTGATCGAAACCCAGAAGATCGACGTGCTGGTCACCGACGTCAATATGCCCAACATGTCCGGACTTGAGCTGGCGAAGCGCGTGAAGGAACGGTTCCACGACGTGCGGATCGTTTTTGTCAGCGGTTACAGAGATTTTCAGTATGTGAAGGAAGCCCTGACCTTGCAAGCTTACAGCTACGTGCTGAAGCCGATGAACGAGGATGAGCTCATTCAATCGCTTGAGCGTATTCGGCGCGATCTGGATGACGCCCGCAAGCGAGAGCAAGCGGAGCACGAGGTCCGGCAGATGCTTTCGGGCGGCGCAAGGCCCTCCCCGTCCGCCGCTATCGATGGCAAGGCCCCCGACGGGATGGGCAAAAACGGGAAGCTGATTCAAGAAATCATCGGCATGATGCGCAGCGGACTGGATCAGCCGCTCACGCTGAAGGAAGTGGCGGATCGATTCTCGTTTTCGCCGAATTACCTCGGACAAATCTTCAAGGAAGCGACGGGCCAGACGTTCCATGAATATCTTGTCGCGCTGCGCATGGAAAAAGCCGGGGAGCTGCTGCGCGATCCGAAGCTGCGCATTTACGAGGTGGCCTATCGGGTCGGCTACCGTTATATGCCTTATTTCAGCAAGCAATTCAAAGAAACGTACCGGATGACCCCGCTGGAATTCCGCAATGGCCAATAGTCGAATCCGGTCCGCCCTCCGTCGATTCCGGCGAAGCAGCGCTGCCGCTTCCGGGCCGGAAGCGCGGTACATGCCCTTCGGGTACAAGCTCATGCTGTCCTATATGCTGCTTACCTTGGTTCACGTAATCTTGTTCGGGTATTTGGCCAATTGGATCTTCGTGGATTCGGTCCGCAAGCAGACGAGCGAGAACGTTCGGGCGGCGCTGCGCCAGATGAAGGATAATATCGAGTACCGGATGAAGGATACGGTTCGTCTGTCGGATATGATCTATTACGACGAGACGGTCGCCTCCCGGCTGAGAAGATTGAATGAAGGCTACTACGGCTACGAATCGGTCACGCAGTATTTGGAGCCCAAGTTCGATAGCGTCATTAAGGCAACGAACCACCGCATCTGGCTCGTCGTTTACTTGCGCAACGAAACCTTGCCTGAAATCTACTCGTTTTATAACGATTCGGACCCGCTGGCCTATGCCGGCAAAAGCTATAACATGCTGTATCTGAAGCGGATCGCCGACAAATCCTGGTATCAAGATTTTCCCCCGGAGCGTTACGGGGTGACCATGCAGTGGCAGCAGATCGACCGGGACGCCGAGTTCGGCAATATTTCGCTCCTGCGGCGGCTCGTGGATCCGGCTTCCTTCAACCGCCAATTGGATTTCGGGTTCATGCGGCTCACCGTCAAGCTGACCGAGATGTTCGAGACCGTCTCCCCGGACTTCGGGGAAGGCACGTCGGTTCGGATCGAGGATGGGAAAGGACAGATTTTGTTCGAGCGGGGCGCCTGGACAAACGACCGGATTGCCCAAGCCGGGGAAAGCCATTACTTGACGATAACCGAGCCGTTCCAGGACTTGGACTGGAAGCTTGTGGCCAGCATCCCGAAGGAATGGGTCGAGAAGGATGCGAAGAAAGTGAAGGTGTTGACCGCCGTCATCGGATCGGCCAGCTTCCTGCTCTTTCTGTGCGTAAACGGCTTCCTGTCCCGCTACTTCTCCAAGCGGGTGTCGCGCATTGTGAGGGTGCTTGATTCGTTCCGCCACGGCAGCTTCCATAAGCGGATACGCTTCAAGGGGAGGGACGAGTTCTCGACGATCTCGCAATCCATCAACGCCATGGCGGAGCATATCGACGGGCTGATTCAACAGGTGTACGTAGCCAGCATCAAAAAGAAAGAAGCCGAGCTGGAATCGCTGCAGGCCCAGATCAATCCGCATTTTCTGTACAATACGCTGTCTTCGATCAGCTTGCTGGCCAAGTTCGGACAAGTCGAGCAGCTGCACCGGATGGTCAGCAATCTGGCGCTGTTCTACCGGCTTTCGCTGAACGAAGGACGCACCATTATTCCGGTGGCGAACGAGCTGGAGCAGGCGAAAGCCTATCTCGATATTCAAAAGGTGAAATATACCGACCGGCTGGACGTTCTGTTCGAGATCGATCCGGACCTGCTGCGCTACGAGATGGTCAAGCTTATTTTGCAGCCCTTTTTGGAAAATGTGCTGAAGCATGCCTGGACAGGCGACCGGGTGCATATCCGGGTGGCCGGACGCCGGATCGGCGACGATATCGAGTTCCGTATCATCGATGACGGCGTCGGGATGACGCCGGACACGCTGCGGCGCATCTCGCAGCTCGACGACGGCGAAGAAGCCGGGTACGGCATCCGCAACGTTCACCAGCGGATCGAGCTGCATTACGGCAAGCCGTACGGCGTGAGCATCTACAGCAAGCTGGGAATCGGAACGTCGGTGACGATCCGGCTGCCATGCGTGCCGCGGACGGCGCCATACGTCTCCAGCCGGGCGGAGCTGGATGCCGGACGCCGTCCGGAGGAGGCGTGAGGTTTGTTCGGCAATTGAATTGGCTTTCCCGTATGGGGAAGCTTATTTCAATTGCTTGAGCAATTGGCTGACCCAGCCCTGCGATATGCCGATCATACTCCCCCATTCGGTTTGCGAAGCGGATGGATACTGTTTCATCACCGCGGTCAGGCGGAGCATCGTATCCTTATTCCGTTTTCGTTTTATTTCCGTTCCCGGTTCATTCTTCCCGGCTGCCTCCTTTAAGCAGCCCCTACAGATAAAACGTCCGCGAAAAAAGACAAGCTGCTCCGTGGAGGAACAAAAAATACATTCCTCCGCCCGGTACTTCCGGATTAGCACCTGCCCTTTTTCGTCATCGACGAAAAATTCAATGGCATCACCAAATTCTATACTCAAAGTTCGTTGCAGTTCAATCGGCAGATTAAGACGTCCCAGATGGTCCACATGTCGGACGATGCCCGTTTTTTTCATTTTCCCGAACTCCCGTAACCTAGAATAAGCTCAAGTCGTGCGAATCATCGCCTGAAAAAGGATAAACATATCACCGTCAGCTTTTGGTGTTCCATTCCGTTATAGAAGTGAAGGACCGACCCTCTCTTTGGCTGCTCGCCATAAGCCGTTTCTTTCGAAAACAAAAATCCCCTTCCAGCAGAAAGGAATTCATGTTCATTTCAATTTTTTCTCCCGCAATTGAAGGATCGCTAAGCCAAGAAGCCCCCTGCAAGACACGCTTTCTACTACCTATAACGAGCTATCCCGAGCAAATTTGACGAAAAAATTTACTAAAATAAGAAACCTATTACATATCATGTTCGTTCTAACAATTGTATAGAAGAGAATGGTGTTGGAGGAATATAAATGGAGCAATGGCTCACGTTCTTACGTAACAATTTCCATCACCTGGACAACTCATCTCAAGAATTGATCTATCGTTCTTTTCGGGAATTGATCTATCACGACATATACTTTCTGTTCAGGGATCATGCCTTAGCCGAGGATGTTGTACAAGAATCATTCTTAAAAGTGATAGAGAAAGCGCCAAAGCTGGAAAACACTTCAAATATGAAGGCTTGGCTCAAAAAGGTTGCCCGGAATACAGCTTACGATTGTTTTAAAAAAAATAAAAAATATCGGCATGTATCCGACCTGCAGCTCGTTAAAGACAGTGAATACTTTTCTCCGGCCGAAGAACGTACAGTGGCCGATCAGGTGGAAGAAAAAATCCGTGACGAAATGCTCCATGAAGCCCTTCGTCAGTTGAATATCAAATACCGGCATGTGTTGCTTTTATTTTACATCGAAGAAAAATCCTACCGTGAAATCGCACAGGAATTACAGATATCGGAACAAGCCCTCGCTCAAATTCTTACAAGGGCCCGCAAGAAATTGTTTTATTATTTCTCGAGAAAATGGGTTGATCAAAATGAATCATTGGGACCATGATGATCACAAGCTGAAGGAAATGTTGAAACGCAACCATGCCCGCGCAGAAATCCCCGATGGCACGGCATCTTGGCAGCAAGTACAGCACAGGCTGCAAAAGATCGGCCGCCGTAAAAGGTTCGTCCGGCGCATGAAGCTAACTGCGGCGATTATCGCCTGTTCCTTTGTCATTAGCTTTTTTATGAATGACAATTTCCCTGTATCCTACGCGCAAATTGCCTCCCTGCTTAAAAAGGTTCAGGGTAGTATGATTGAAATATTTTATGAGGCCCCGCCGGGTCGGGAAT
Organism: Paenibacillus ehimensis NBRC 15659; assembly: GCF_004000785.1. Classification (GTDB taxonomy): domain Bacteria; phylum Bacillota; class Bacilli; order Paenibacillales; family NBRC-103111; genus Paenibacillus_G; species Paenibacillus_G ehimensis. Next base: position 191,021 of record NZ_BILX01000001.1, on the reverse strand, counting down.
CTACACACGCCAAAACAACTGTGCCTCCGGAAGAAAAACAGCCTGCTTCGAATCGCCCTGGCAGCAGCTTCGCTCCCGAGAAGACTAGCTTGGAAGAAGCAAAGAATCAATTGTCCTTCCCTCTCTTGACTCCATCCTATATACCTGAGAAATTCAGGCTAGATGCCGTATTCGTCACAAAGGAAACGAACGGAACGTACAATGATGCCTATCTTGAATACCTCGATGAAGACGGACAGCTCTTAAAAATCAGTCAACGAAAAATCGAAGGGAAGACAGGGGCGATTAAAACGGATATTCATAGCGATTCCGGGGAATTTTTTGATGTGCTTGTGGGAGAACACCCGGCGATCTTATTCGCAGATCGTAACGGCAGCATCACCAGCTTGGAATGGCTGACGAAGGACCGGATTAAAATCTATATCTCCGGTCCCATCGCCAAAGAGGACATTTTAAAGATTGGAGCATCATTAAAGTAAGCGAACAAGGGGAACTAACCCCTGTTCGCTTTTTCTTTAGTCCGGAATGAGCAGGGTTGAGGAATAACGAATCCCATCTTCCTTTGTACTGCCGTAAGTAATCCAATGGGCCGATTTCACCCGATAATAGTAGCCGCTGGAAACCGGCAAATTGTCGATGGTGTTATTACTGCGCGATGAATTGCTCATCTCCGCTTTCTCCCCTGTATATTCGTCAATCCATTCACTTCCCGTCCAACGCTGTAAAACCAACTGCACCCCAACATGATCCACTCTGCGAGTCGCAATCGTTTCCCCCCATACACTTGCCTTTCCTTTTCCAATATAACTGATGTACGCAGAACCGTTTTCGAGGTACTTATAATTGGGATCAAACGGAGTCATGGTAGTGACGACTTCCGGCGGTGGCGGCGTGTGAGCTGCCATAGCTTGTCCAGGTATCGCCAGGGCAATCGCGAGTACGGCCATGATGACAGTTTTTACAGCGAATGGTCTCAAAATGGATTCCCCCTTCAAATTCGATTCATTATTCTTAACGCCTTATCGGTTCAAAACCTAACGTTTTATATTCAACCATTGTGGCGAGAACGGCGTAGGCAAACTCCGAAAGCATCGGGCAAGCACCGGCTCATCCTAAGCAACGCATGAAAACATCAAAAAGCTCGCTCCCGGTCAAACCGGAGGCGAGCTTTTGCCTTGCTTTGTATTTTAAGGGTTCGCGACGATCGGCACTTCCCACTTCACATCACGGTGCTGCTTTTGCACGGCCTTATACGTCACCGTCAATTCTCTCGGCTCCTTCTCAAGCTGCGGGATCACCAGCACGCCCTGCTGGCTGACCGTGCCGTCCGGGTTATGGGTTGACGTTTTTTGCAGCATGGCATCGTACTCCTTGCCGGTCTCGTCCTTGACCTGCCAAATATCCAGTGCAACGACGTCCTTGGCCAGCTCCGCTTGAAGCTCGATCACCCCGCCGGTCCCGCTGACAGACTGATTCCCGATTTTGGTTTCCGCAGGGTCCTTCTTCATGACAAAATTGCTGAAGGTCAGCCGGTTTCCTTGGTCCTCCGCCTGAACCGGCTTTTGCTGCAGCTGGGCGGGCTTCAGCTTCGCGCTGAAATCGGCCAGCTCGTTCGTATATACGGAGTGCAGCCTGAACGTCAGCTTCCGGTCGCCGCTCATCGGCACAAACGTATGCCACAATTGCATGGCCTCGTCCGTCCCCGTGCCCGTAATCCCGTTCACAATCGTATTTTTGTCAATGCTCAAGTCCCTGTCGCGCAACATGCCGTCGTCCTGCGCCGCTACCACCTTCCCTTGCTCGTCGACAAGCTCGTAAGCGATTTTGTACTCCCGAATCGCTTGTTTAAGCTGGAAGGACTGGAAGCCGCCCGCGCCCGGGTTCATCTCCTCTGTCAGACCGTTCTGCTTCATGATTTGCATCTGCCGCTCGCGGGCTTCGGAAGTGAGCTGGGTCTCCAGTGACAGCAGCGTGGCGCTAGGTGCGAAATCGACCTTTTTGAAATCGATCTTCAGCCCCTGCGGCGACGTGTAATGCTGATTGACCGCTACCGTTTTCGTCGCCTGTTTCGCTTCGGCCATATCGATCGGAACCGTCAGCTTCCAGCTTCCTTCTTTGCCGTCGAGCTTCGCCCAATGCACCTCGGCGGTCAATTCGTCCGGCAGCGCCCTTCCCTTCGCCGTCAGCTCGGTCAATTCCTGGCGAATCATCATATAGTCGCCTTCTTTTTTGATCGTCCATCCTCCTTCCTCGGGCTTGAAGAGAGGCGTTCCGTTTTTGTCCTTGAGGACGAAGTCTTGCAGCCTGTTTTTCTGTTCTCCGGGCTTTAACATATCGAAGTCGACTTTATTGCCGTTCTGGTCCACCGCTTCGCACATGACCGCAATACGCAGCGTATCCGCCAATACCTCTTTAATCCTTAGCGTAACGCCCTGGTCCGTGACGTTGAGATCCAATTGCTTCACGAAGCCTTGCTTGACGGCCTCCTTGATCCCTTGATCCACGTCTTTGCTGCTGCTGAAAATGCTTTTCACATAATCCGCGAAGGTCGGCGATACGAAGGTGCCCAGCGATATGGCTACGGCCAATCCGGCCACAACAATAGTTACTTTTTTCAAAATGTCCACACTCCTCTTTTTCCAATCGATACGTTGGGGTGCGGAGTCCGGCGTTTCGGCCGCTTGCGGCTGCTCGCCCGGCACGTAAGGGTCCAAGCGGTCCAATATGGCCTGGGTAAATCCATCGTCAGGCTGCACCTCTTCGAGCGCCGGATCAAAGTCGTCCAGCGAAGTCAACAGCCGTTCCATTTCGTTCCGGCAATCGGCGCAGCTCTCCAAATGGCGTTCCAACTGCCTTGCTTCAAACGGAGAAAGGTCTCGGTTCAGTTCCGCGGCCAGCCGATCAGCTCTGACGCACTTCATAGATGAACTCCCCCTCTACTCCGGAATTGGACATGCTCTCCCGCAGCTTCTGCCTGGCGCGGTACAGACGCATCTGCACCGTGCTTATGGGAACCGAAAGCCGTTCCGCCATTTCCTGATAACTTAAATGCTGCACATATCTCATCACAAATACCGCGCGCTGGCTCTGATCGAGCTCCATAATCCGCTGCTCCAACGCCTGTCTCCGTTCCTTTTCCAGATAGGCGGTTTCCGGAGTTTCTCCCTGCATGAACTCAGCGTCGAAGCCGGTGATGTCGGGTCTGCGCTTGCGCTTGCGGAGCTCGTCGATACAGCGGTTGGCCGCGATCCGGTACAGCCACGCGGAAAAGCTGTGCCCCGGCGTATACTCGTTCAAATGATTATACGCTTTGATGAACACCTCTTGGGCAATATCCTGCATATCCGGCGAATGACCCAGCATGCGCCGAAGCAGGGAAAATACCCTTCCCTTGTATTTATCGATAATTCGAGCGAATGCCTGCTTGTCTCCATTCAGAATCCGCTCAACGATTTCGATGTCATTGTCCATCCTGGCCCTCCCTGTCCCAAAAGGTTCGCTGCGCAGCATCTGCCTTTTGCGGCAGTTACACTAAGTATGACGCTGCCGGATTGGAAAACTTTCTCTCCGGCCAAAAAATTTTTCTTTGACCTCCGTCCTCTGTCACAAAAGCGGCCCCCCGCCCGCCTTAATTGGCAGAAAGGCAAAAATGGAGGGGATAAGATGAATCGGAAACGGTACGATGCCGCCGTCATCGGCGGAGGACTTGCAGGTTGGATTGCCGCCATCGAGCTGGCACGGGCGGGCAAATCGGTCGTTCTATTGGAAAAATCGAACCGAATGGGCGGCCGGGCCAGAACCGCCGACAAACGCGGCGTGCTGTTCAATCTCGGCGGTCATGCGCTGTATCTCGGCGGAGAGCTGCACGCCGTGCTGCAGGAATGGGGCGTGCAGCTCGAAGGGGGCCGCGCTTCGTCCAGCCCGTTCGCCATCTGGCACAACCAGGTTTTTCCTATGCCGGCCGATCCGGTGAAGCTGCTGGCCTCCCCGCTGCTCTCGTGGCGCGGGAAAACGGAGCTGGTGCGGCTGCTGTTCAAGCTGGGCCGGATCGCGACGGATACGCTGGAGACGGCCAGCCTCCGGGAGTGGGCGGAGAAGGAAATCGGCGAGCCGATGGCGCGGCATATTTTCTACGCGCTGTGCCGGACGGCCACCTTCACCCAAGACCCCGACCTGCAGGCGGCCGGGCCGGTATTGAAGCAGGTGCAGCGCTCGCTGAAAAACGGCGTGCTGTATATCAACGGGGGATGGCAGACGATCGTCGACCGGCTTGAAGCCTTAGCCGTTTCGGCCGGCGTGCACATCCTATCCGGCAAAGCGGTAAGCGCCGTCGAGCAGACGGACGGAGCCGTAAGCCGGGTAACGTGCTCCGACGGCGAGACGTTCGAGCTGTCTCAGGTGATCAGCACGCTGCCGCCGGCGGATACGTACCGGTTGGTACGGAACGCGGAGCATACTATGCTGCGGCGCTGGAAAGAAGAAGCCCGGTCTTCCATGGCCGCTTGTCTGGACCTCGGGTTGAAGCGGCTTCCTATCCCGGGACGGAATCTCGCTTTCGGGCTGGACCAGCCGGTCTTTTTCAGCAATCAATCCGCGAGCGCCAAGCTAAGCGAGCATGGTACAATAGTCGTACATCTGCTCAAATATAACAATACCGGCGGGAGCGAGCCCAAGGCGGACGAGCGGATGCTGGAGCAGACGATGAGCCTGCTGCATCCGGGCTGGGAGCGCGAGGTGGTGGAGCGGCAGTATTTGCCTGCGATGCCGGTCGTTCACGATTATATGCACCTCGGGCGGACCAGCCGGTTTCCCGGGCCTGCCGTACCGGAAATTCGCGGTCTGTATGTCGCGGGAGACTGGGCGAGTCACGGAGAAATGCTGGCGGATGCCGCGGCAGCCAGCGCAAGAAGAGCAGCCCGGCAAGCCGCCGCGGAGCTGGACCGGATCGGCAGACGCGCGGGCGCCGAGCCGGTCTCGCTGCTAAGCGTCTAAAGGAAAACCGATGCCGGACATGGAAAAGGAGGCGCAGAAGATGGAACCTGCCGAATCGGCCGGAGAGCTGTACGTTTCCTACAAGCCCCTGCTGTTTTCCCTTGCCTATCGCATGCTGGGGAGCGTGATGGATGCGGAGGACATCGTGCAGGAGGCATTCCTGTATGTGAATGAAACGAAGCTGGATCACGTTCAAAATATGAAATCTTACCTATGCAAGCTGGTCACGAACCGCTGCATCGACCGGCTCCGCTCGGCAAGCAGGCAGCGCGAGGTTTATGTGGGGCCTTGGCTGCCCGAACCGTTAGTTGCCGAAAGGGACAGCGAAAGCGAGCCGTCCCTCCGTTACTTGCAGAAGGAGTCGATTTCCACCGCCTACCTGCTGCTGCTGCAGCAGCTCTCGTGGACGGAACGGGCGGTATTTCTGCTGCGCGAGGTGCTGCAGTATGAGTACGATGAGATTGCCGAGATCGTAGGCAAGAGCAGCACAAACTGCCGCCAAATCTTTCACCGTGCGAAGCGGGCGGTCAGCGGCTTGCCCGATCCCGGAGACGAACGGCAGCCCGTCATGCCGGCGGGGCGCAGGGAAGCGCATCTGTCAACGGAGCAGACCGGCGATTTGATCGAACGGTTCGTCCAAGCGCTGACCGCGGGTAATCTCGCGCAATTGATGGACGTCCTGTCCGCGGATGCCGTTCTGTACTCCGACGGAGGCGGCAAAGTTACCGCGGCGGTTCGTCCCATTCAGACCGCCGAACGGATCGCGCGCTTTCTGGAAGGAATTATGCACAAATTGGCGGGATCGTTATCGATTCGCTTCGCCGATGTCAACGGGCAGACCGGCCTTGTTTCTTATACGGACGGGCGGATTTCCAGCGTTATTTCGTTCCAGACCCGGCATAACCGGATTACCGGCATTTATCTCGTACTCAACCCGGATAAATTAAAGCATGTTCTATAGCTCGTCCGGCGTACCGGCAGAGGATCGACTCTTCTGCCGGTTTTTTGCCGTCTCATGGCATGGATGATTCGTTAACCCGAATATGCTATAATTAGTTAACAATAAATCATCCCAAACCTCTATGCGGAAATGGAGAGACGCCCTATGAACAGCATCCGGCTCCGCGGCCATCATCTGCTTTGTCTGCTCGGGTACCGTGGAATGGGGTACTCCGAATCGTTTTGCGACAATATGACGGCCGTGTACGAAACGCTCCGGAAGCATCCGGACACCCGAATCGAGCTTGTCGAAGGACCCGACGACATCTGCAGCGCGTTTCCCAAGGACCAGCCCCCGCATTGCGACGGTCATAGCGTATACGACCGGGACGATCGCGTGCTGGGCAAGCTTGGACTGCATACCGGCGCCACGATGACGTGGGCGGACATCTGCGCCGCCGTGTCCGCGTCCATGCGTCCGAACGACATCGGCCTGCTGTGCGAGACCTGTCCTTGGGAGCGTTACGGCGTCTGCAAGGACGGGGTCCGCCTGATCCGCAGCGGGAAACCGCTGCCTCCGGTTGCCAGCCGGTAACCGACAGGGCCGCAGCGGCCGAAAAAATCGATATAGGGAAACTGGCCCTTTAACATCGAGTCCATCCCGAGGTATGATAAAGAGACGGACTTCTGCGTGCGAGGATGGTTGGTACAGAAATGAAAGTCGGTTTGGTTCGGCATTATAAAGTCAAAAAAGAGTATCCGTCGCAATTTCTAATCTCGGCCAAGGAGCTCGACCAATGGTTCGCGGAGTACGATGAATCCGACATCGAGCTGGGTCAGACCGACTTGGGCGGCATCGAATGGAACCGGTGTTATGCCAGCGATATGCCCAGAGCGGCCCGCACGGCCGAGCATATTTTTGACGGGACGATTACGCAATGGAAAACGCTGCGCGAGGTTTCGCCTCCGTCGTTCCGGACGAAGGTACGGCTGCCGCTCATGATGTGGGCGGTGCTGATCAAAACCGCTTGGTTTATGGCCCCCCGGTCGATGCCCGAAAGCTTGGGCCATGTCAGAAAACGGGCCGACGCCGTCCTGGACGAGATTTTCCGGCAGGGCGACGGGAATGTGCTGATCGTCAGCCATGCCGCCTTGATGATGACGATGAGAAAAGCCTTGCTGGCGCGCGGTTTCCGGGGACCGAAGTACGGCACGCCGGAGAACGGCAAGCTGTATGTATTCGAAAATTAACGCGAAAGGTGAGTGCCATGGCGAAGAAAAACAAGCCGGCGGCTCCTCCGAGCGCCGCTTCCCATGACAAACCCGCTACGCTGAAGGATCTGTTGAATCCGGATGTTGTCAACAAGCTGAAAGCGCAGGCGGATCAGATGAAGGCCGAAGCCGAAATTCAGCGCGAGGAAGCGAGAAAGCAGGCGGAAGCCGCCCGCAAGGCCGAGCAGAAGCGGCTGGACAACGACTTCGAATATTTGCTGAACAACAGCGGCATGGACTGGAAGAAGTACAAGTAAGCCGGAAAGAACGATAAAACCTCCAAAATCACGGCAAAGCGTGATCCTGGAGGTTTTATTTTGTCTCTTAGGAGAACCCGAATCGGGTAAAAGGGTTACTTACCGGACTTGGTCGGCGTCTGCGAAATACAGCGAGGTAGCGCTTGCATTGCCCAGAGCGGTCTGTCCGGTGCCGTCGATACGGATTTTGTCGGTCGATGCCGAGTCCCTCAGTCCGAAAGAGCCCCGGATACAGTAAATCCAGCCGCGATGACCGCTAAGGGTGGGCGCTGCTATTTATTGAATTTTTGCAGCCTCTTGTAAAAGGTGCTCCGGGGGACGCCCAGCATTTGGGCCGCTGCGGTTACGTTGCCATTGGTCCGCTGCAGCGCGTCGGTCATTTGCTCCATTTGAATTTGCTCGCGCAGCGTCAACGCCATCGGGGGGGATGAAGGCTCGATTGGCGTCGAGACCGGCGGCGGACGGAACCCGTCGAACCGGCTCAGCGCTTCGCACGGGTCGGTATCCGCTCCCTGCGTCATAATATGCAGCCGTTCCAAGACGTTCATCAGCTCCCGAATGTTGCCCGGCCAATCGTATTGCATCAGTTGGTCGAAAAAGCGGTCCGGAAACGAGATCGCCCACGACTTCCGGCTGCAATAAAAGCGGACGAGATGCGGAATATCTTCTCTTCTTTCGCGCAGCGGCGGCGCCTTGACCGGATACACGTGAAGCCGGTAGTACAGGTCCTCGCGAAACTTCCCTTCCCGCACCAATTGACGCAGATCGCGGTGGGTCGCGGTAATCATCCGAAAATCGAGGGGGACCTCCTGCGTCCCCCCGACAGGCGTCACCTTCCGTTCCTGCAGCACTCTCAGCAGCGCCGCCTGCATGGAAAGCGGAATTTCCCCGATTTCATCGAGAAAAATCGTTCCGCCGTTCGCCTGCTCGAATTTTCCTTTGTACCCGTTCCGCCGGGCCCCGGTAAAAGCCCCTTCCGCATAGCCGAACAGCTCGCTTTCCATCAGCTCCTTGGGGATCGCGCCGCAGTTGACGGCCAGAAACGGCCCCGTCCGGCGGGGGCTGTTCTCGTGGATCGCTTGGGCGATCAGCTCCTTGCCCGTCCCGGTCTCCCCCAGAATGCAGACGCTGGCCTCCGTAGGCGCGACCCGCTTCAGGTCATCCAGCGTTTGCCGGAAAGCCGGGCTTGTGCCGGTCTCCCCTTGAAAGACAAAAGACTGCGAATCCTCCCCGACCGCCACCGGCTGCGGAAAAAATACCGACTTCGAGGCTGCCGATGTCGCTTCCTGCAAATAGACGCAGGTGCCGATCAGCCCCCCGTGCGAATCCGACAGGACCGGGACGGTGATCCGGGTGTCCAGCCCGAATCCGGCCAGCTCGTAAGCTTTCAAGCCGGCCCAGGCCGGGATACGCCGGCGGATCGCCCTGCTGGCGCAGACAATTGTCTGTTTGCTGCTGCAAACAACCACAAGCTGATCGGTTTCCAGCCGGTCCGCGGTTTGACGGACGAGCTCCATTTCGTCTTTATGCAGGCGGATGCTGAGATCGCGTTCGATCGCATACGCAACCGAAGTGACCATGCCGAGCATGTAAGGATGGGCGCGGTCCACGGGGCAGGAAACGTCCAGAACGCCGATGATCTGACCGTCGTCGCCGCGGATCGGGGCCGCCGAGCAGCTCCAGCGGTGGGAAGCGATCGAATAATGCTCCGATCCCGTCACCATCAGGGGCTCCCCGGCCAACAGGGCGGTGCCGATGGCATTTGTGCCGACCTCGCCCTCCGTCCAGCGGACGCCTTCGACAAAGTTGATTTTTCCCGCCTCTTGGCGGACATGCAGGTTCCCCGTCATCGACAACACGTAGCCTTCCGGGTCAATGAGAAGCGCGATCATGCCCAAGTCGTCGATGAAGCCGTTCATGCGCTCCAAATGCGGCTGCGCCATATCCCGAAGCAGGGCGTTCTTTTTCTTCTGGGAATGAAACCGGTCATTGGTTAACACAAGGCGGCCTTTATCCAGATGAGGATTCACGCGCGCATCCCGGGAACGGTACCAGGATTCCACGATTCGTTTGTTCAGCCGGGACGCATCCAGAACGCCTTCGTTGACGAAACGCTTCCATATGTTTAAACTCAATGCGGTTTCAAGCATAAGACCCTCTCCCCTGAATGTATATTGTGGAAATCATTCAAAGTCCGCTTAGGGCTGCACAAGCGTGAAACAGTTCACTTTGATTATAAACGAAAAAGATAGCGCTTACAATCAAGCTTCGGTCTCAGATGCGCCGCACTGGGTAAGCGTCAGGGCTTGGGAGAGACAAGAATTTTGATCTGTTCTTTGCTGCCGGCCAATTCCTCGAATCCGTCCGGGACTAAACGGTCCAGCCGGATCTTCTTCGTAATCAATTCGTCGACCCGAAGCCGGCCTTCCGAGATGAGCGAGATGACGGCCGGGAAAATATTCCGGTAAGCGAGCACGCCTTTCAGCTCCCGTTCCTTGAGCACGAGAGTATTCGGAGCGATCGACGCCGGGTTTTCCCAGATGCTTACAATCATCGTCTGGCCGTCGGTTTTCGCGCTCCGGATCGCATCGTTCAGGCAGACTTCGATGCCGGTGACTTCGAAGCTGACGTCGACGCCGCCGGGAACGAGCCGATGAATCGCTTCGACCGCATCGTCCTTTAGCGGCTGGATGACATGATGAGCACCCAGCGCGAGCGCCGTTCGCTGTCTCGCTTCGGAGATTTCGACGGCAATAATCCGGCTGGCGCCCGCCGCACGGGCGGCTTGAATGATGAGCAGGCCGATGGGACCCGCCCCGTAGACGACGCAGCTGTCGCCGGCCTTAAGCCTGCTCTGCCGGACGGCGTGAACGGCGACGGCCGCGGGCTCCACCATCGCGCCTTGCTCGTAGGTCATGGAATCCGGGAGCTTATGAACCATGCTCGCTTTGACCGAAGTGATCTCGCTGAACCCGCCTCCGCCTCCGCTCAGTCCGTGGAACCCGAGCGCATCGCACACGTTGTATAAGCCTTGCCGGCACGGAAGGCACGTCCCGCATGCGAGAATCGGCTCGACCGTTACCCGGTCCCCAACCTTCACCTTCGTCACGCCCAGACCAACCTCGACGACTTCGCCGGAAAACTCATGCCCCAGGATGACCGGAGCCTGTTCGTTCGTCAACGGATGGGGTTGACCGGGAATGAAGATCGGCCCGGCCAAATACTCGTGCAAATCCGTTCCGCATATGCCGCACCACTCGACGCGGATGTTGACCATGCCCGGCCGGACCGGCGGCACCGGCGTTTCCTCCGTACGCACATCGCGAATGCCATGCCAAAATGCAGCTTTCATCAGTGGACCTCCTTAAACGTGCACCGCGTGGCCGATCGCGCCCAGAATCGCTTCGTGAACCGCTTCGGACAATGTCGGATGGGCGGCGATAAAATGCTCCATCAGATCGGCGGTCATCTCGGTGTGCAGCAGGACCGCGCCTTGGCCGATCAGCTCCGTCGCCTTTGGACCGACAATGGAAATGCCGACAATTTCATGGTACTGCGGCTCCGTCAGCACCTTCACTCTGCCAACCGGTTCGTCCAGAATCAACGCTTTGCCGTTGGCGGCGAACGGAAATTCCCCAACGCGAATGTCGCCGTACCGCTCTCTGGCCTGCTTCTCGGTCAAGCCTACCCCGGCAATTTCCGGGGAGGTGTAGATGCAGCGCGGAACCGCCCGGTAATTGACCTTTGCATCGGCTCCGGCGGCGTGCAGCGCAGCGACGGTTCCCTCGTGAAAAGCGACATGCGCGAGCTGAATGCCGCCGATGACATCGCCGCAGGCATAAATATGGGGGACGCTGGTCTGCATATGCGCGTTGACCTCAATCCCTTGCTTCGTATAACGGACCCCGGCATTTTCCAAACCGAGCCCGTCTGTTCGCGGCTTTCTCCCGATCGCGACAAGCACCCGGTCGGCGGTGCCTTCGAAGACCCGGCTCTCGGTTTCGAAAACCGCCAGCTTCCCCTCCGGCTGCAGCCGCTTCACGGCAGTGGACGTATAGATCTTCACGCCCGCTTTCTCCAGCTCCCGCTGCAGGATGGCCGCCGTGTCCGCATCCTCGCCCGGAAGCAGCTGGTCTGCCATCTCGACCACGGTCACCCGGCTTCCGAGACGGCTGTAGATGCTCGCGAATTCGCAGCCGATGACGCCGCCGCCGATAATGAGCAGGGAAGCGGGAACCGCGGGCAGCGACATGGCCTGGCCGCTGTGGATGATCCATTCTCCGTCGAACGGCGCAAAGGGCAGAGCGACGGGCTCCGAGCCTGCGGCGATAATGAACCGGTCCGCTTCCACGGCCTCCTGCTTGTCTCCCTGTATGACTTGCAGCTTGCGGTCGGTAATGAAGCTTGCCTGCCCCCGAAGCACGCGGATTTTATTTTTTTTCATCAAATAGCCGATCCCCTGCACCAGCTTGTTCACAATCCCGTTCTTATAGCTCTGCACGGCGTTCCAATCGACCTCGACCTGATCCGCTGGCAGCACTACGCCGAACCGGTCGGCATGCCTGACTTTGTCCAGCGTATCCGCGGATTCCAGCAGCGATTTGGTCGGCATGCAGCCTTCGTTCAGGCACGTTCCCCCCAGCTCCTTCTGCTCGATCAACGTCACCCGCTTGCCCTGTCCGGCGGCGGCAATCGCCGCCACATACCCGGCAGGACCTCCTCCGATAATGGCTATCGTCTCCATGTATGATACTCCTTCCTGCTACAAAACGAGCCGGTACGGGTCTTCCAGCGCATCCTTCACCGCACGCAGGAACTCGGCGGCCGGCGCGCCGTCCAGTACCCGGTGGTCGAAGGTCAGGCTGAGCGGCAGCAAACTTCGGCGCTGCAATTCGTCGCCCCGGTAGACCGGCGTATCCGTCACGGCGCCGACGCCGAGAATGCCCGCTTCGGGCGTGTTCAGAATCGGCGTGAAATAATCGATGCCGTAAGCGCCGAGGTTCGTGATCGTAAACGTCGAGCCTTGAAGGGCGTCGCTGCCCAGTTGGCCGCTTCGCGCTTGCTGCGCCAGCGCCTTGATGTGGCGCGACAAGTCCAGTACGGAGTACTGGTCGGCATGACGGATGACCGGAACGACCAGGCCTTTGTCCAAAGCGACGGCGATGCCCAAATGCACGTGGTCGAACACGTGGATGCGGTCGCCGATATACGCGCTGTTCATCTGCTTATGCCGCTTGAGCGAAAGAACGACGGCGCGGGCGATGAAATCGGTCACCGTCAGCTTGACCTCGTGCTGCTTCTGCGCGGTTTCGCTCATCCGCTTCTGAAGCGCGAGCAGATCGGTGACGTCGGCCCGCAGCGTCAGCGTCAGCTGGGCGCTCTGCTGCAAGCTGTCTAGCATCCGCGCCGCGATGACCTTGCGGATGCCGGCGACCGGAATTTGCTCCGCATGCTCCACAAAGCCGGACGGGGCGGCAGCCAGCGCAGGATTGGTGGATCCAACGGAAGCCTGGCTGTCGGATGAAGCAGCAGCTTCCCCGGCAGAAGCAGGCGTGGATGCCGCGTTGGCGATTGCGTGCTCCACGTCCTCTTTCGTAATTCGCCCCTGCGGGCCCGTTCCCGTTATTTTCGCGATATCGAGCCCGGCCGCTTCCGCCATTTTGCGGGCGACGGGGGAAATTTTAATGTCCCTGCCGTGTGCGGGAGCCTCGGCAGGCGCACTCCCGCCCGCCGGAGCTGCGTCTGACGGAAGAGCAGCGTCCGCAGCCGCATTCTCCCCAGGCTTTGCGCCTGCCGCCCCTGCAGCGGCGGTGCCGACTTGTTCGCCGGGCTGGCCGATATAGCCGATGATCGTGCCCGGCGGCACGCCCTCCCCTTCGGGAACGGCGATCTTCAGCAGGACGCCGTCCGCAGGCGCTTCCAGATCCGTCTCGATTTTTTCCGAGCCAATATTGGCGATGATCTCCCCTTTAGTCACGGGGTCGCCCTCTTTTTTATGCCAAAGGGATACCGATCCTTCCTTCATTGCCATGCCCAGCTTGGGCATGACCACTTCTACAGCCATGGCGATCTCTCCTATCCGGTTAGTCTGAGTCCGTCTATACGGCAAGCAGCGATTTGTCGCCTAACAGCTCGGCAACGACTTCCAGCACCTTTTGCGGCGTCGGCAAATAAATGTCTTCCAGCGGCGGCGAGAACGGCACGGGCGTATGGGGCGCCGTGATCCGCTTGATCGGCGCATCCAGGCTGTCGAACGCCTTATCCGCGACGAGAGCGGCGATATCCGTCGCGATGCTGCAGCGCGGATTCGCCTCGTCGATGACGATCAGGCGGTTCGTCTTCGCGACCGATGCGAGAATCGTATCTTCATCGAGCGGGGACAAGCTGCGCGGATCGACGACTTCCGCTTCGATGCCTTTTTGCGAGAGCTGGCGGGCAGCCGTCAGCGCTGTCTGTACCTGCTTGCCGATCGCCACGATGGTCAGGTCCGAACCGGCCCGCTTAATATCGGCTTTTCCAAGCGGAATCGTGTAGTAGCCTTCGGGCACCTCGCCGGTCACGTTATACAGCGTTTTATCTTCGAAGAAAATGACGGGATCGTTATCCTCGATGGACGCGAGCAGCAGCCCTTTGGCATCGTAAGGCGTGGAAGGGACAACGACTTTAATGCCGGGAATGCTGGTGAACAGCGCATACAGGCTCTGCGAATGCTGGGCCGCCGCGCGGAAGCCGGCCCCGTGCGTCGTGCGGATCGTCACCGGCACCTGCGCCTTGCCCCCGAACATATAGCGGAATTTGGCCCCCTGGTTAAGCACCTGATCCAGACAGCTTCCGATAAAATCGTTAAACATCAGCTCCGCGATCGGACGCAGGCCCGTCGCAGCCGCAGTCATCGCCGCGCCGACATACCCCGCCTCGGTGATCGGCGTATCCAGCACCCGGTCGCGGCCGAATTCCTGCACGAGCCCTTTCGTGACGCCAAGCACTCCGCCCCACGCTTCATCGTCCTGCAAATGGTCTACGGCCGCCCCGCCGGCTACGTCCTCGCCCATCAGAATGACATTTTCGTCCTTGCGCATCGCCAGCTTCATCGCCTCGTTGATCGCTGCGGACATACTGATTTTTCTTGTCATGCCGGTTCCTCCTCCAATGAAATTAGTAAGATACGTACACATCCGTCAGCAGCTCGGATGCGTCCGGATACGGGCTGTTTTCCGAAAACTCGACGGCCTTCTCCACCGCTTGCTCCACCGAGGCTTTCATTTCTGTCAGCTCGGCTTCCGTGTATAGGCGCTCAGCCAGCAAATACGATTCGAACTGGGCAATCGCGTCTTTTTCCTGCAAATGCTCTTTTCGCTCGTTCTCTTTTTTATATTTTTGGGCATCGCCCTCAAAATGTCCGTAATTGCGGTAGGTGACGCACTCGATCAACGTCGGGCCCTCGCCTCTGCGCGCCCGCTGTACGGCCTGTTCCGCCGCTGCATACACGGCAAGCACGTCTTTGCCGTCCACCCGGATACCCGGAATATTGTAAGCGATTGCACGATCGGCGATCGTTTTGCAGCTTGAGGCGTATTCGAATGGCGTCGCTTCCCCGTACCCGTTATTTTCGGCAACGAAAATGACCGGCAGCTTCCAGATCGCGGCCAAATTAATACCTTCGTGGAACGTTCCCTGATTGTTCGCTCCGTCTCCGAAAAAGCATACGCTGACCGCATTCGTCTTCTTGTACTTGGCGGTCAAGGCGGAGCCGCAGGCCAGCGGATAGCCGCCGCCGACAATGCCGTTGGCGCCGAGCATGCCTTTGTTCAGGTCGGCGATATGCATCGATCCGCCTTTCCCTTTGCACAGCCCGGTTATTTTCCCGAACAGCTCCGCCATCATGCCGTCCAGCTCGCAGCCTTTGGCGATACAGTGCCCGTGCCCGCGGTGCGTGCTGGTGATGCTGTCTTTGTCGTCAAGATGCGCGCATACGCCGACGGCAACCGCTTCTTCCCCCGCGTACAGATGGACGAAGCCGGGAAGTCTGCCTTGAGCGAACAATTCGTGCACCTTATCCTCGAACTTACGGATTTCCAGCATCTTTTGAAACATCCATCCTGCTTTTTCCCGGCTCAAGGCCGTTCCCTTGTCCTGCGCGGCGTTAACCATACCGTATTCCTCCTTTTCGGATTCAAAAAAATGTCCCCACGCCCGTAATAATGCAAGTTTCGTGCCAACGCAAAAAAACGCCTGATCCACGCGAGAGTACGGCCCGCGGCCAGCCGAAGAAGTGGACACAAAGAGACGATAGTCTCGTTTTGTCCACTTTTGTTCACCTTTTAAACGGCATATAATTGGATTATAGTGGGTTAATATCCCAAAATTAGGGTTCATGAAGGAGGGATGCGATAGAAGCGGAATCCGGATCGAAAAAGTCATGTTCCGCTTTAGGGATGGACGGCTACGGGTTTGTAATGCTCAGCACGATGGTTGCGCCCGAGCTGCTGGAGCAAGCCGGGCTTGGAACTTTGGCGGATGCCGCGATCAGCCGCAGGATCGAAGACTTGGACGGCGAGGTTTCGAACGACAAGCAGCCGAAAGGCCGCATTTCCATAAAAAAAGGAAGAGCATGGGGCTCTTCCCTCGCATGTTTGCTGTAAGCGCGAATAATCTCCGGCGGGCTTACAGGAGCAGGACCAGCCAAGGGACAACGACCAGCGCCAAAAGCGCGGACATGAGCATCGAAATGCTCGATACCGTACCGGAGACGGCGCCGAACTCGAACGCCGTCGTCGTTCCGGCCGTATGGGCGCTCGTCCCGAGCATCACGCCCTGCGCTACCCCGCTGCGGATGCGGAACAGCCGGATAAGCGCCGGTCCGACGACCGTTCCGAGCAAGCCCGTGACCAGCACGAACAGCGCCGTCATCGCGGGGATGCCCCCGATCATATCCGTGATGGCGATGGCAATGGGCGTGGTCGTCGAGCGCAGCACCAGGCCGTCAATGAGCTGCACGTCGAGGCGCAGCCCCTTGGCGATCCACACCGATGTCGCCACTCCCGCCGCGGAACCGACAAGCACACTGGCCATGATCTCCACGGCATATTTGCGCAGCAGCGCGACATTTTTATAAAGCGGCACGGCCAAGGCAATCGTCGCGGGTCCGATCATGTCCGTCAGCCAATGCGCCCCGGCGTTGTAGGTTTCGTAAGGAATGTCCCCTTGCAGCAGCAGGACGATGACAACCGCCGGCGTCAGCAGCAGTGGTGACAGGTAGATTTTGGGTTTCCTGCGGTACAAGCTTTTGATGCCGTAATAGACGGCCATGGTGAACAGCAGCAACCCGAGCGAAAGCCAAGTCATGACGGGGTCCGCTCCTTCCGTTTCACGATCGCTTGCGCCATAAGCCCTGCCGAGAGCATGACGACGACAAGGCTGCACACCAGCACGAGCATGATGGGCAAGCCGTTATCCCGCAGCAGCGACTGATATTGAACCATCCCGGCCGCCGCAGGGATGAAAAACAGCAGCATTTCCGCCAAAAGCCATTTGGCCCCCAGATCGATCCATTCGATCCGGATGATTTTCAGTTGAAGTAATACAAATACCAAAACGATCCCGAGAATGCTCCCCGGGACCGGCAAATGAAGCAGGGCCGCCAGCCCGTTCAACAGCCAGGAAACGAGCACAAAAAAAAGCACCTGCCCCAAAGTTTTCACAAAAGCCGCCATTCTGCACAGCTCCTTTCCATCCAAAGTTTACACCCCTTTATTTCATAGGTAAAATGAATATATCGAATTTCTTTCATTCCAATCATCTATGCAAAGGAGGTGCCCGGGCATCGATATCCGGCAGTTGGAATATGTGCTGGAGATCATCCGCCGCAGCAGCTTTACCAAAGCGGCGGAAGCGCTGCACATTACCCAGCCCACCATCAGCAAGGCAGTCAAAAATCTGGAAGAGGAGCTGGGCGTTCCACTCTTCGTCCGTTCGGGCAAAACGCTGGAGCTGACCGACGCCGGCCAGCTTATTGCCGATCAGGCGCAGGATATCGTCCGTTCGTTCAAGCATCTGGAGCTGC
Source organism: Paenibacillus ehimensis NBRC 15659 (assembly GCF_004000785.1). Classification (GTDB taxonomy): domain Bacteria; phylum Bacillota; class Bacilli; order Paenibacillales; family NBRC-103111; genus Paenibacillus_G; species Paenibacillus_G ehimensis. The sequence continues at coordinate 173,498 of NZ_BILX01000001.1, read as the reverse complement.
AGCTCGGCGATTTGACGAATTTCAAAAAAGGGCATATCCGGATCGGACTGCCTCCGATGGCGGGCGCGAGGTTTTTCCCCGGTATTCTGAGCCGGTTTCGCGACACGTATCCCGGGCTGACGATCCAGCTGGAGGAGGACGGCTCGGTCAAGCTGGCGGAAAAGGTGGAGGACGGCTCGCTGGACGTCGGCGTGGTGCTTTTGCCGGTGGACGCGGGCGTATTCGAATCGTACTCGTTCGTGAACGAACGCTTGCGGGCCGTGCTCCCTCCTTCCCACCCGTTGGCGGGCAGAAAGGAAGTCCGGCTGGCCGAGCTGCAGGACGAGGCGTTCATCTTGTTCCGGGAAGACTTCGCGCTGCACGAGCGGATTATCGAGGCTTGCGACGGCGTCGGCTTCCGGCCCCGGATCTGGTACGAAAGCTCGCAGTGGGATTTTATCTATGAAATGGTCGCCGCAGGAATGGGCGTCGCCCTGCTGCCGGAAAGCATCTGCGGCATGCTCGACCTGAACCGCGTCGCCACGGTCAAGCTGACCGATCCGGCCATTCCATGGCATCTGGGCATGATTTGGCGGAAGGACCGCTATCTGTCGTTTGCCGCGCGGGAGTGGATCCGCTTCTCGAAGGCGCATTTGACGAATCAAGGCAGGCCGTCTCTTTAAATCCATTTCGGAAGGGGTACGTAACTATGGAACGATTTCGTGCACTCGTGGTGGACAAAACGGAGAATCAGTTTACGGTAGGCGTACAATCTCTCAGCTTGGACGATTTGTCGGAAGGCGAGGTGCTCATTCGGGTCGCCTATTCCGGCGTCAATTACAAGGACGGCTTGGCGGCCAGTCCGAAGGGCCGGGTGGTCCGCAGCTATCCTATCGTGCCGGGGATCGATCTCGCCGGGACGGTGGCCGCTTCGAGCGATCCGCGATTTCGCGAAGGCGACGAGGTGCTGGCGACGAGCTATGAGCTCGGCGTAGGGCATTCCGGCGGGTTCAGCGAATATGCGAGGGTTCCCGCCGCATGGGTGATCCCCCTGCCAAAAGGATTGTCCCACCGCGAAGCGATGATTCTCGGAACGTCGGGACTGACGGCGGCGCTGTCGGTCCACCGCATGGAAGAGAACGGCTTGCGCCCCGGGAACGGCCCCGTGCTCGTCGCCGGAGCGACCGGCGGCGTCGGAAGCCACGCCGTCTCGATGCTTGCGGCATTGGGGTACGAGGTCACGGCCAGCACGGGAAAAGCGCAGGAGCATGACTACCTGCGCGGGCTGGGGGCCGCTTCGATCCTCAACCGGGAAGAGCTGTATCCGGAAACGGTCAAGCCCTTGACCAAGGAACGGTGGGCGGGCGCCGTCGATCCGGTGGGCGGAGCTGCGCTGCCGCATATTCTTAGCGCCGTTCGCCGCGGCGGCTCCGTGGCGCTTAGCGGACTGACCGGCGGCGCCGAATTTACGGCGGCCGTATTCCCGTTCATCCTTCGCGGCGTGAACCTGCTCGGCATCGATTCCGCCTACTGCCCGCTCCCGCTCCGGCAGCGGCTCTGGGAACGGATGGCTTCCGATCTGAAGCCGCCGCGGCTCGAAGCGATGGTCCATGCGGAAACGACGCTCGACGGGCTGCCGGACGCTCTGCAGCATATCCTGCAAAGCGGCGTCCGCGGGAAGGTGATTGTGAAGCTGAAGTAAGCGCTCCGCCTGCGGGAAGCGACAACTTCTCTTCGAGAAAGAAAAGCCCGACCGGTCAAACCCGGTCGGGCTTTCGTACGGCTGCCGTCCCAACTGCAAGCCGCTTATCCGGCAGCAGGAAGCTTAACCTTCTGCCCCGGGAAAATCAGGTTCGGGTCGTTGAACTGATTCAGCTCCTGCAGCTTCTGCCACGTGGTGTTGTGCTTCTTGCCGATTTTCCAGAGCGTATCGCCGGACTTCACGATGTACACCCCGCCGTCCGTCGCCGCTGGAGCCGCCGGAGCAGGCTTTGCAGCTTCCGGTGCCGGTGCTGGCGTCGTCGGTGTAGGAACGGCCGGTACCGTTGGCGCAGGAGGCGCCGGTGGCGTTACCGTGCCGGATGCCTTTTTGACCGCGATGCGGCCTTCGACCTGCGGGTTCACTTCGCCCTTCTTCTGGAAGTACTTGATCAGCGATTCCTCCAGCGAAGAATAGTCGCCCGCGAGCGGGTAGTCCTTGAACATCTTGTAATCATCTCCGCCTGCAGCCATAAAGTCGTTCGTCGCGAGCAGATACATTTTGTCCGGGTCAATCGGCTGGCCTTTCACTTTGACCCCGGATACCCGTTGGCCTTTCGGCTGCGCAGGATCGAGCTCGAAGGTAATGCCGCCGACCTGCGGGAAGCCGCCGAGCGGGTCCGGATAAGCGGATACGCCGTGCTCCAAGGCGGCTACGATGTCGGAGCCCTTCACTTTTTTCGTCTGAATGTAGTTGCCGAACGGCAGTACGGTGATGACCTGCCCCTTCGTAATCGGGCCTGCGGCGATCGAATCGCGGATGCCGCCGCCGTTCGTGATGGCGACGTCGGCGCCCGTCTCGTCGATCATCGCGTCGGCGATCAGGTTGCCGAGATTCGACTCGCCCTTGCGCACGACTTCGCGGTCCCCGACGAGCTTGACGGAGGTGGAGCCCACTTTTTGCTGCAGCACTTTCTCCTGCTCTTTTTTCACGGAATGAATAATCTCCAGAACGGCCGGGTCGCCCGGCGTCTTGTCCTCGTCGGCGGCTTTTTTCGTGATCAGGCTGGACACCTTGTCCTTCAGCTTCCCGTTCTCGAACGTCAGGTCGACGCGACCGAATTGCTTAAGATACTCACCGGTCTGGGCGATCAGCACGTTGCCGACCTTCATGCCCGTATCCAGCTTCGTATGGCTATGTCCGTCGATGATGACGTCGATGTCCGGCACCTGCTCGGCCACCTTGATGCTCGTGTCGATGCTGGACTTGTCGACGCCGAGATGCGTCAGCGCAATAATCGCGTCGACTTTGCCTTTCAGCTCTCCTACAATCGCCTTCGCCTCGACGGCAGGGTCCGTGAACGTGAGGCCCGCGACGTTGTTCGGATGCGTTTTATAAGCGGTTTCAGGCGTCGTCAAGCCGAAAATGCCCAGCTTGATGCCGTCCACTTCCTTGATCACGTAAGGGTTCAAAATGCGGGTGCCGTCCGCTTTTTTCGTATTGGCGCTCAGCACCGGAAATTTCGCTTTGCCCGCCAGCTCCACAAGCCGCTCGTAGCCGTAGTTGAAATCGTGGTTGCCCGCGGCCATGGCGTTGTATCCTGCGGCATTCATGATGTTCACGATGCTTTCTCCGCGAACCAGATTCGCAATCGTTTGCCCGTGGAACGTATCGCCGGCATCCAGCACAAGCGAATTCGGGTTCGTTTTCGCGTACTCCTTGATGAGCGCGGCCATTTTGGCGAAGCCGATCCCTTCCTTGCTCTCGTCCACCCGGGAATGCGTGTCGTTCGTGTGGAAAAGCGTAATTTTCGTCGTGCCCTTCTTGCCGCCCGCGTCCGCTGCCGACGTTTCCGCCGCCGCTGCCGGGGCTGCCGCCGATACGAGCATGAGCGCGGCCAGCGCCGGGGACATCCATTTTTTCCAACCCTTCATTCGAAGCTTCTCCTCCCAATCGAATCAGTTTGGCATGTCCCTTTTAGTTTAGCACAGATATATAAATGGAAATTCTGCCCTGTGTAAATTTTTCGTAAATTAAAACGGTTCGATGGGGGAAGCAGACCCGGCCATGTATAAAAAACACAATTGTGTTTTTTCAACTGGTATCATACAATGAAAATGCTTAATTTTGGCAAAAGGGGAACGTAACACATGTTTGGAAGGTTGGCAAAAGGCTTGCTCGCGGGCTGCATCGCGGTCGGGATTATCGCCGGTTCGGTGTATCAATGGGGGAGCTATCCGTATGCGGACCAGGTCGCGGTGCTGGCCTATCATCATTTGGACGATACGGATCGGAGCAACGTCACGATCACACCGGAGCTGTTCCGCAAGCAAATGAGCTACTTGAAGGAAAAAGGCTATAAGTTCCTGACGGTATCGGAATTCCGCGATTTCATGAACGGCAAGGAGGTGCCCCGGCAATCGGTGCTCGTTACGTTTGACGATGGCTACGAAAGCTTCTATACGCACGGATACCCGATTCTCAAGGAGCTTGGCATACCTGCGGTCAACTTTGTCGTGACCAAGGATTTGGCCGATCCGAAGGCGCCTACCTTAACCGCTTTGTCCGAGGAGCAAATCCGGCAAATGGCCTCGGAAACGGACTTTATCGATTTTCAATGTCATTCGCACGATCTGCATCAAAAAGTGGACGGCAATCCGCTGCTCACCAGCCTGCTGCATACGGAAGGCCGAATTGAAACGGTGGCCGAATACGGCGAGCGGATTCTGAAGGATACCCGGGCTTGCGTAAGCCGGCTCCATGCCCTTCATCTGCAGGACGTGGATATGTACGCCTACCCGTACGGCATGTACGACCGGCAGGCATCGGAACTGGTCGGGCAGGCCGGCATTCGCTACGCTTTTACGGTAAAAAGCGGCATGGTGACGCGAAAGGACGACGTCATGCAAATTCCGCGCATCAATGCCGGGAATCCGAGCATTACGCCGGAAAAGCTGCACCGCACGATCATGCGCCGCGCCGTGAAGGCGAAACTTCCTTCTTTTGGAAGCGGGGAATAAGGCAGGTTAGTTTAGCGACGAAAGCTCGGCGTCCCGCTTCCTCCGTCTTCATGGCGGCCGTCGAACCACAGCTTGCGGTAATCGACCCAGCCGAGCGAGCTGATCGAGACGTCCCGCAGTCCTGGCGGGTACAAGGCGGACTGCTGCCAGCGGTACCACAGGACGACGGCTCGCTCCCGCAGGAGCGCTTCTTCCAGCCGGCCGAGCAGCTCTAACCGGCGAGTGCGGGAAGGCTCCCCGGGAAGCTCGGCGCACAGACGACCGGCCCATTCACTCAGCTCCGGAGGCAAGCAGCGCCTTACGGGGCTGTTTGCGTTTGCCAGCAGGGCGAGCAGCGTCCACTCCGCATCCTCTTGCACCGGCTGCTCCAGCAGATACAAATCCGCCGCAGCGAGCGTTTCTTCCTCGAACAAAGCCTCGTACGGCACAAACGAAAGCTCCAGGCGAACGCCGTGCGGAGCGAGCGCCCGCTGCAGCCACGCCGCATCCCGCTCGTGGCCCGCTCCGGCGTACGTGACGAGCCGCAGCGTCAGTTCGCGCCTGCACGCCGGGGTTCCGTAGGCATGACGAGATGTGGCATGAAGGCCGCTGCTCTGGCCATCCTTACGGTCTGGTGCATGAGGCGAAGCTGTGGCGTCGGCGCTTCCCTCCAAGTCCCGGATAAACCGGTTTGCCAACGGACCCCGGTTGCCGTCCAGCTCTAACTGGACCGAACCGCTTCGCAGCACGGCGGCCAGCAGCTCCCGCAGTCCGGCGTCCGCCCAAGGCGAGGCGGGGCCGCCACGCCAATTCAGTACGATAAACTTACAGCCCCGGTCGATGTTCGTTTCCTCCAGCCAGTGCTCCTGCAATCGGCTCTCTCCGCTTTCGCGGTTAGGACGGAAGTGGCGGAAGTTCAATCCGCCCAGCTCGGCTTCGTCCTCGGCCTCCGAAGCTTCATTGCCGTCGTAAGCGGATGGCAAGCACCACATCTCCACGCGGTCCAAATGCGCCCTACGCTTGTAATAATCCGCAAATGCCTCAAGCGCAAGGAACCGGCTCTCCCGTTCCGCCAAGCGGAACGGTCCCGTGCCGACAGGCCGGAAAGCAAAATCCGCCGTCAGCCCGGCCGGAACGATGGAGGCCGCCGGAGAGGCAAGCAGCCCGAGCAAAAAGCCGAGCGGCTTTCGAAGCCGGATTTCCAGACGGAATTCGTCCAAGGCCGCGACGGCTTCGAGCCCTTCGTACAACGGCGCATAGGGCGACTGCGGCTGACCGGCGGTGCCGCGAAGCCGCTCCAAGGTGTAGGCGGCATCCCGGGCCGTCAACGGTTTTCCGTTATGGAAGCGCACATGCTTTTGAAGCGCGAATATCCAGCGCTCGCGGCTTTCCTCGTCCGCCGCCCGCTCCCAGTGATGAGCCAGCCCCGGCAAAAAGCGGTCTGTCCCCCGGTCACACCTTACCAACGTATCGAACAACTGCCTGATCATATGCAGCTCCGTACGCCGCGTCGTATAGGCCGGGTCCAACGGGCCGAGCTGCCGGTAGGACGGGAAACGGAGCACCTCGACGGGTCCCGCTTTCTCGTCCGGCGCCGGTTCCCTGCGGTACCCGAACGCCTCCTGCAGCAGCTCCGCGAGCTGTCTGCGGCCGTCCGGCGTGTCCGGGCCCAGCTCCGCCAAAGCCATAGCCTCGCGGAGCCGTCCATGGGCCAGCCGCTCCTTCACCTGCTCCAGCAGCAGCCTGTCGGGCTCCGCCCGTAGCTCCAGACGCGAACGGTTGCCGCGACCGCGTCCCGGTTCCCACCTGATCCACTCTCGCGCCTTCATCCCCCGAAGCAGCAGCTTCACGTTGCGCTCCGTGCAGTGAAGCACTCCGGCCAGCTCCGCCAGCGTCGCTTCCGTTCCGCCATCCAAGCCCCGGGGGCGCAGCCCCCGGTACAGCTTCAAGTAATGCTCCTCCAGCCGCATCGCCCTCCGACTCCTTCTTCCATTTCATAGTGTATCTACGAACCAAAAGGGGAAATGATTTGCTCCCAGTTTACACTTTTTATTCCCCTTTTTCCATTTACAATTAGAGCTACGTCAACGCACAAAAAAGGGGCTGTTTGCATGAAAGCACAGGAGCCGTCCGTCCGCGCGATCGCTTGGGTGACCGCAGTCTGCCTGCTCGGCGATTCCATGCTCTATATCGTGCTTGCGGTGTACTGGCAGCATTACGGCTTGGACGCCCTCTGGCAGGTCGGAGTTCTGCTGTCGGTCAACCGCTTCGTCCGTCTGCCGCTCGGGCCGCTGATCGGCTGGCTGTACAGCCGGCTGCCGAAGCGAACCGGCGTGCTTGCCGCCGTCGCTCTGGCCTGCGCCACGACGCTGGCGTTCGGCTTCTTCAGCGGCTTCGCGCCGCTGCTTGCGGCACGGGCCTTATGGGGCGCAGCCTGGTCGATGCTGCGCATCGGCGGCTACCTGACGGTGCTGGAGGCCAGCGGCAGCGGCGAACAGCGCGGACAGCTGCTCGGCCGCTACAACGGGATCATGGGCGTCGGCAGCCTCGTCGGGATGCTGGCCGGCGGCCTGCTCGCCGACCTGCTCGGCGTACGCGCGGTGGCGCTGCTGCTCGGCACGGTCACGCTGGCCGGCCTGCCGTTCGCATGGCGCTTCGTACCGCCCACCGTCACGCCGTCCGCCCCGCCGCGTTCAGACGCTTCGGTACCGCGGCAGCCGCGGCTGGCTGCCGCAGCGCTCCTGCCGCTGCTGTCCGGCTTCACGACCGCGCTCGTCTTCTTCGGCTTGCTGATGTCCGCCCTCAGTCCGCTCATCGCCGCCCGCCTGCCGGACCGCGGCACGCTCACGCTCGCGGGCTTCACGCTCGGCGCAGCCTCCGCCGCCGGCGCTCTGCAGGCTCTGCGCTGGGGCTGGTCGCCCTTCCTGTCTCCCTGGTTCGGGAGACAGGCGGACGGCCCCCGCGGCCGCCTGCCGCTTTACCTCGCCGCGCTCGGTCTGGCGGCTGCCGCCTTCGCGCTGCTGGCGCTGCCGCTGCCCTTCGGCCTCTGGCTTGCGGTCCTGCTCGCGGTGATGCTGGCGAATACCGCCATCACCACGCTCTCGGACACGCTCGCCGCCGACGCCGCCGCGGGCAGCCGCGCCGTCGCGTACATGACGACGTATACGATCGTCGTCGATATCGGGGCCGCGCTCGGTCCGCTGGCCTCCTTCGTCCTGCTGGGCGCGTTCGGCCCCGGAGGCGTAGGCTTCGCCTGCGCCGCACTGATGGCGCTCACCGCCGCAGCCTGGCTCATTTTTCATCGCAGACCGCGTATGCTATAATGTGCGGCAAAAGGACAACAAAGGAGCGAATCGAGATGCAGCGGTTCGAAGCGGTGCTGCACCGGCCCGAAGGGACGGGGACGTGGACGTACTTCACGCTGCCCTTTTCCGTGGAAGCCGTCTTCGGCAGCAAAGGACAAGTCAAGGTAAAAGGAACGGTCAATGGCGTGCCGTACCGAAGCTCCGCGATGCCGCATGGCAACGGCACCCACTACATGGTCGTAGGCAAAGCGATCCGCGATGAGGCCGGGGTCGCGCCAGGCGATACGGTGCAGGTCACGATGGAGCCGGACACGGAAGAGCGGACCGTCGGGGTGCCCGGAGATCTGGCCGACGCTCTGCGCCAAACGGCGGAAGCCGCGGCCCGATTCGACCAGCTGGCGTATTCGCACCGGAAAGAGTTCGTGGACTGGATCGAGTCGGCCAAGCGGCCGGAAACGCGGGCCAGCCGGATCGGAAAAACCGTAGCGATGGTGCTGGAAGGAAAAAGGCCCAAGGGATAACGGGCGCTAAGAGGGGGTGCAGCATGGAACTGACAGAAGTAATGACCCGGCTTGAAGCGCTGGGCACGGAGCAAAACCGCAAAGTGTACCGAAAACACGGCGCCAAAGAGCCGCTATTCGGCGTCAGCTTCGGCAATCTGGACAAGCTGAAAAAAGAGATGAAAACGAACGACGCCTTGGCCGAACAGCTCTGGAACACGGGAAATACGGACGCCCGGACGCTGGCCGTCATGATCGCCGATCCGAAAACCCGAACGCTTGAGCAGTTGGAACGGTGGCTGAGCGATATCGACTATTACTGCTTGACGGATATGCTGGTGACCCATCTGGCAAGCAAATCCCCTTTGCTGCCAGAGCTTCTGGAGCGTTGGACGGCTTCGGACCGGGAATGGGTCGGACGGGCCGGCTGGCAGCTCATGGCGCACGCCGCCATGAAGAGCAAAACGCTCGGCGAGGACTACTTTCTCCGGCAGCTGGAGCGCATCGAAGCCCGCATCCATTCCAGCCCCAATCGCACCCGCGATGCGATGAACGCCGCCCTGATCGCGATCGGAATGCGCGGCGAAGCTTTGGAAGCCGCGGCCTTGGCAGCCGCAGCCCGCATCGGCAAGGTCGAGGTCGACCATGGCGATACGGGCTGCAAGACGCCGGACGCGGCGGCTTACATCGCGAAGGCAAAGAGCCGGAAGCGTTGACCGCCGCACGAAGCACGGACACAAGCAAAGGAGCGCATCGCCGCAGAAGGGATGCGCTCCTTTTTATCCTAACGTGCACCTCTCCGGCGCGTGTTGCGGCGTTGCACGGCGGGTGAGCGGCTCTCATGGGCGGACGACGGGACGTATCCCGGGGAAAAAAGTATGTGCAGGCGCAGAGCTTATTGGAAAATAGAGGAACGCCAGTTCCTTTATTTTCACCATCGTGAAGTAGTTAGGCAAAATAGAGGAACGCACGTTCGCTAAACATCCGATTTGAGGTGGAACAAATAAAATTCGACAAGAATAACGAATCCGGGTTCCGCTACTTCCCACAACCTCTTCGACTCCGGCCATATAAAGGAACTGTGGTTCCTTTATATGGAAACCACTGCACTCATCGCGCTCAGAAACGCTGCCAAGAGAGCGGCAAAGCGAAGACTCCCAGCCTCGGACCGCTTGTCCCCCTGCTCCTGCCTTACTGCGCCGCAGCCAGGATCGAACGCTTATCCCCTGCCTTACTGCTATCAGGATCGCACGCCATCTTCCCACGCCTCACTCCGCAGCACCCGGCAGCGCTCGCCCTCTCCCCCGCCTTACTCCACAGCAGCAGGCAGCGCTCGCTTCTTCCCACGCCTTACTCCACAGCAGCAGGCAGCACTCGCTTCTTCCCCCCGCCTTACTCCGCAGCAACCGGCAGCGCTCGCCCTATTCCCCGCCTTACTCCCCAGCAGCAGGCAGCGCTCGCTTCTTCCCACGCCTCACTCCGCCGCAACCGGCAGCGCTCGCCCTCTCCCCCGCCTTACTCCACAGCAGCAGGCAGCGCTCGCTTCTTCCCACGCCTTACTCCACAGCAGCAGGCAGCGCTCGCCCTCTCCCCCGCCTTACTCCACAGCAGCAGGCAGCGCTCGCCCTCTCCCCCGCCTTACTCCACAGCACCCGGCAGCGCTCGCCTCCTCCCTCCGCCTTACTGCGCCGCAGCCGGGATCGGCCGCCGCATCAGCTCCAGCCGTTCGAAGCCGTACTGCTCATACAGCCCGTGAGCGTCCTTGGTGCCAAGGACCATCCGGGTATCCCGCACCGCCGGATGCTCCACCAGAAACTGCATCAGCGACTTGCCGAGCCCACGGCCCCGGTGATCGGGGTGCACGATCACGTCGCAAACCCAGGTGAACGTGGCGTAATCCGTCACCACCCGCATGAAGCCCACCTGCGTCTCCCCATGGTAAAGGCCGAAGCAGAGCGAGTTTTCAAGGCTGCGCAGCACCGTCTCCCTGCTTCGGTGCGCAGCCCAGTAGCTTGTCTGCAAAAGCGCATAGATGACATCCGGCTCCAGCTCCTCCCAGCTATCGTTAATGCGGTACGGCAGTGTATCGTGCTTCCATTCCATCTGTACCCCTCCTGGTTGATTTGGTTTCGTTCATGTCGTTCAGTATAATGGAGACAGATGACACCGGCATACTTTTTTCTCTCATCTGTACCCGTACAAAATCAAGGAGGACTCTGCGCATGAGCACGAGCATGAACATGAATACGAGCACGGGGAGTACGGGCTGCAAGTTCGAAGCCATCAAAGCGGACATCCAGCGCAAGCTCGCTTCCGGCGGCATCCGGCCGGGCGCCAAGCTGCCTTCGATCCGCGACGTTTCCGTCCAGTACGGATGCAGCAAAAATACGGCCATACGCGCGTACGACGAGCTGGAACGGGAACACTTGATTTATTCGGTTCCCAAAAGCGGCTATTACGCCGTCGTCCGTTCCGAACAACCCTCCTCCGCCGAGCAGTTGGAGCGAATCGACCTCGCCACCGCAACGCCGGACCCGGCGGTTATGCCGTATGCGGACTTCCAGCATTGCTTGGACCAAGCGATCGAGCTGTATCAGGACCGGCTGTTCTCGTATGCGGACCCGCTCGGTTTTAGGTCGCTCCGGCAGGCGCTGCAGAAGCATCTGACCACGGCGCAAGTCTTCGCCGAACCGGAGCGGATTGCCGTCGTCTCCGGCTCGCAGCAGGCGATTCACATGCTGGCCAGCATGCCTTTTCCGAACGGCAAGACGGCCATTCTCGTCGAGCAGCCCACCTACTTCGGCATGCTCCGCACGCTGGAGCTGCTGGGCATGACGGCCATCGGCATCGCCCGCACCGACGAAGGCATCGATCTGGACGAGCTGGAGCGGCATTTTCGGACGAACACAATCAAATTTTTTTATACCGTGCCGCGTTATCACAACCCGATGGGAACGAGCCTGAGCCAGGAGCAAAAGCAGGCCATCGCCCGGCTGGCCGAGCGCTACGACGTCTACATCGTGGAAGACGATTACTTGGCCGATCTGGAAACGAAGCGCCGCGCGGACCCGATCTACAGCCTGAACCGCTCCGGCCATGTCATTTATGTCAAAAGCTTCTCCAAAGTAACGCTGCCCGGTCTGCGGCTCGGTACGGCCGTCGTGCCCCAGCCGCTGCTTGAGACGTTCCGCCTGTTCAAGACGTCTACCGATTCGAGCACGTCCGCCTTATCCCAAGCGGCGCTGGAGCTGTACTTGACGTGCGGCATGTTCGACCGCCACGCCGCGCAGATGCGCGAGCATTACCGCACACGGATGGAGGCACTCCGTACGGCGGCCGCCCGTTACCTGCCGCAGGAGGTCGGCCTGCGCGTGCCGGACGGCGGCGTCTTTGCCCGGCTGCTCGTGCCGCTGCCGCTTGAAGCAGACGATCTGCTGGCGGCGCTGAAGCAGCAGAACGTCGCAGCCTTGCCCACCGCGCGAAGCTATCTGCGCACGTTCGCGAAAGACAACGGCCTGCGCCTGAGCGTCATGCGCGCGAACGAAGCGCAGATCGACGAAGCGGTCCGCCGCATCGCCGACTGGATCGGGCAGGCGCGCCGCCGCAAGCCGCAGCTGCAATGGGAACCGGTCGTGGACTGGATCTAGACGAGAAAGGGGATAACCAAGTGGCCTACGAGGAACGCCTGCCGCACGAGCGGCTCCAGCCTTTTATCAAATGCTTGTGGCGCTTGGAGCGTACCTATGACCAGACGAATGCTGCCAACGACGGCGAAGTGCTTTGGCCCGACGGATGCGTCGAGCTCATTTTTCATTACGGCGCGCGGTATTCCAACGATCAGGCGGATCTGCCCCGGGCATTCCTGATCGGAACGCTGTCGCGGTACCATCACCTGAAGACGCACGGCGCCGTCCGCTTGTTCGGCGTCCGGCTGCTGCCCTGGGGACTGCGCGCTTTTCCCGCCTTCCGGCAGACGGCCCACAAGGACCGGATGCTCCCGCTGAGCGACGTGATCGACCCGGCACGGACGCAAAGCCTGGAACGGCAGCTGGAGCAGGCCGGCCCGGACCAAGGCATGCGGCTGCTCGAAGCCTTCCTGCTGGCCGAGCTGGAGCCGGGAGGCCTGGACCTTCGCTTGCTCGGCGTTTTGGCGAAGCTGTACCGGGAGCCGCTAACGTATGACGTTCCCGCCGCGGCCAAGGAAAGCGGCTATTCGCTGCGTCAGTTCGAGCGCATTTGCTCCAGGCTCACAGGCATGCCGCCGAAGCAGCTCAGCAGAGCGTCCCGCTTCAATCAGGCGCGGCTCCGGATTTTTTTCAATCCGGCCGTCGATTTGCATGAATGCATGACCCATTTCGGATACTACGACTATGCGCATTTTTCCAAAGACTTCAAGCAGTGTCTCGGCATCACGCCCAGCGAATACCAGAAATGGATTCTGCGCCTGCGGAAAGGCATGCGGAAAACAAAGGATGTCGTTTTTTTACAAGACGAGAGCCCGAACGGGATGCTATAGTTCTAGCAGTCGAAGCTCTTGAACCACGCGAAGGAGGACAAGTCATGATTAAAAAAATGGCAACGGCTGCCGTTTATGTGGAGGACCAGCAAAAAGCGAAAGCGTTCTGGACGGAGAAGGTCGGCTTCGAGGTTGTAGCCGAGCGCCCAATGATGCCGGGAGCGAGCTGGCTGGAGGTGGCGCCGAAGGGAGCGGAATCCGCGCTGGTGCTCTATCCGAAAAGCATGATGAAGAACTGGGCCGAGCTGAGACCCTCCATCGTATTCGAATGCGACGATGTCGAGAAGACCTACGAGACGATGAAAGCGAACGGGGTCGCCTTCGAGGGCGAGCTGCAAAAAATGCAGTGGGGCACCTTCGCCACCTTCCTCGACGAGGACGGCAATTCATTCTTGATCAAAGGCTAGAAAAAAAGAGACCGCCCAAACGCCGAAACGTTTGAGCGGTTCTCATCGTTTAAGGCATACTCCGAACCGTGCGGACGGACGCGCGCTGTTCTCATTTCCCCGCCGTATACTCGGCTACGACCGAGTCCGAATTCAGCCTCCCGCTCACCGCCTTGATCACGAACCGATACGATTGAGATGGGTCCTTTTTCGCTACGGTATAGCTGTAGGCGGTCGTTCCGTCAGAATGACGGACTGTGTCCGTCCAGTTCGGGCCCACTGCATCGTTCTGCTCGTAAATGCGGTAGCACCCTCCACGGCCGATCCCGTGCCCGGAGCGTTCCAAGTCAGCTTGACTTGCCCGTCCGCCGTCAGCGTCGCTTTGGCGTTTTCCACCTTGTTCGGCTTCACCGCCGTTTTCTTAATGCTGTAGGCGTCGTATAGCTCCGTGCTTCCGCCCTTCGTCGTCGTATAAGCTCGGAAAGACAGCGTATCGTCCCGGACGGTTACCCCGGTGAACATCTGCTTTTTCGGCTGGCCGGATACGGCCGCGTACGGTAAATCCTGATCTTTGGGCTTTTGAACACTCCCACCACCTGCGCTAATGGCGCTGAGGTAGGGGATTCTTGCGAACAGAGAAGCATCCTTCTCTTCTTGAGCAAGCGATCCCTGCGGTTCCCGCAGTTCAGTTGGCCTTCGCCAACAAACGCAGTCCTTCTTGCAAAATGTTCATGCTGGCATTGTGGTCACGGTCATGGTGCGTGCCGCATCCTGAACAGGTCCACACTCGCAAGTTTAGATTTTTCACTTCGGGGTTGCGCCATTGGCATACATGACAAAGCTGACTGCTTGGATAGTTTTTGGCGACCGTGCTGATCGTGCGACCATACCACATTGCTTTATATTCAAGCATCGTGCGAAGGGTTGACCAGCTTGCTTCAGCAATGGACTTTGCTAACTTGTGATTTTTCATTAGACTTAGAACCTGCAAATCTTCCAGACAGATCGTTTGGTTTTCACGGATCCACTTGGTCGAGAGTTGATGCAGAAAGTCTTGCCGAGCGTTAGCGATTCGCTCATGCATGCGAGCGACTTTTTGCTTCGCTTTTAGATAGCCCGATCCACCTTTCAGTCGACGAGACAAACGTCGCTGCCAAAACGCAAGTTGCTTTTCGTAGGTGCGCAGGTGCTTGGGACTCAGAGCGTTTTCTCCGCTGCTGCAAACGGCAAACGACTTGATGCCGAGGTCTATGCCGATGGCAGTATCAACCTGGGGAAGCGGCTGGATGTCTACTTCACACAGGATCGAAACGAAGTACTTGCCTGTACCGTTTCGACGCACCGTAGCAGACAAGATCCGTCCTTCGATTTCACGGGACTTGGCGAAGCGCACCCATCCCAGCTTCGGAAGTTTCAGCAGATCGCAGGCAACGGCAATATTGCCGTTCGTGAACTTCGTGGTGTAGCTTTGGACGGGATTGCGTTTGCTCTTGAAACGAGGCGGATCGTTTTGCTTTCGAAAGAAGCGATCAAACGCATCTGCCAGGCTGCGAACAGCGGATTGCAAAGCAATGCTGTCCGCGTCCTTGAGCCAAGGCCATTCCTTTTTCAACGCTGGCAGCCCGGTTGCACAGGTCTGGTAAGACAAGCCTCTGCCTGTTTCTTGGAAGGTGTCGTTCCACCTCGCAAGGAAGTGGTTAAAGACAAAGCGAGTGCATCCAAACATCTGATGGATCAGCGTCGTTTGCTCCTCCGTAGGATAGATGCGAAAGCGAAAAGCTTTATGATGCAACATGCAGGAATTTACCTCTTTTGGTGATTTTATGACAATTATAGCACATATGTTCTTATTCATATACAAGAGATGCTGATTCATCTCCCCCTTATCGAAGAGGGAGTCTTCTCCGCCTTAACGATAAAATTAATCCACCTGCCACTTTCAAAGAGAAAAAGGGACTCTTCCATACGCCTCAAGACAAGCGTGCGGAAAGTCCCTATTGTATTGTTATTGTGAAATGTTTTGTCCGGTCCAGCTAGTACGCCAGCCGCCCTTCCCGGACGACGACTTTCCCGCCCTTGACGACCGTATCGACGTGGTTAATGCCGAAATGATACGGCACGTAGGCCAAATTGGCTGCGTCGAAAATGACCAAGTCGGCCTGCTTGCCAGGCTCCAGGCTGCCGACCCGGTCGCCGCGCCCGATGGCATGCGCCGCGTTGACGGTCACGGCGGTCAGCACTTCTTCCGGCGTCAGCCCGAGGTTCAAGCAGCCGAGCGTCATGACGAGCTGGATCGACTCCGTCGGCGAGCTGCCGGGGTTATAGTCGGTCGACAGCGCGACGGCGAGGCCGAGCTCGATCATGCGGCGCGCGCGGGCATGCTGCTTCAGCCGCAGGTTGAACGAGGTCGCCGGCAGGCAGACGGCGATCACGCCGGCATCGCGCATCGCCTCGAAGCCGGCGTCGGTTGCGGCCAGCAGATGCTCGGCCGAGATGCAGCCGAGCTTGCCCGCAAGCTCCGCGCCGCCGAGCGGCTCGATCTCGTCGGCGTGGATTTTCACGCCGAAGCCGAGCGCCTTGGCCGCCGCCAGAATCTCCTCGGATTCGGCGGGCGAGAACACGCCGTGCTCGCAGAACACGTCGCAGAACTCGGCGAGTCCGAGGCGCTTCACCTCCGGCAGCATTTCGCGGATCACGAGCTTCACGTAATCGGCCGAGCGGCCCTTGTATTCCTCCGGCACCATGTGCGCGCCCATGAACGTCGAGACGAGCTCGACCGGATGCGCTTCGTTCAACCGCTTCGTCACCCGAAGCTGCTTCAGCTCGTCCTCCAGCGTGAGGCCGTAGCCGCTTTTCGCCTCGCACGTCGTCACGCCCTGCAGCAGCAGCGTATCGAGACTGCGCTTTGCCTTGGCGTACAACTCGTCCTCCGTCGCCCCCCGCGTGGCGCGGACCGTGCTCAGAATGCCGCCGCCCTGCGCCAGGATTTCCAAATACGTCGCGCCCTGCAGCTTCATCGCCAGCTCGTGCTCGCGCGAGCCGCCGTGCACCAGATGCGTGTGCGGGTCGACCAGCCCCGGCGTCACCAAGCGGCCGCCGGCGTCAAGCTCCTGCGCGACCGGCAGGCCCGCGAGCTGCGCGCGCACGTCGGCTTCGGAGCCAGCGGCGACAACGACGCCATCGCGCATGGCTACGGCGCCTCCTTTTACAACAGGCACGTCCGCCATCCGGCTGCCCGTGCGCGGACCCGCTTCCCCCGCCATCGTGATCAGCTCGCCGATATTGTGCACGAGCAAATCGATCCGTTGTTGCTCCATTTTCCATCACCTCGACAAAGTCGTCCGACCCGGTTTCGTTCGGGCCGGACGGAATATACAGCAGCAGGCGGTTCACGCAGCCCGCCGCTTCCCCCGGCGGGTGCGGCGAACCGCAGCTAGGACGCTTTATTCAGCCGCGCCTTCTTAAATGCCCAGCATCGGGACGCGGACGCCGCGTTCCTTGGCCGTCTGAATCGCCAGCTCGTAGCCCGCGTCCGCATGGCGGATAACCCCCATGCCCGGGTCCGTGTTCAGCACGCGGGACAGCCGCTCCTCCGCTTCCTGGGAGCCGTCCGCGACGACGACCATGCCGGCGTGGAGCGAATAGCCCATTCCGACGCCGCCGCCGTGATGCACCGAAACCCAGCTTGCGCCGGACGCCGTGTTCACGAGCGCGTTCAGAATCGCCCAGTCGCCGACCACGTCGCTGCCGTCCTTCATCGCTTCCGTCTCGCGGTTCGGCGAGGCGACGGAGCCGCAGTCGAGGTGGTCGCGGCCGATGACGATCGGCGCGGACAGCTCGCCGCTGCGCACCATCTCGTTGATCGCGAGGCCCATCTTCACACGCTCGCCGTAGCCGAGCCAGCAGATCCGCGACGGCAGGCCCTGGAAGGCCACTTTCTCGCGCGCCATTTCGATCCAGCGGCGCAGGTGCTCGTTTTCCGGGAACAGCTTCAGCACGAGCTCGTCGGTCTTGTAGATGTCCTCCGGATCGCCGGACAGCGCGGCCCAACGGAACGGCCCTTTGCCCTCGCAGAACAGCGGACGGATGTACGCCGGCACGAAGCCCGGGAAGCTGAACGCGTCCTTCACGCCTTCATCCAAAGCGACCTGACGGATGTTGTTGCCGTAGTCGAACACGACGGAGCCCAGCTTTTGCAGGTCGAGCATCGCCTGCACATGCGCCGCCATCGACTGCTTCGACAAGCGGACGTATTCCGCCGGGTTGCTCGTGCGCAGCGCCGCCGCCGCTTCCAGCGAGTAACCCGCAGGCACGTAGCCGTTCAGCGGATCGTGCGCCGACGTCTGATCGGTGACGAAATCCGGCACGATGCCGCGGCGCACGAATTCCGGGAAAATTTCCGCCGCGTTGCCGACGAGGCCGATCGCGAGCGGACGGCCCTGCTCCTGCGCCTCGCGCGCCAGCTTGAGCGCTTCGTCCAGATCGTGCACCATCACGTCGCAGTAGCGCGTATCGATCCGGCGCTGAATGCGGGTCGCATCGACGTCGACCCCGATGACGACGCCTTCGTTCATCGTGACGGCCAGCGGCTGCGCGCCGCCCATGCCGCCGAGACCCGCGGTCAGCGTCAGCGTCCCGCGCAGCGTGCCGTTCGCATGCTGGCGCGCCGCTTCGGCGAACGTCTCGTACGTGCCCTGCAGAATGCCCTGCGTGCCGATGTAAATCCAGCTGCCCGCCGTCATTTGCCCGTACATCATCAGCCCTTTTTTGTCCAGCTCATGGAACGTATCCCAATTCGCAAAGGCCGGCACGATCACGGAGTTGGAAATGAGGACGCGCGGCGCTTGACTGTGGGTTTTGAAAATGCCGACCGGCTTGCCGGACTGCACGAGCAGCGTTTCGTCCGCTTCGAGCTCCGTCAGGCACTCGACGATTTTGTCGTACGCTTCCCAGTTGCGCGCCGCCTTGCCGATCCCGCCGTAAACGACGAGGTCTTCCGGACGCTCGGCCACCTCCGGGTCCAGGTTGTTCATCAGCATGCGCAGCACCGCTTCCTGCTGCCATCCTTTGGCCGTCAGCTTCGTGCCTCGCGGCGCGCGAATCGTACGTTTATTTTCCATCGTAATCTCTCCCCTTGGGTTTAAAAGTGAGGCGTTACACAGACAGATCATTCTTCCGATCGCTGTTGTCCCCGGATTTCTGGATTATATAACCCCCTTAAAGGTTGAAATCCGGAGACAAAGGCGAACACTGCGTTTCTCCAGAACGATTCTGTCCGCTTCGCTAACTTTTTCACTGAATTAATACAACCTTGGCTAATCTCGCTTCATCGTGCCGGCCAGAAAGTTAAGAATGACGTGCAGTGCCGTACGCACGGTGGCCCGGCGCGGGTCCTGCATCGGATCGACGCAGACGATATCGAAGCCCTTTACCTTCGGATGACGGCCAAGCATGAACACCGCTTCCATCAGCTGCCAGCTCGTCATC
Source organism: Paenibacillus ehimensis NBRC 15659 (assembly GCF_004000785.1). Lineage (GTDB taxonomy): Bacteria > Bacillota > Bacilli > Paenibacillales > NBRC-103111 > Paenibacillus_G > Paenibacillus_G ehimensis. The sequence continues at coordinate 154,627 of NZ_BILX01000001.1, read as the reverse complement.
CCCGCAGGCACCATCGCCGGGACACCCGGCGCATAGGCCTGATCGAGCACATCCATATCCACCGTGACGTAGATCGCGTCGGTGCCGCTTCCGGCCACTTCAAGCGCCTGCGCGACGAACTTCTCCACGCCCTCCAGCGCGACCTGCCGCGCCGTAAACTGCGTAATGCCCTGCTCCCGCGCATAGTCGCGGTACGGCTTCGAATTGGCGAAGCTGTGCAAACCGATCTGCGCAATGTGCTTGCCTTCCACGGCGCCGGATTCGATCAGGCCGCGGATCGGCGTTCCATTGGATGGTCCGCCATCCTGCAGGTTGCGCACATCCATATGCGAATCGATCTGGACGATGCCGACCGGCCCGCCGATTTTGTTCCGGAACGCCTTGACGGACGGGCACGTGATCGAATGATCCCCCCCGGCGATAATCGGGAACAAGTCCGGCAGCGCCTCATACACGTTCGTCAGCCCCTGCTCGATGTTCGTATGACAGCGCAGCAGGTCGGTAACGTGCATTTGAATGTCGCCGAGGTCGCGGGCTTTCAGCTCCTGCAGATCGACGTCATGGTCGATGCTGTACGTCGTCACGTTCGCGAACAGCTCGCGCAGCGCATTCGGCGTCATCGACGCGGCGGAGACGCTGATCGACGTCTTGGACAGCGGCACCCCGATGAAGCCGAAGTCGACCGGCGCTTCCCCGTCCCACGGCGTGAGCCACTGGGCCACCTTCGTCTCGAACCGGTCGCGCCAGTTCGACCGCCGCGCCAGCTCCGGCGGGTTTAACAGATCAATCGTTTTCACGCATAAGCCTCCTTTTGCCTTAACGCGGATTCCAGCATCCTCTGCCGCCGAAGAACCCGCCGTTTAACCACCTATATCGTTAACAGCATCCTATGATTAGCTGTCTTAACGGTTAATGGCCCAAATAAGCCTGCTTGACGACATCCTGCGAGCGCAGATTGTCAGCGGTGTCGTGATGGCTGATCTCGCCGTGCTCCAGCACGTAGCCGCGGTCCGCCACCGACAGCGCCATCGCCGCATTCTGCTCGATCAGCAGAATCGTCAGCCCCTGGCGCTTGATCGTCTTGATCGTCTCGAAGATCCCTTTTACGACGATCGGGGCCAGTCCCATCGATGGCTCGTCGAGGATGAGCAGCTTCGGCTTTGCCATCAGCGCCCGCCCGATCGCGAGCATCTGCTGCTCGCCGCCGCTCATCGTGCCGCCCAGCTGGGTCCGGCGCTCCGCCAGCCGCGGAAACATCGCATAGACGGCATCCATCTCCTGCTTCAGCTCTCCCTTGCCCGCTTTGCGCGAATAAGCGCCCATTTGCAGATTTTGCTCCACCGTCAGCTTCGGAAAAATGCGCCGCCCTTCGGCTACCATCACGATGCCTGCCTCCACAAGTTTATGCGTCGGCTGGCCGATGATGTCTTTGCCTTGATACAGAATGGAGCCCCTCGAAGGGATGACGCCGCAAATGGCGTTCACGGTCGTCGTTTTCCCCGCGCCGTTCGAGCCGATCAGCGTCACTACTTCCCCCTGCTTGACCTCCAAAGACAAGTTCCTCACGGCGTGAATGCTGCCGTACGATACGTTCAGATTGCGAATCTCAAGCAACGGGAATCCCCTCCTCGCTCGCCGTCTTGCCGATGTACGCCTCGATGACGGCCGGACTGTTCATGATCTCGTGCGGATCGCCGTCGGCGATCTTCTCGCCGTGGTCGAGCACCGCTACGCGGTCGCACAGCTTGCATACCATGCCGACGTTGTGCTCAATCAGGATCAGCGTCGTCCCGCTGCTTCGAATGGTACGGATCAGCGCTTCCATCTCATGAACCTCCTGCCCGTTCATCCCCGCCGTCGGTTCGTCCAGCAGCAGCAGCTTGGGGCCGGAAACGAGCGCCCGGGCGATTTCCACCCGCCGCTGGTTGCCGTACGACAGGCTGCCCGCCTGCTCCTGCTCGAAGCCCCGCAGCCCGACAAGCTCCAGCACCCGCAGGCTCGCTTCCGTCACCTCGTGCTCCTCCCGCTTGGCGGAGCCCAGGCCGAGAATCGCCGACCAGAGGCCGGACCGCGTGCGGCCGAACATGCCGACCTTCACATTCTCCAGCACCGTCTCTTCCTTCAGCAGCCGGATATTCTGGAACGTCCGCGTCATCCCCTGCTGCGCGATGCGGAACGGCTTCAGGCCCTGGATCGTCCTGCCTTCGAACATGATCGACCCTTCATTCGGCTGATACAGACCGGTCAAAATATTAAAGAACGTCGTCTTCCCGGCGCCGTTCGGGCCGATCAGACCCAAAATCTCGCCCTGCTTCACCTCCAGGCTGACTCCGCTGACGGCGGTCAGGCCGCCGAACCGTTTCGTGATGCCTTCCACCTTAAGCACGGCCGCCACCTCCCTTGCCGCGCGGCTTGAGCTTGATGCCCGTCTGCCCGAAAATCCCCTTAGGGCGATAGCGCATGACCAAAACCATCAGCAAGCCGTAAAACATCATTTTGTACATATCCAGATATTTCATATCGAACATTTGAAGATCAAACAGCCGGAACAGCTCCGGGAGCAGGTACAGCAGCGTAACCCCGAACAATGTGCCGCGGATGCTGCCGAGGCCGCCGATCACGACCATGCTGAGCACCGTCGCCGAGACGGTAAAGCCGAACGAATCGGCGCTGAGGAACGACACTTTGTGGGCGAACAGCGCGCCCGCCGCACCGGCATAAGCGCCGCCGATCGCAAAGACCAGCACCTTGTAGTACGTCGTGTTGATGCCCATCGAGGCGGCCACCGTCTCATCCTCCCGGATCACCATCCAGGCACGGCCGATCCGCGACCGTGTCATTTTCCGCAGCGCATAAATGCCAAGGAGAAGCACGATCAGGACGAACAGCAGGTAGCCGACATTTTTCATCTCGATGCCGAAGAACGACAGCCCGGGAATCGAGTCGAGACCGTAAGCGCCGCCGGTCAGCTCGGAGTTTTTGAAGTACGATTGGATGATGAGTCCGAGCCCGAGCGTCGTAATGGCGAGAAAATCTTCCCGCACCCGCAAGCTCGGCAGTCCGAGCACCGCGCTGATGACGAAGGTCAGGACAATGGCGAGCACGATGGCCAGCCACGGGTTCAAGCCCGCTTTTACCGATAAAATCCCCGAAGCGTAAGCCCCGATGCCGAAAAACGCCCCGTGTCCGAGCGACACTTGGCCCGCATAGCCCGTAATCAGGTTCAAGCCGAGGCCGAGCAAAATATAGATGATCAGAAAGACGACGATATCGACGTAGTAAGGGTTAAACAGCGCATCCATACGATCACCTACACTTTATCGACGTTCTTCCCGAACAGCCCGGAAGGCTTGAAGAGAAGAATGACGATCAGAATGATAAACGCGATGGCGTCCTTGTCGATCACCATGCCGGTCATGAAGCCGTCACTCAGCGATTCGACGACGCCGAGAATCAGGCCGCCGACGATCGTGCCGGGAATCGAGCCGAGGCCGCCGAGCACCACGACACAGAACGCCTTGAGTCCCGGAATCGCCCCCATCGCCGGGAACAGCGAGTTGAAATTCCATGCGACGATTACGCCCGCCGCAGCCGCCAGCGCCGATCCGATGACGAACGTGACCGAGATGACGCGGTTCACGTTGACGCCCATCAGCGAAGCGGCCCGCGTGTCCTGTGCCGTCGCCTGAATGGCGAGGCCCATCTTCGTAAACTTCAGGAAGGCGTACAGCAAGCCGAGCCCGACGATGCCGGCCGCGATGATGTACAGCTTCGTATTCGTGAGCGAAATCGATTCGGTGAGGTTCACGACCGACACCTCGATGCCGGTCTCGGGAAACGCCTGCGTATCCGACGTGAAGACGATTTGAAACAAGTTTTCGAGAAAAATGCCGACCCCGATCCCGCTGATCAGCGTGGTGATGGGGTGAGCGCCGCGCAGCGGACGGTAGGCGAACCGTTCGACCGCCATTCCGGCGATGGCCGAGATGATCATGGCGAACACGATGGCCCCCAAGAACGGCAGGTGCAGGTACGTGATGCCGATCATTGCCGCGAACGCGCCGATCATGTAGATGACGCCGTGCGCGAAGTGCAGCAGCTTCAAAACGCCGTAAACCATCGTTAACCCGACGGCGATCAAGATGTAAATGAACCCGAGCGATATGCCGTTAAGCAGCTGTTGCAGCAGCATAAGCCGTTCTTCACTCCTTTCCGTGGAGGTCGCGGGGATAGAAAAGGAGACCCCAAGGGCCTCCTCCCTTTGCCGTTGACCGACTGGCTGTTCTTAGTTGTACATTTGCGATTTCACGAATTGGAATTTGCCGTCCTTCACGGTCATAAAGATCACCGGTTTCATGACCTCATGGTCGGTGCGGAAGCGGATTTGGCCCGAAGTGCCTTCCAGCTCGCTCGTCTCGTTAATGGCCTGCTTCAGCTTCTCCTTGTCGGTGCCCGCTTTCTTCATCGCTTCGAGGATGACCATCGCGGCGTCATAGCTTTGCGAAGACAGCATGTCCGGCTCGCCCTTGTACTTGTCGTGCCATGCTTTGACGAACTTCTGGACCACAGGGCGGTTGTCGGTCGTATAGAACGACGTGGTGAAGATAGACCCTTCCGTATTCGATTTTCCAAGCTCCAAATATTTCGGCGAATCGAAGCCGTCCACGCCGAGGAGCTGGGCGTTGATGCCGCTTTCCTTCGCCTGCTTCACGATCGCGGCCGCTTCGTTGTAATAGGCGACCACGTACAAGGCATCCGGATTCGTGGCTTTGACCGCCGTCAGCACGGAGCTGAAATCTTTGTCGCCCATCTTGTGCGGACGGTCGATGGGGATCTTCGCGCCAAGCTTCTCCGCATTTTCTTTAAACGACGTGTAGATCGATTTGCCGTAGTCGTTGTCCACATACAGCACGGCGATGTTTTTCTTCTTCAGCTCGTTTACCGCGTACTCGGCCATCGCCCGGCCCTGCACCGGACCCGTATAAATGACCCGGTTCACGTAATCGCCGCCCTTGGTCGCATCCGGGTGCACTGCATACGCGACGACCATCGGCACCTTCAGCTCCTGCACTTTCGCCGCCGCCGTCTTGGTCGGGCCGCTGTATGCGCCGCCGACCAGCGCTGTCACTTTATCGTTGTTTACCAGCTTTTGCACGGCTTTAATCGCTTCCTCCGGTTTGCCTTGGTCGTCCTCCGCGACGAGCTCGACCTTCTTGCCGTTGATGCCGCCGGCCGCATTGTACTGCTCGACCGCCAGCAGGGCCGCGTCGCGGCTGTGCGTGCCGTCCGTCGCCGTCGGCCCGGTCAGCGGACCGAACCAGCCGATCTTGATCGTGTCGCCCGCCGCTTCTTTGGAAGCGCCTCCATTTGCCGGAGAAGAAGTCGTTCCCCCGCCGCTTGCACAGCCGCTGAGCAGGAAAGCTGTCATCATTGCGCTCGCGGCAAACATCGAAAACCGTTTCATCGTTAAGTGCCCCCTTATGCTGTATGTGAATGAAGTGTGAACTTTCCCGGTGCACTTTTATCGTACTTGTAAACGCTTTCGAAAGCACTAGTGTATTTTGCGAAAGTTTAGCACAATTTTGCTGCGCGATATTCGTTTGGGCTGCAGCGAAGATATCGTTTGAACAGCCGGCAGAAGTAATTGGAATCCTGAAAACCGGCGAGCGCAGCGATCTCCTTCACCGGTTTATCGGTGTTTTCAAGGTAATATACGGCTTTTTCGATCCGGAGCTTGTTTAAGTAGTCGACGAAGGTGCTTCCCGTTTCTTTGCGGAACAGGTGGCTGAAATGGTAGGTGCTAAGGTAACAATATTGTGCTATCTCTTCGAGGGGAATCTTGCGCTGATGATGCTGCTTCATGTAGGCGATGGCCGTCCGGATTACCGGCGACACCTCCGCCGTCTGCGCCTCGCCGATCCGTGCGGTCAGCTTGCTCCAGTGCTCGCTGACTTTGGCCACAAACTTGTCGTAGCGGATCGTCATGTACAGATCTTGAATAAACCGGGCGTTCTCCGACAAAATGCTCTGCGCATGGCCGCCGACATCGAGCGACAGGCGCGTTAACTGCATGACGAGGTCGATGACCTCCGACTTGAACATATCCACATTGCCGCGGTACGTCTGCCCCATGCGCTCCAGCAGCAGGTGCAGGTACGAGACCGCTCCCTGCACGTCGCCCAGGCGGACGCGGGCCATCAGCTCCGTCCGTTCCGCTTGCGAGACCGGGTTGTGCGGCTGCTCGCCGGGCTGCTTTTGCTTTTCGTATTGGAAAATGAGCCGGTTGCCCTGGAAAAAGCGGTCGATCATCGACTCCTTCGCTTCCTCGTACGAGTAGTGGAGCATGTACGGATTATCGTAGAAGGTGCCGATGCCGACGGAAACCGAAAAGCCCTGCGCGTCAGTCAGCCTCTGCACCTGCTTCGCCATCGCGAAGGCGGTCTTGGCGGGATGGGGGTCGCGCCGGTCCTTCGTCCCCAGCTCGACGAGCAAAGCCAGCACGCCCTCGGCCACCCATACCCAGACGAACGGCGCCTGGATGCCCGCATGCAGAGCGTCGACCAGCTTCTGCCCCATATCAATGCGCCACTGGATAGGCTGTCCGAGCGCAAGGTCGGGATACCGGTCCATCGAGACGACCATCGCCAGATTGGGCCGGAGGTAAATATCGAACTCCGCCTGCATCTCCGCAAACGTCGCTTCGTGGACCAGCGTACCGGAGATCAGCAGGTGGGTAAACGTCGCTTGAGTCGGATTTTGCCTCATGGAAGCCTCCTAACGGTTATATCCTATCGTTCCGGGAGTTTGCTATTCTGGCGCATTAATTTTTTGATCCCGGATCAGCTCTCTTATCATAGCACGATTGGCGCAGCAGGACAGGGGACGGCGGCAAGGGAATTTTTCACTGTGGACGTTATACCGCGCTTTGTCTCACGATTTCAGCCAGCTCGTTGACGAACGAGTCCTTGTCGTTATCTGCCGGAGATTCAACGAACACACAACGTTCGACTTCAACACCGCTTAGCTGCAGAGCGGACAGCACCCAGGGCTTGCTGTCCCCATGCAAACAGACGATAGATAACGGACGATGGGCAGCGATTTGCTGCGCGAGCCGGGCGACGCTTTGTTGCCTGACTTGCAGTCTGTCCGCCTCCGGCATTTCCTTGACCGATCGGGAACACAGATGAACCAGGAACCATTCCCTGCTTCTGAAAAAATGAAGAAAATCCCAGTGGTCTTCAGGAACGTCTTCCCCCAAAGCCGCCGCAAACGCTTCCTTGACCCGTTCCAGCAGCACGGAATCGCCATTAAAGAAAAACGTGCCGTCGCCGGGAGGCGCATCCCCGATCATCAGCGTGTTCACGCACTCCGGTTGGAACATCCGGTCATTGACGTAGATCGTAATCACCGTTTCATTCGGGCAATCGGCTATCTTCTGCCGCCACGTCGAATCCTCCATCGCTAAATAACGCTCCAGATTGTCCAGCAGCGTGTCCCAGCCTTCGGCGGTATCGCTGATTTCCACGAACTCCCCGTTCTCATAATCAAAGATCAAGCCTCTATCTACGTACAATTCGCTTTCGCATCTGGAATAATGAATACGGAAAATTTCCGCCCATTCCATCAAGGCTTCATAGCTGCCATTCGTTATCGACAAGCCTTTCTCGTTCACCGTGATTTTGTCGGGGTGACTCATGCCTTCCGTTCCTTCCTTTCACTCTCATATTTCATGCTGCCTCTAGCCTCTATCCCTGTGTCCTGCAAACGTTCTTGTTATAGTTCGGGAGTAACCGGTTTTTTCAACCCCGAGCCTACCCCGTCTCTTCCGCCTCCACGGGCTTGAACCGGCTTTTGCCGAAAAAAACGTAGAACAACACCGAAACGACCGTATACACCACCGCCGTAATGCTGAACGCGTAAACGTAACCGTAATAGCTGCCGTATTGAGCGACAAGTCCGGTGCTGACCGGCGAGGCCAGAAACCAGCCCAGATTAAACACCGCTTCCCCGGAGCTGGAGGCAAGTCCGCGCAGCGAGCGGTCGACGTATTTCATCTTGATCGTGTTGTAGAACGGATTGGCCGCATTCATTAAAGCCTGCCGGAACAAATACCCTCCGCTTGCGATCAGCAGATTGGTTGAAAACGCCGTAATGAGCAGAAACGGGATCGAGCACAGCTGAAGCACGATCACCGCTTTTGCTTCCCCGAGCCGCCGGGCGATGACCGGACCGATCAAGTACGCGAGCGCGGTCGCGCCCTGCCCCAAGGAGACGATGACGCCGATCACCGATTTCGACGCGCCGAAGCGGTCTTCGAAATAGACGTTCAAATAGGGCACCACCATGCCTCCGGCCGTCGAAGTCATCAGCCCGAGCAGAACGAAGAGGCCGATCACTTGAAGCGACGCTTTATGATGCTGTACCGTATACCGCCACGAAAACTTTCCGCCGGACGGCCGTTCCTCCCGAGTCCCCTTCAGCATCAGGACGGGAATCAATCCGAGCGCCGCTATGCCGACGCCCGTCAGCAAGGTCAGACGCAAGCTCAGCACACCATCAAGACCGAAGGCAAACTGAAGCGTGTCAGTGAGAAATCCGCCGAAGACGTTGCCGATAACGCTTGCAAACATGACGAGAGCCAGATTTAAACTAAACAGATGCACCCGCTGCGACGGAGTAGAGTGGTTCGCCATGAACGGAATGACGGTCGCCGACACGATAGCCAGCGTCATGCCCCCCAGAAACGCGGAGACGAGCAGTCCCTGCTCGCCGTCGATCAGCGAACGGGCCGTAAGCGCACCGATAACCAAAAATCCCCCCGTCGTCACGAGCCGCTTCGGACCGAACCTATCGTTCATGATTCCGGCCGGCACCAGCACGATCGCTGCGGCCGCAGCCGTCATTCCGACGATGTGCCCGACCATTGTCTGGTCGTAGCCGAGCGCTTTGACATAGAGATTATAGACGAGGCCGAACATCCCGAGCCCCAAATTCCATACGAAATTAAAGCAAAGGAACAATCGGAGATTCCGGCTGTACCCGAGAAACTGCATCTTCCATTCATATAATAAAACCGACATCGGCTACCCGTCCTTCGGAGTTACGCAGCGTTTTTACCATATTTTAAGAGTAACCGATTCCATCGATGATTTGAATCTCTTTTTTTCCAACGGTCAAAAGAGAATCGTTCAAAATCATAGAAGATTCCCTTTCCAAGGCTTGGATAAAGATGTTATGCTTGACAGATACGGAGCGGACGGTCCATACAACAGCTCCGGATCGGAAGGAGAGACGGCATTGACAAGCTGGCATCAGAGCTTTAATCAAGAGTTGTTAAACCAAGCAGCCCGCGCATACGGCGTAGCTCCGGAGACGGTGAACCATGTGGGAGGCTTTGAAAATCTCATATACGGGTTCCGGCGCGACGGCCGGGACCTGATTCTGCGCGTGACCCACAGCTCGCACCGCTCGCGGGAGCTGATCGAGTCGGAGCTGCATTTCGTCAGCTATCTTGCAGAGGGCGGCGTACGGGCGGCCAAGCCGGTGCCGTCTTACTCGGGCAGGCGGACGGAAACAGTCCACGCGGAAGACGGCTACTTCACGCTGGCCTGCTTCGAGCAAGCGCCGGGCGGTCTCGTCCAGGCCGGACATCCGGCTTGGGGTCCCCGCCTCTTCGAAGGCTGGGGCGAAATTACGGGCCGCATGCATAAGCTCGCCCGGTCGTACACCGTCCCTGCAGACATGACCCGCAGGCCGGACAAAGATATTTTGACCTTGGACCCTGCTTATTTGTCCCATCCCGACATTGCCTTGGCCCATCGCCGATACGCCGAGGTGGAGGCGCGCATCAACGCGCTTGAGCCGGAAGAGGGCGGCTATGGCTTATGCCATCGGGATTTGCACCACAAGAACTTTTTTGTGCACGGGGAAACGATCACGGCGTTCGACTTCGACGATTGCGGGTACGACTATTTCGTGCAGGATATCGCCATGGCCGTCTATTACGCCTCGGTGCTGGGGGACTGGGCCCGTCCCGAAGCCGACCCGAAGCGCGTGTCCGAATTCGCCAACCGGTTTCTGGACAGCTTTATGAACGGATATCGCCGGGAATATGAGCTGGACAGCCGCTGGCTGAAGCAGCTGCCGCTGTTCGTCGAAAGACGCCGCTGCGATCTGTGTATGATCTTCCTGCAAAACGCCATCTCCGAGCCAGCGGTCCGCGAGTGGCTTGACCGGAATCTGGAGGAAATTTCCCGCGGGAATGCCTTGCTTGACCTATCCATTTCGTAGTAAATTTAGGTAAATATTTGGTTTAGGCGTAGCCCAAAGAAGCATTAGATAATGCTCCGCCAAAATAATTCAATAAGCATCGCAAATGGCTGCACTTTTGTGTTGTGTCCCAATCAATGGAGATTCGCTAAGAACCAATAAGCCCCTGGCTTCAAGGCCTGGGGCTTATTCTTACGATTTTACCATCTTACCATTTCGCTGCTTCAACGTCCGCTTTCAACCACGCTTCCCACTTCGGATCTTCGATTTTAAGAAAACTGAGCGAAATTCCTTCCATATCGAGCGAAGTCAAATGCGTGCCGATTTTGACGAACCGGACATCCAGGTTTTCCAATTCGCACAAGCGGCGAATATCATTGGCAAACGCATACTGTTCGATCAGCGGGGTCGCGCCTAAACCGTTGACCAATATCGCGAAAGGGTCTTGCCTTCTCCAACGGTATACGCTTTTCAGCTTATTGAACAGCTCGACCGCGAGCTTTTCCGAAGAAGAAAACACCTCTTTGCGGTACCCTTTCTCCCCGTGGATGCCGACGCCGTAATACGCTTCGTTTTGTTGCAGCGTAAACGACGGTTCGCCCTTCGTCGGATCGTTCGCCGGCGACAGCGCCACGCCCAACGTGTGCAGCCTGCCGATCACTTGCTCGCCGAGTTCCTTCAGTTGCTCCAGCGTGCAGCCTTCCCGCGCGGCCGCCCCCAATATTTTATGGACCAGAACGGTACCGGCGACACCTCTTCTTCTTTTGTTGTACGTCACGTCATCTTCGATCGACACATCGTCGTTAACGATCACATGGTCGACCATTCGCCCTTCTTCTTTCGCCAAAGCTTCCGCCGTCAAAAAATTGCCGACGTCCGCGGTAAAGTTTTTAATGATGAGCAGCACGCTTCTGCTCCTGTCCACGAGGCGGATCGCCTCCAACACTTGCTCCGGCGTCGGCGGCACGAAAATTTCACCCGCAACCGCAACGGAAAGCATACCGTCGCCCACATAGCCGAAATCCGCCGGCTCATGGCCGCTTCCTCCCCCGCTGATGAGCACAACTTGCTGGCCCATGTCCGCAAGGTCTTTACGGAATATCAAATTATATTTCGCATTATAAGACACCCGGTCTTTATGCTCAAAATAGAATCCATGCAGCATATGGCGGACGATATTTTGAACATCGTTGATGAGTTTCGTCATTTGTTTCTCCACCTTACTCTGGTTTGTTTCCGGACTGCTCGAGCAGCAGCAGTTGATTACGAATCATCTCTTTGATGAGCGAAGACAACACCGAAGGTTGAACGGAACAATGGTGTTCAATCCAATCTTTGATCGTCCCGACAAACCCGTGACTGTAAAACGACGCCACCATATTTTTGTTCGCCTCGGAGATATGGATCGGCTTGTCCGTCAACAGTTCATCGATGATTTTGATATATAAATTTTTCGTATGTTCAAATAAATACTGGTTAAACGAATTTTGATCGGTTACTTTAAACGCCCTGCGGTAAAACCGCTGATTCTCGTAAAAATAGTCCATCAGCAAGTCGAAAATGTTCTCCCACTTCTCATAATCCAAAAAGTCCTCGATGTTTTCCTTCGTTTCTTCTTTGTAAATCCAGCCCAAGAGCTCGTACTTGTCCACAAAATGATAGTAAAACGTTTGCCTGCGCATCTGGCAAGACTGCATGATATCGCTTACGGAAATTTCGTGGAACGATTTGGTTTCCATCAGTGTTTTTAAGGAATTCGCTATGATCTTTTTGGTAATGAGCGAATTGGTCATGATCATCTTCCCAGCCCTAGGTTTACTGTTAATCTTAACAAAATCATCATGATTATTGAAGCAAGCGTAATTTGACAGTTTGCCGTTTTTGTCCGTTTACGATAAAACGTTTTCATTCTATCATAGGGGATAATCAAACGATTTGGAATTGATTGATCGGGAGGTAGCAAAATGAAAAAGATCATCAACAAACCAGAGACGCTCGTCGCGGAAATGTGCAACGGGCTCGTCATGACCCATCCGGAGCTGGAGTTTATCAAGAAATATAAGGTAATCAAGAAAAAAGAAATTAACGAAACCAAAGTCACCTTGATCAGCGGCGGCGGCAGCGGGCACGAACCGGCTCACGCCGGGTTTGTCGGCAAAGGGATGCTGGATGCGGCCGTATGCGGCGATGTGTTTGCATCTCCCTCCCAAATTCAGGTGTACCAGGCCATTAAAGCGACAGCGAGCCAAAAAGGGACGCTGCTGATTATCAAAAACTACAGCGGCGACGTCATGAACTTCAAAAACGGCGCTCAACTGGCCGCAGAAGACGGCATCCAAGTGGAATATGTGCGCGTCGACGACGACATTGCCGTTGAAGACAGCTTGTACACGGTCGGACGCCGCGGCGTTGCCGGAACGGTGCTCGTCCATAAAATTGCCGGAGCTGCTGCGGAAGAAGGCCGCGATTTGATGCAAGTGAAAGCGGTCGCGGAGAAAGCGGCGCATAACGTGCGCAGCATCGGCGTGGCGCTCACTTCGTGCACCGTTCCTGCACACGGGGCGCCGACGTTCAACCTCGGCGAAGATGAAATGGAATACGGCGTGGGCATTCACGGCGAACCGGGCCAGCGGCGGGGAAAAATCGTCAGTGCGGACGAACTGGCGAAGCGGATGACGACCGAGCTGTTAAAAGATTTGAGCATCCAAGACGGGGACAACGCGGAAGTTGCCGTGCTCGTCAACGGCTTCGGCGCGACCCCGTTGCAGGAGCTGTACTTGTTTAACAACGCGGCGGTTCGCGAGCTTGCAGGCCGGAACATCCGGATTTGCCGCACGTTTGCCGGCAACTATATGACGAGCATCGATATGGCGGGCATTTCGCTGACGATCTTGAAGCTCGATGACGAACTAAAAACGCTCTTATCGAAAGAATGTCATGCGCCTGCATTCCGGGTAGACGGTCCGGTACCGCAAGTCGAGTATGCGGACATCGCGGAAGCCGACGACGATCGACCGGTTTCCTTCTTAACGGAAACGCCGGAACATTACGCGGCGGTTCAAGGCGGCGTGGTGACGCTTCAAAACATGATCTACATCGTCGATAAAATGAGCGAAATCATTATCGACAATGAAGTTCCGTTCTGCGAACTCGACTCGCACGCGGGGGACGGCGATTTCGGGATGAGCGTCTCCAAAGGATTCAAGCAGTTAAAGCGGGAATGGAGCGCGATTTTGGCCCAAGAGCCTTTAACGATCGGTTCTTTCCTGGGCGCGTGCTCCATGGTCATTATGGAATATTGCGGCGGCGCTTCCGGACCGATTTGGGGCTCCGCGTTCCGCGCTGCCGGCAAAGCGGCAGGAGATAAAGCGGCGCTGACTGCTGCGGAGTATGCGGAAATGCTGCAAGCCGCGGTCAAAGGCATTCAGGCAACCGGGGAGCGTTCCTTCGGCAGAGGCGCCGTGGTTGGCGACAAAACGCTGATTGACGCGCTGGTGCCTTTCACGGATACGTTCACGGCAAGCGCCGCGGCAGGCGATGACTTTAAACTCGCTTTTGAAAAGGCGGCGCAAGCTGCGGTGGAAGGCGCCGAAAAAACGAAGCAAATCGTCGCCCGAATGGGGCGCGCCGGCAATGTCGGCGAACGCAGCCTGGGCTATCCGGATGCAGGCGCCTACGCGCTTGGCGTCATCTTTACGGAAATCGCCCGCAGCTTGAAATAATCCAGGGAACAGCGGCCGGATGAGGACATCACGCTTGTCTTCGCCCGCCGCTTTTTTTCTTTTCATCCTCCCTATGTTCAGGCCGGAACTTGCCCTGTTGTATAAATCAGAAAAAAACCGCCGTAAAGAGCGGTTTTTTGCTGGTATCCCTAGTTTGATGTCCGAAATCCTGCACTACCCGTACAAAGACTGCGCATCCCGGGGCAGGCGTCTGACTTTTTCCACATACTCCCTTACATTGCGCTCCTCGTCCGCCGGATAGTCGTAGCCGAGCTTTGCGGCAAGCGGCACGCCGATCCTCCGGATGAAATCCCCCGCCTCGAGCAGTTTTTCCCACTGTTCTTCCGGGTCGGCCCCGCAGTACAGGGACAGCAATTGCTCGTAGACATCGGGCTCCAGATACCGTTTGAACCATTTGCCGGCGCTGCCGACGTTGACCTTCCAATCATAGTTCGCGCCCACGTGCCATTCCAGCAGAAAGCGAAGCGATTCCATGAAGTATTGGTCGTATAAATTTTTCGCCCGCGGGATTTCGTCGCGCCACAGCTCCTTGGCAATGCACACCTGAAGCCACCACAGCTCGACGATATGCACATTCCACATATAGCGGGAAGGCTTTTGGACCAGATAGCTGCTGTCGTTCGGCTCCGGCAGCTTCAAATCGAGGTTGTCTTTGTCGAGCAGCACTTTGCTCAGCGAGTCCTGGTACACCTCTTGAATAATGCCAATATCCTTGAAGCTGAGGTCGATCCGTACGCTGTCTTTGAACTGCATCATGTAGATGGACGAGCCGTCTTCGAAATATTCGTACTGCACGACGACGCGCTCGCCGAACGCATCAATCCAGCTTCGGTCCGTATTGTAGGGATGATCCCTCAGATTCGTCATATAAAAGTCAATATCGTAATCCTGCATAAAATCGACCGGGGCGTTAGGGTTTACCCGCGAACCGTTCATGACGACGCAGCGAATCCGCTCGTCCCGTTCGGCAAATTGCAGGAGCTGCGCCAGTACCTCTTGTTCGTTTCTCATCTTGTTTAACCGACCTCCGCATTCTTTATCGTTAATGAAACCGTACCGGATGTCGGCAGGAGGCGGTCCGCGTGCAAGATAAGAAACGAAGCGCGCGTAAGAATACGGTTAGAGCTTATCGAGCAGTTTCTTCATGGCATGTCTCCTTCCCGAAGTAAATTTCTGTAATTCTATTCTACTCGTTCCAGCGCCGGTATGCCAAATTTTGTCCGGCCGGGAGCCTCTCACGACCCGGTTGTCTGCGCCCGCCAATATTGGCGCGTCCCTTCGTCCCGGACAACGAAGCCGAGCTTGCTAACCTCGCGGCGCAGTTCTTTGGCTTCGCCCTTTTCCTTCTTCTGGAGCGCAATTTCGCGGGCCTTCAACAGCGCGTTGACCGCTGGCGGCAGATCTGGAGTGTCGGGCACCCAGCGGCGGAAGTGCTCCTTGTACGGGTCGCCGCCCGGCGACCAAAGATATCCGTGCTCCGTCAAAGCGCCGGCGATACGTCCGCTCGCCCACTCATAGGTTTCGCGGGCAAGCTCCTCTCCCTTATTTCCAAGGACCACAAGCTGCTTGCCGTCAAGAAAGACGGCACCGATCGTTTCTCGCGTGAGCTCTTGAGCGGCCCCGTCCTTCTCCAGCCGGATCGTTTCGCCGGAGACGACCACATGCAGCGTATCTTTGATCACTTCCTGGGCGAACCAGAGGCCGGCAGCCAGGCCCAGCAGCGAAGCGATGACGGTTGCCCACAGTCCGGAGACCGATGTGATCAGCTTGAGCGGCCCTTCATACGGTACCCAAGGCAAGGTCAATGCCCACTTGGCGATCAGCGGAATGAAATACCCGAGCGCAAGACCGAGGACGGAGCCACCCACAAAGAGCAGAACACGAACAGCGCCGGAAAAGCCGATGGCGGTCGGTTCCCGGTACGACGGCCGCGATACGTTCATAGGATAAGACCTCCTGACTTGTTCCGGAGATGGCAGCAATTATATAGGTACTGCACCTTCAATTTACCTACCGGTAAGTAAATATTATCACAAAAAATAACATTTGAAAATAATGGATTCAAAAAGCACCCCAAACAGCATCTGTGCTGTCGAGGGTGCTTCCCTTCAAATCCAATCGCCAGGCGATCTCTTTATGCGGGTTTCTTGACGGCTACGATGCGCAATCGGCTGGTGTCGGCCACCCACTGATCTTCCCGGCCGAGGTACGGCTTCACCTTTGCCTCGATGGCGCGGTAGATCGACGCTTGATCTGCGGAGGTGACGTCCGGGAAGAAATAATCGGCGAACTTGTCCAGCCAGTCCCGAACCCCTGTATTTCCCTTGAGCGGAGTGGGCCTGTCAAAGTGCTGAGCCAACGTGACGCGGAAGCCGGTCTGCTCCAACAGGCTTGCGTATTCGCCAATGGTGGGAAAATACCATGGATTCCGTCCCGCCCACGCGTAACCATGCTCCTCCAGCACCTGCTCCATGGCGTCGGTCAGCACGGCGACATTGCCGCTGCCAGCGAATTCGGCCACGAATCGGCCGCCCTCCCGGAGCGCCAGCCAGATGGTGCGTGCGACAGCCGCAGCATCCTTGATCCAGTGCAAAGCTGCATTGGAGACAACAGCGTCAAAGCGGATATCCGTCCGGTAATGACAAGCGTCGGCCGCTTGAATATTCAGCTCCGGGTACTTCTGTCTGGCCCGCCTCACCATCTCTTCCGACAGGTCGATACCCGTGGGGATCGCTCCGGCGGCTGCGATCTCGGCCATCAAATCCCCAGTACCGCAGCCCACGTCCAAGATTCGTTCCCCGGGTTGGGGCAGCAGCAAGGACAAGACCGCGGCTCCCGGCTTGGCGGCAAAATCCCGCTTATCATCATAGGCATCCTGATTCCGGTGATTGGCAGATGGCTCGCTAAACATAGGCTTCGTCTCCTTTTTGTATTGATACGGGGTCCCTTAGCAAGCACAAGGAAAATAAAGCTTGACGAGCAAGCTCGATCATTTTGCGTTCTTTAGTCGGTGCCTGAAGCCGAATCGATCAGCGCGCAAAGGCAATCAATTAAAGGCTTGTGCGGGCATAGGGCATCTCTTTCGAATGCGTCCTCTTCCCTGTCCTCAATTAAGGACTTTATGTATCTATAATAACCGTAATATTACCGGCCTGTCAAGAAGCTTTTGAAGACGCCCGCTTGACGAAAGCTTCCGAATGTCAAAGCGAGTCATGCTCTCCGCCTTGCCTTATTTTCCATGGGTATTCGGATTTTTTAGTGGAGACAAACTCAAAACATCTCACTTATAAATCGGAGAATATGGTGGTATTTTGCTAAAGACTTGATTTGTAGCAATATCTTAGTACAATGGTTTTATGACTACTCAAAAACCATTGAATAATGAGCACAGGGTCAAAATGTTTCAAGCATTAGCTGATGAAACAAGATTGGAAATCATACGAGTTCTATACGCCAATAAGAAGGAGATGAATTGCGGAGAAGTTGGGGACATTTGCAATACTTCGAAGTCGAATACTTCGTATCATTTACGTACTTTAAGGGAGGCGAAATTGATTAAGGTACGAAAAGAAGCTCAAACGAAGTATACGAGTATCGACATGGAGACCTTTGAATCTTACTTGCCGGGATTTCTTGATACGTTGTAGAAAGAAATTCTTTTTTTTCTTCATTAGTTGAAAAGTTATTGAACAATGAAACTATGATCGATAGGAGAAGATGCATCACATGATTAAGTTAACAGCTTTATTTTTTCTCATCATGTTTGTTATCGGTACGGATACATTTTTGATTTCTCCACTCATCCCTACTCTTCAGAAATTGTTTCATATTCCGACCGAATATGCCGGTTGGATGGTCGGGGCATATGCGTTGGGATATGCCATATTTGCTCTGATAGCCGGACCACTTTCCGATGGATGGGATCGCAAAAAAGTAATGTTTTCCGGCATGGTTTGCTTCTCGGTTTCAACCATTTTATGCGGCTTTGCGACAGGATTTTGGACGATGTTTTTATTCCGTTTTTTAGCCGGAGTCAGCGCAGCATTCACAGCGCCGCAAGTCTGGGCCTCTATTCCTGCTTTGTTCCCTTCGGCAAAGACCGCCAAAGTATCAGGAATCGTAATGGCAGGCTTAGCTGCTTCCCAAGCGTTCGGCATACCGATTGGAGGCCTGCTTGCTGCAACCCATTGGTCTTATCCTTTTTTTACAATCGGCGCGTGCTCGTTGTTGGTGGCGATATTCATCCCCTACGCTTTGCCCGAAATGAAACCGAATCAAGACCAAAGAACCAGGCTTCCGATATTTAAAAGATACGTCCCGCTATTGACAAGCCGAATCGCGAGAAGATCTTTCCTGGCTCATTTCTTATTTCAATGCGGATTTTTTGCTGCCTTTTCTTTCATTGGAAAATGGATGACGGACCGCTTTCACCTTTCGGTTGATCAAGTGGGGTACGTAATGTTTTTTCTTGGCCTAGGGAATATAGTGGGAAGCTTTAGCGGTGCTTATGTGATCAAAATGTTGAATCGTTTCAATACGATGGTTGTGGGCATTCTCGTCTCTATTGCATGTTTTATTGCTTTGCCTCACCTGCCATCGGTTGCGTCTTTCGAAGGGGTATACTTTTTCATATTCGCAAACATGGGCATCGTCTTTCCGCTCATAATGGGAATGCTGAATTCATTAAATCCGACAATTCGTGGCACGATCTCTAGCTTGGCCAATTCGATCATGTACGCTGCGACAACACTCGGCTCTTGGTTCGCCGGCTTGATTTATGCGACATTTAACGGTTTTTCCGCCGTAGGCATATTTGCGGTTATATGTTTTGCCGGTTCGTTGTTCTCTTTTATAGCAAGTGGTATTTTGACTAATCACGCTAAAACAAAAAAGGATCATGCATCATAAATGCATACAAGAAATTAAAATGGATATTCCAAATCTTCCAAAATTCAACATCCTAAGTATTAGTGAGAATGAAAATGATTTTCTAATACAAGTAGTCACGAACTCTCCACCTTTAGCTTGCCCTCATTGTGGATGCAAAGCGAACCTCTACAAGCACGGTAACAGGGAACATGTTTGTATGGACTTACCTATTCACGGTAAGCGTGTAGGGCTTCTCATAAAGCGTCAGAGGTATCGTTGTCGTGAATGCTCTCAAACCTTTTGGGAACGCTTGGACCACACCATTGACGCAAAGCGGAACTGTACTAAGCGATTGTTGTCCTACGTAGAGAAGCAAAGCCTTAACCGTACATTCGTCAGTATTTCAGAAGACGTTGGGCTTAACGAAAGGACGATCCGTAATATCTTTCGCGATTACATTAACCACCTCGAAGAAACATTTCGGTTTGTGACACCTAATTGGCTTGGCATAGATGAAATTCATATAATCAAGCCTCGTTGCGTATTAACCAACATTGAAGAACGAACATTGCTGGACATTCTTCCTAATCGCAATAAGGAAACAGTTGTTGGATATCTCTCACGACTTCCGAACAAAGGGAAAATACAGTATTTCACGATGAATATGTGGAAACCGTATAAAGACGCTGTTAAGGCTGTATTGCCAAAAGCTACTATCATCGTCGATAAGTTTCACGTTGTCCGTATGGCGAACCAAGCGTTAGAAACCATTCGCAAACAGCTTAGAGAGGGTTTATCACCAACGGAACGGCGTGGGCTCATGCACGACCGATTTATCCTTCTGAAACGCCATAAAGAGCTCACAGAGATGGATAAAATAACACTTGACCTATGGACGAAGAATCACCCCACTCTCGGTATTGCGTATAACTTGAAGGAATCATTCTTCGATATTTGGGATTGCGATTCAAGACAAAAGGCATTCATCAAATATAACGATTGGAAAGCCCAAATACCGAAGGAACTCCAATCCGCTTTTGAGCCTCTTACAAAGGCCATGATGAATTGGGACGAAGAGATATTCGCTTACTTCGACCACCGCATGACTAACGCTTATACGGAGTCTCTGAACAGCCTTATCCGTGTCATTAACCGTTTGGGAAGGGGCTATTCATTCAAGGCCCTACGAGCTAAAATTCTCTTTACAGAGGGGCTTGTAAAGAATCATAAGCCTAAATATCAAAAGCGTATGGATGACTACGAACTCCGAGATTACAACTTCCCGATGTTCGAGAATATGCCTCCTGTCGGTGTGGTTCGTGAGCGTGGCGGACAGCTTCGTGGCATCGACATTTCCACCTTGATTGAAAAATTGGAGAAGGGCGAATTATAAGCCTTTTCCATAAGAGGATATTTCAACGCAAAAAGACCGCCGGTCCACACACAGAGAAGACGGTCTTTTCGCAATACTGCATATTCAAATCGCGGAGGCTAACCGCCGGCGCCGCGGAGCGTCAGCAACCCGATGCCGTAGTCGGCGCTGGCAAACAGGAGCAGGACCGACTCTCCCTCCCGAAGCCGGCCGCCCGATACCGCTTCCTCCAAGGTGAGGAACGGATCGCTGCCCAAAAAATTAATCGCTCTCCGCGTTTGCCTTACATAGCCGGGAATCCCGCATCGTTCCCCGGCTTCGCCGACAGATGTCACGAAGGAATCGGACACGTTCTGAATCACCAGCCGATCGGGTGCGTTCCCCGCCGCTTCCATCTCCCGAAGCGCTTGCTCCGCTTGCCGGGCCAACGTCAGCATCGTCCGCTCGTAATCGGCCGTCGTCCATGCGTGCATCGAGCCTTCGGAAAAGTGAGGCTGTAAGCTGCAGCCTACCACCTCGTAATCGCCGGCTTCGGCGCTTACGGTACACAGCACCGCGGCATCGCCTTTAACCGAGCCGGTCCAGGACGTCCGGCTGAACGGATAGTCCGTGCGGTCCGCAATGCAGAGCAAGCCCTCCGTCCCTTCTCCTTGCTCCAGCATGCGTCCGCTCCAGTGAAGCGCTCTAAGGCAAGCGAGGCTCCCCAGTTGTCCAAGTGTAAGCGGCAGCACCTGGCGCTGTCCGAACGCCCCGGCGAGCATCATGCCCGGCACAGTGGTCAGCGGACGCTGCACGGTCTCGTGACAGTAGCAGATCAGATCGAACTTCCGGTCCGAACCGAAGTGCCGGCTCCCTTCCTCGCATACGTACTCGACGGGATGCTTGTCGAACACCGGAATCCGGATCGCGGACAGCGAAGAAGCCGACGGCCCCGGCCCCATAGGCGGCCATGGCGAAGACATGCCGGCATGCGCGAACAGCCATTTGGGCGGACCGTCTTCCCACGGCTGTCCGGCCTCCGCGCAGTACGCCTCCAAGGAGCGTTCCGCTGTCGGCACGATGCACCGGAGCCCGCGGATATAAAGCTTTTTCCCGCTCGCAAGGCGATGAGCGTTCATGACTTACCCTCTTTCCGCTTCGCCGGCACATACTGATGCAGGGCACATCCGAACGTGCCGGCCATGCTCACGGTCACCGTCAAATAATAATCCCCCGGCCGCAGCGCTCCGCCGGATAACGCATGCTGAAGATTGGAAGGGATGTCCGAATTGGTAATATGTCCGGTTTCCCGCATGGTCGCGTAGTAGAACATTTCCGGCGGAACCCGCAGCGCTCCGGCTACCGTCTCCCAAGCCTGCCGGTTAATATTGCCGCACACGACAAGACGGATGTCGGAGAGCGTGAACCCGGCTTCGCCGAGCGTCTCCAGCATGATCTTGCGGATGCCCAGGTAGTACATCGCATGGAACTGCCGGAGCCGCGACGGGTCGTCGTCGTAAACTGTGCCTGCCGCTTTGTACTTCACGACTAACGTCCGGTGATCGCCATGCTCCCGCCGGAACAGACAGGCGCTGGCGCTATCCCCGCAGATCATGAAGTCGTCGATATAGTAGAACGGGTGGATACCCAGATCGGCGGTCACAAACAGCACCGCTTTGTACGGATCGCAGGCGAATTGATGGCCGGCCATGCGCAGCACCCAATGGAACGTCGAGCAGGAATGCTCCTCGACCGGGTACAAGGGAACTTGCTCCCATCGCCAGCGCCGCAGCATCGTCTTGAACAGGTTGGACTCATGCCAAGCCACCTTCGACGTATGCGCGAACCAGATCTCCCCAAGCTCGATGCCTTCCTGCATGCAGCGTTCCGCTATCGGCTCAAGCGCCCGCTCCGCCATCTCCTCCAGCGACAGGCGTCTTTCGACCGAGACCGTCTCGAATCCCATCTTCCGGTAATGGGCCTCATTCTCCTTGAAGGGGTACCCGCATTGCTCCGCGTCCTGGATGACGTCGGCAATCGGCACGGTCAGTCCGGGCCGATAGACGGAGAGACCGTCCATATGGAACCGTCCTTGCACATCCGCAGCCCTCTCGCCTGCCGCCGCTTGCTTGCGGCTTTTATCGCCCATAGTTGTACAGCAGCACGCATCGCGAGCAGATCGGCGTCAATCCGAGGCCGAGCGTCTCCCGGTGCCGGCGGAAATTTTCGCCGTGATACACGTCCTTCAAGTCCTTCCCGTTCAAGTCCCCAAGCGTAAACTCCGGGAAAAATTTGCACGGATTGACCTTCCCGTCCGGCATCACATCCACCCGGTTGGCAATGGCCAGGCATTGCTCCCGCTTCATCGCCGGCTTCTCGGAGCCAAGAATGAAGTCCCTGATTTCCTCCCGCTCCAGCGCCGGTTGAAACCGGATGCGGCTGTTCCACACCCGCTCGTTGATCCGGTCCATCTCGGCGATGAGCGGCTCGATATTCGATTCCGAGACGCGGAAGGTGAAGGAATGCCAGCTGTACCGCTGCTGCTGCTGCGCCGCTTCCAGCCAAGGGAAATACCGCGCATAATAGTCGTCCATCTTGACCGCGATCTCGCTTGGAATGTACCAGGGAAACACGAAGTAGACCGTATCGACGCCGAGCTCCTCGAAGTAGGCCATGAAATCGTACAGCTTCGTGACCATCGCATCGCTAATGGTCAGACTGAGCGAAATGCGGCCTTGATACTCGCCGGTCCGCTGCAGGTCCAGCAGCAGCTTCACCATATGAACGACCTTCTTGAACGTGCCCTTCCCGCGAATGGCGTCGTTCTCCGACTCGAAGCCGTCGAGACTGATCAGCAGCGTCATGTCCTTCGAGATTTTCAGCACGGAATCCAGCTTCTGCTCGACCAGCAAAGCATTGGTGCAAATGGTCGTGTTGCGGGGATCGCGCGCCAGCAGGTCGGCGAAGTCGTCGAAGCGGCTGTAGTACAGCGGTTCGCCGCCCCAGACGAACAGCCGGGATTTCCGCTCGCGGGTTTGCTCCAGCAGACGTTCGAGCAGGGAAAACTCGATCTCCTGATTCTTCATTTCCTTCGCCATGTCGTGATGGTACCCGTCGCTCGCCCATTCGAAGCAATGCTTGCAGCGCAGATTGCAGCCATTGTTCAGCTTGATACCGATATCCTCGGGAATGTCCAGCGCGAACGTTGGATTGCGCCTTAGCGCTTTGCTCGTCACGGACATGTTGCGGATTGTCCGCTTCATATTTTGAAACGTATTCCGGTCAAAGGTGACCTTCGTTTGCGGTTGCATGAGCAATCCTCCCTTCCTTCAGTGAATGTTTTTTTCATGGTTAGTCGAAGATCGGCTGCTCTGCCGCCTGGCCGCCCGCGCCGTTCGCAACACCCGCCCGTTCCTTTTCCAGAAAAGCCGCGAAAGCTTGAATGGAGCTCAAGTGGTCGATATCGAAATTGTCAAAGTCAATTTCCACATCGAAAGCATCCTCGATGGCCAGCACGAAATTGATCATTTGCAGCGAATCGAGTCCTACCTCGTTAACGATATCCGTCTCCGGCTTTAACGTGGACAGCAGCTCCGGAGACTCCTTGATTTCGCTCAAAATTTTGATCACGGTTTGCATAATCATAAGAAACTCCTCCTCATCTAAGTCAGTGGCTCGCCCGAGGCCGGCGGATATCCGGGCAGCTTCGCCCTCGCCAGCGTCAGCAGCCGCTCGTGCACCGCCATGCGTTCGTACGATTGAGCGAGCGGCACATTGCTCTTGGTCCCGTCCAGCACGCCGCTGAAAAACGCCAATTGATTCACAAAATAATTTTGCGGCTCGAAGGCCAGCTTCTCCACCGCCCCGCTTTGCTTATCCCGGACGCGCATCGTCATCCGGTACGTGCCCAGGCTGGCGCGGAAAAAATCGTCCACGGTCACAACGGCATGCTCAAATTCGAGCGTATGCCGGGAAATCATCGGCAGCTCGAAGGAGGCGACAAGCCCGGCGCGCACCCCGCCCGCGTAATCCAACGATGCGCGAAACGTCCAATCGCAGCCGCCCGGACCCGCAAAATCGGACTCCGCATCGCAACCCGCCGGCTCCAGCCCCAATACCGCTTGAAGAAATTGCAGCCAATAGCAGCCGAAATCATAGAAGGCGCCTCCGCCGCGTTCCGGGAAGCTGCGATAGCTTTGCCGCTCCGGGTCCCGGAACGGAACCGAGATTTGCGAGCGCACCTCCAAGAGCCCCCCGTAAGCGTTCCGGTCGACCATCCGCTTGATCTCGCTCTGCCAAGGATGGTGCTGCACCATCAGACCTTCCAGCACGGGCAGGCCGGACGCAGCCTGTGCATCCATCAGCCGCCGAAGCTCCTCCGTGTTCAGACAGATCGGCTTCTCCACCAGCACCGGCTTCCCGGCCTGCAGCGCCCGAATCGCCCATTCCGCATGCAGCTCGTTGCTCAGCGCGATATAGACGAAGTCAATCTCCCCGCAGGCCAGCAGCTCCTCGTAGCCGCCGAACGCGCGCGGAATGCCATACTTTTCCGCATAGGACTCGGCTTTAGGCTTCGTCCTGCTCGCAATCGCGTGGACGCTTAGCGGTTCGAGGCTCTTGAGGGGCGTAAACAGCGCCCGGTCGAGGATGCGGGCGCAGCCGAGCACCCCGATTCGTTTCTTTCTCATGGGCACAACCTCATGCTTCCTTTATTTTTCCGTCTTCGTCTTGAAATTCAGACAGCAGGCCTGACAGATCGGGAATGAATTTTTCTTCAAATAATTGCGGTACTGCTTATACTTCGGGCCGTTCCAGATGTCGAGCAGCCGCTGCTCGTTCACGTTGCCGAGCGTCAAGTCGTAGAAGGCATGACAGGACGTCACGTCGCCTCTCGCATTGATCTCCGTGCTGAGCCAAGGGAATTCGCAGCGCTTCTTGGCATGCGCCAGCTTGTGGCTGTTCCCGCTGAAGTACAGCTCAACCGTCTCCTCGGTCATGTTCTGCGGATAGGCGTTGAAATAAACGCCCTTCTCCTTGCAGTACTCCTCAATGCTGCGTACCTGCCGGGCGATTTCCCTTGCATTCATCTCGCTAAACTCGGATAATTCGCGGACAAAACCCTTGGAAACGGCCGCGTTCGTGTCCAGATCAAAATTATTTTTCAGAATATTGCGGTAATTTACGTGATCTTCCGGCGTAATAAACGACTGAAACTCCAAGCTGATATGATCCAGCTTCGTGATATCCAGGCTTTTGAAGAAAAGCTCTTCCACATGCATGTACGTTAACGGGGTAATGATGAAAATCGTGCCGATCTTCGGAAACTCCTTGCCCTTCTCCTCCCGGAGCGCGTGCAGCTTCTCGATGCCGCGGGTTGCTCTCTTGAACACGCCCTTGCCGCGCTGCTGGTCGTTAATCTCCTCCGGACCGTCCATCGACACCCATACGCGATGCGGCTCATTCTCGATTATCATCTCCGCATGCTTCTCCAGCAGCGTTCCGTTGGTCGGGAAGGCGACTTGGCTTCCGTAATATTTTAATGCAGCCAGTACCTCATCGATCTGCGGATACATCAGAGGCTCTCCGCCAAACAGATCGTAATACGGTTTGACCGGACTGCAATCCTCGATAATTTGCTTCACCACTTTGATATCCAGCTGCGTCAGCATCGTTCGTTCCTTGTAGGCGCCGTTGTCGCCCCATTCGTAGCACATTTTGCACCTTAGATTACAGGCCTCCAGAAGCTGCAGCCATATCCACCGGGGCGCCGACGTACTCAAGAGCGGTGAAATCGGTGAAGCGGTTTCGTTGCGAAGTTGTACGGACATCGTCTAACCTCCTTCAATTTTCAAGTCGTGGTTTGGTTTAGGACCTGTCGATTCAGCCTAAGACTGCCTCCTCTGCGTAGCCTTCCCGCCTGCGCTTGGTTCCGGACCGCATCACCTCCCTATCGTAATGTGCCGCTTCGGCAAGCTTCCCGCTACAAATTCGAGCTGCTGTACACGCCCAGCGCCCGCTCCCACAGGAAGCGGACCAGCAGGAAGCAGACGACCGGCGCCAGAGCGCCCCAGGCCAATTCGGCGGCAGACAGCTTGCCGAGCACAAACATCGGAGCAAAGTTCGTAATCAAAAACACCGGAACGACAAACGTCCCTATTCGCTGGATCCATTTGTTGTACATGGATGCGGGCATGTTGTTGGAATCCCATACGGAGTACGAAATCTCGCTGGCGGCCGACGTGTTCACGAACCAGAACGAGAGCAGCGAGGGAATGATCATAATGCAGTACGTGAGGACGGTCGCGGCAAGCAGAAAAGCCGCAAATCCGGCCACATGGAGCAGCGTCAACGGAATGCCGGCGGCGCTCCAGCCGATCGCGATCATCACGGTCCCCGCAATCATATTCGGGATCGGCATCCCGACCTCGATAACCCGCAAGGAAACGAGAAATTGCAGCGAAATCGGCTTGACCATCATCAGATCGAGACTGCCCGTACGGACATGCTCGCTGAGACGCAGGAAATTGTTAAAGAACAAGCCCATGTAAATACCCGTCAGCCATAAATGCGTCCCCATAAACATGAGAATCGTATCCGGCGACAGCCCGTTGATCCGCACATTCGTTTTGTACACGACGACCGCATACAGCAGCTTGGCCATCAGGAACGCCGCCTCTACGAATATGCCCGTTATGAAATTGAAGCGGTATTCCATCTGGGAAATGACCGAGTTTTGGGCGAATAACGCCAGAATGTGCAGATGCCGACGCAGTTCGGTAACGATGTTCAAAAGCTCAGCCTCCTAGCCCCAAATACCGTTTCATCCCGCGCTTCCATGCCAGATGGCAGACGATCAGCATCAGACCGATCCATAGGCCTTGTCCGGCGATGCCTTGCCAGATCTGCCCGTCCGCAATTTTGCCGTTCAGGACGTTGACAGGGAAGTAAATCATATAGTGGAAGGGCAGGAAACGAAACAGCTGCTGCAGCCCTTCTCCGAAGATTTCAAGCGGAAACATGCCGCCGCTCATAATATTGACCAGCAGGCTGGTGACAACGAAAAAGTAGGAAATTTCCGATAACCAGAAGGCGCACGCGCAAATGGCGTACGAGATCAGAAAGCTAAGAATGACAGACAGGCACAGGGAGAGGAAAAAAGCCAGCAGTCGGTCAAATCCGGTATGCTGCTTATAGAACGAGTTCAATGCGAAGGTTAGAGCCAGAATGACGAACAGGGAAATTACGACATAGATCAAGCGCTGCCCGATAAACGAGCAGATGCGGAAGCCAAAATACGCAATCGGCTTGACCATGTATTTATTCAATCCGCCGCTTTTGATATCTTCGGCGACAGCATGCTCCATATTCGTAATCACCAGCTTGGAGACGACGGCGGCAATGATCGTATACATGATCATCTCTTGATAGGAATAGCCGAACAGGCCGCTCTCTCCGGCGCTCGCGTACACCGCCGTCCATATATAATATTGCACGACGATCGGAAATACCGCGCTGAACAGGGAGAGGAAAAAATTAAAGCGGTATTCCAGCGAGCTTTGGAAGCCGATGCGGAACGCGACGACATATTTGTGGTGAGCCATGGCGCTACCTCTCGCGGAGTCCGACGATCCCGTCTTCGGTCGTCAGCTCAATTTGTGATGGATGAGGAGTTGCTCGAAAAAGGTTGCTTGTACGGCGTGCGGCTTTCGTCAAAATTTTTGGGAATCAACAATTTTTCAGAAAAACCGCAGTTTTTTCAGCTTGTCATACCCAAAGCACTTGACAAGTTTTTTCATGGAATAAATTACCTATTTCCCTTAAGAAATTACCGTATAACATGTAAAATTAACCCATTGCTTTCATTCATTGTATTGAAATACTGGGAACTTTGTCCATAGTGCGACGGGATCAATTGCTATCCGAGCGCTTGGCGAGAACGACGGCATCTGGTATCGACAGACAGCAAACGATGTAATATTGTGTCGTATGCGGCCGGTAAGCCGGAAGCCGAGACAGTCTCGCCCCTTCCGCTTCATGTTTCGGTTCAGGAGCGTCATAATTCGCAATCGTTAAGAAATCATAACCAATGTGACCTGCTATCGTATAAGAAACGGAGAACAATGAGAGGAGCAGTGCGCAATGACAACCCTGCATCAAGCACCGGTTGCAAAAGCGGAAATGCTTATCCGCAGACCGGTAGAAGAGGTGTTCGAAGCTTTCGTCGAACCGGCGGTTACGACGCGATTCTGGTTCACCAAAAGCAGCGGAAGGCTGGAAGCCGGCAAACGCGTCCGGTGGGATTGGGAAATGTACGGCGTTTCGACCAATGTCCATGTCAAAGAAATCGAAGAGAACCAACGCATCCTCATCGAATGGGAGGAGTCTTACGGCTATACTACGGTGGAATGGACATTTACCCGCCGCGCGGATGACGAAACCTTCGTCACGGTAACGAACACAGGGTTTCAAGGAGATGGGGACGACATCGTCAAGCAAGCGATCGGCTCGACGGAAGGGTTTACGATCGTCCTGTGCGGGCTGAAGGCGCTTCTTGAGCACAACATCGTATTGAATCTGGTGCCGGATAAGGCTCCCGATGCCCATGTCAACCGGTAAGAGCCGGCTTAATGAAGAATAAGACCGATTCGACTTCTGCGAATCGCCGAGCTTGTTTGGAAGCCTTTGAAGTAGAAAAACTCAGACAAATACAGGTGGGATATATCCCACCGCAGGCTGTTGATAAAGTGGTTTTGACAAGAATAGAGAAACATACGGAGGTGGGGTATCTACTGGAGAAGCGATAGCGGCCGCCTTTGTCTTCGGGAAATGTCCGCTATTAAGCGGCTTCCAATCAAATTTCCCGAGGACCCGGGGTCCCCGCAAAGTACTCGGACTAAGCTTCCCTGATTCAACTTCACTTTGCGGGGTGGGGTAGCGGTCGGAAGTAGATACCCCACCCCTTCGTTACCTCTATAATCCCGTCTGACCACTTTCTCAACAAGCTCAGGTGGGATATATCCCACCGGCGTATGCAAAGAATTTTTTACGCGAAACGGGTATCTCAACAAGCTCAACCGGGCACTTTCACGACGAAAGGAACGGTGAACACCTTGCCTTCATGCTGGAACTGGCCCCACAGCTTATATACGCCGCTTTTCGGGAATTTCGTCATGAACTTGGCGTCCGGCCCGGAGGCCTTCTCGTCCATCGGATGGACGTGCAAATACTGCTCGGCATCGGCGCTCAAAATAACCACATGCCCGACCGCCCCGAGATAAGGCTGAAGATTCGTCACCGGCTGCTGCGAAGCGGCGTCGCGAATCGTAAAGGTCAGGTTCGCGTCCATTCCCGCCATCAGGTGATCGATCGCCAGCGTGACTTCTTTGCCGTCCACCGTTTTGACCAGCTTGGACTCGGGCTCGATCGCCGCGGCTGCGGGCGCATCGCCCTGCACGCTGATCCACTGCGTCTGCGTCACCGAGCCTTGGCCTGTCGGCACGAAGTCCGCAATCAGCTTATAATCGCCGCCGCCCGGAAACTGCGTCGTGATGTCGAACCGGCCTCCCCCTTTATAGTCGGGATGAATGTGGTTAAAGTACGACAGGTCTTTGCTGACGACGATCAAGTGGAGCTTCTTCTCGTGCGTGATGTCGAAGTTTTCCACCGGCTTGCCGCTTTTGTCCGCAATTTGAATCGTAAGCGGGGTATCGCTCTTGGCCTGCGGCTTCTCCGGCGTCAGCTTGAAGGATGTGACGATCTCTCCGCTCTTCGGCGCTTCGGACGGCTCGCCTCCGTGATTGCCGTGTCCGGCTTCTTCCTTCGGAGCCTCCCTCGGGGGAGTCGCTTCCTTCCCCGCTTGGCCGCACGCGCTTAGAAGCAGCGCCGTACCCAGCAATGTCGCTATGGCTGCTTTTTTCATAAATACCCTCCTGTTTTCTCTCGGTTGATTTTTAGTGTAAGGGAAGCTTTTGAAGATCTTGTGAAGAAAATCACCCTGCCGCCGCGCTTTACCCCGGAAAACAAATCCGCACCGTCGTCCCCCGGCCGGCCTCGCTTTCGATTTCCATGCGTCCGCCGTGCGCTTCGGCCAGTCTCCGGGCGATGGTCAGCCCGATGCCGCTTCCCCCCGTGCTGCGGTTCCGCGATTTATCCGTGCGGTAGAACCGCTCGAACACATAAGGCAGCTCCCCGGCAGGAATCCCGATCCCGGTGTCCGCGACGACGACCCGGGCCTCGCCGTCATCCTGCTCCACCTTCACCTCGACTTGTCCCCCGGAGGGCGTGTATTTCCAGGCGTTGCTCAGCACATTGGCCAATATTTGCCCGATCCGCCTGCGGTCCGCTTGGACAAGCACCGGTTGTGCCGGGGCGGCGAGCCGGAGGGCGACCTTTTTTTGCGCGAACGCGGCTTTGACGGTCTCCACGCTCTGCGCGGCGACGGCCGCCAAGTCTTCCGTCTGCAGGCGAAGCCGAAAATGAGGCGAGTCCATCTGCGTCAGCTGCTCCAAGTCGCCGACCAGATGACTCAGCCGCTCGACCTCCTCGTGACAGGCCGCGAGCCGAACCTGCGTCGGCTCCCAGACGCCGTCCATCATCGCTTCCATATGGCTCTTCAAGGTGGCCAGCGGGGTGCGGAGCTCATGGGCGACGTCGGCGGTCATCGTCTTCCGCAGATGCTCCTGCTTCTCCAGCTGCGCAGCCAGCGCGTTAATCGCTTGCGCCAAATCGGCCAGCTCGTCGTTCCCTCGAACCTCCGTACGGGCCCCCAGCTCGCCCCCCGCCATCCGGACCGCCATCGCTTTCATCGCCATCAGCGGCGCAGCCATCCGCTTCGCCGCGTACAAGCCGGCCAAGGCCGCCAGGACGATGCCTCCGGCGGCAATCCAGACGACCGACTGCACAAGCGCCTGCTCCAGATGCGCGTTGAACGCCATCATATCCGCGGTAGCCGCCGTCTGCTGCTGGTACATCATAAAATGGCGGTGTGCCTGCACGAGCAGCACCGTGAGCGCCATGATCAGAATCCCGCACGCCAATCCGATAAACACGAGCGCAAATTTGGCATACAGTCCTCTCACGGCCAAGCTCCTCCGGCAAACCGGTAGCCCGCCCCGTACACCGTTACGATATACCGCGGCTCTTTCGGAACCGGCTCGATTTTCTGCCGCAGGTTTTTGATATGCTGATCGATCGTGCGCTCGTCGCCTTCGAAATCAAAGCCGAGCACCTTCTCGATCAGCTCGTCCCTCGTGAAGCAGCGCTCCGGATGGCGGGCAAGCGCAAGCAGCAGCTTGTATTCGTTTGGCGTCAAACTAACCGGTTCGCCCTGCTTGTAGACTTCGCGCTTGAACGTTAGAATAACCAGCTCGCCGCCGCCGAACGCCATCCGGTCCGCCAGCAAAGCGTCGTCCCGCGTGCGGCGCAGAATCGCCCGGACCCGGGCGGCTACCTCGCGCGGACTGAACGGCTTCAGCACGTAGTCGTCGGCGCCGATGGACAGCCCGGTCACCCGGTCGTTCTCGGATACTTTGGCCGTCAGCATCAGGACCGGCAGCGAGGATCGTTGCCGGATGCGCCGGCATACCTCCTCGCCGGACATGTCAGGCAGCATCAGGTCGAGGATGACAAGGTCGACCGCCTCCCGCTCCAGCACGTCCAACGCTTCCGAGCCGCCGGCGGACTCCAGCGTGCGGTACCCGTCCTTTTGCAGGTAGGACGTCACGACATCCCTGATTTTCGCTTCGTCGTCGACTACAAGAATCGTCTTGTTCACCGCGGTATTGCCGCTCCTTTCCGATTCTGCCTTATTCACCGAAAGAAGGGCGCCCGGCAACCGGGCACCCGCCTTCCGCTCCGCTTAGAGCTTCACCTTCTGCAATCGGAGCGCATTGAGCACAACCGATACCGAGCTCAGCGCCATCGCGGCTCCCGCCACCCACGGGGCAAGGAAGCCCAGCGCGGCGATCGGAATGCCAAGCGTATTGTACGCCAGCGCCCAGAACAGGTTTTGCTTGATATTGGCCATCGTCTTCCGGCTCATCGCCGCGGCGTCCGGCAAGCGGATGAGATCGCCCTGCATAAGCGTCACGTCGGCCGCTTCGATGGCGATGTCCGTCCCCGTGCCTACGGCGATGCCGACGTCGGCCGTCGCGAGCGCCGGCGCATCGTTGATGCCGTCGCCGACCATGGCGACCTTGCGCCCCTCCGCCTGCAGCTTCTTCACCTCGGCGGCCTTCCCTTCCGGCAGCACCTCGGCCAGCACGCGGTCGATGCCCACTTGGCGGGCGATCGCCTCCGCCGTCCGGCGGTTGTCGCCGGTGATCATGATGACCTCGATGCCATCCCGCTTCAAGCGGGCGATCGCTTCCTGGGATGTTTCCTTAACCGCGTCCGCTACCGCGACCAGGCCGGCATACTGCCGGTCCACGGCGATCAGCATCGCGGTCTTGCCTTCCGATTCGAGCCGTTCCATGGCACCCTCAGCCTGCGCGATTTCAATCCCTTCGCGCCGCATCAGCTTGCGTGTGCCGACCAGCACCTCACGGCCTTCGACGATGGCGGCGATGCCGTAGCCCGGAATCGCCTCGAACCGTTCCGCTTCGGAGAACGGGATGCCTCGCGAGCGGATGCCTTCCACAATCGCTTCCGCGAGCGGATGCTCGGATTGCTTCTCGGCGGAAGCGACCAAGCGCAAAACCGTCGCCTCATCCGCAGCTTCGATGCTCACATCGGTCAGCTCCGGCTTCCCTTTCGTGACGGTGCCGGTTTTATCCAGCACGATCGTATCGATCCGGTGCATCGATTCCAGATGCTCTCCGCCTTTGAACAAAATCCCGAACTCCGCCGCACGGCCCGATCCGGCCATGATGGAGGTCGGCGTCGCCAGCCCCAAGGCGCAAGGACATGCTATAACAAGGACGGCAATCGCTTTTTCCAGCGCATTGGCGAATTCGCCAGGAACGACCGCAAAGTACCAGATCAAGAACGTAAGCACCGCAATCCCGACGACGATCGGCACGAAAATGCCGGAGATCCGGTCGGCGACCCGCTGAATCGGCGCCTTCGAGCCCTGCGCGTCTTCGACGACCCGGATAATTTGCGCCAGCGCCGTTTCTTTGCCGACCTTGGTCGCTTCGATCCGCAGGCTGCCGTTGCGGTTGACGGTGGCGCCGATGACGGCGTCACCCGCCTTTTTCTCGACCGGGATGCTTTCGCCGGTCAGCATCGATTCGTCGACCGCCGACATGCCGTCGAGAACGATGCCGTCAACCGGAATTTTCTCGCCCGGCTTCACCAGCACGACGTCTCCGACCACCACTTCCTCCACCGGCACGCTCAGCTCGACTCCGTCGCGGACGACCAGCGCCGTTTTGGCCTGCAGGCCCATCAGCTTCTTGATCGCTTCCGAGGAGCGTCCCTTCGCCAGCGCCTCGAACCATTTGCCCATCACGATCAACGTGATCAGCACGGCGCTTGTCTCGTAATACATGGACGGCATGCCATGGTGCGACGGGGAGCCGGCCGCAGCCCACTCCAGCGTCAGGTACAAGCTGTAAAAATAAGCCGCCGACGTGCCGAGCGCGACGAGCACGTCCATGTTCGCGCTCTTGTTGCGCAGCGCCTTGTAAGCTCCCGTATAAAACGGCCATCCGACGATAAACTGCACCGGCGTCGCCAGCGCGAGCTGAACCCACGGATTCATCAGTAGATCCGGCAAATAAATCCATGAAGTGAACGAAAAATGGCTGACCATCGCCCACAGCAGCGGGAACGAAAGAATGGCGGAGAAGATCAGCTTCGTGCGGTGCGCGGCAATTTCTTTTTGCCGGTGGTCCCCCTCGTCCTTCCGCTCCTCCTTCAGCCCCGCTTTGTAGCCGAGCTGCTCGACTTTCCGGATCATATCCTCCACCGATACCGCTTGCCCGGAGTATTCCACGTGGGCCGTCTCGAGCGCGAAATTTACGGTCGCTTTGTCGACGCCAGGCAGCTTGTTCAAGCCCTTTTCAATCCGGTTCGCACAAGCTGCGCAGGTCATGCCCGTGATGGCAAGCGAGGCTTGCTGCTGTTCCGGCCGCTGTTGTTGTTCCAATTGTTGTTCCATAGCTGTGCACCTCTCCTCAAATATACCCATATGGGGTATATTTTAATCAAAAAAAGGGAGCGGCCGGAGCCGCGCCTCGGCAAAACCGGTGAATCGCGGATTAAACCACGTCGTAGCCTTGGTCTTCAATCGCGGCTTTGATCGCATCCGGATTCGTTTTCGACTCTTCGTACGTCACTTGAACGGATTTCGCGGCCAAGTCGACCTTGCCGGTCGCGCCGATGTTTTTCAAAGCCCCTTCAATGGAGTTGACGCAATGATTGCAGGACATTCCTTCGACTTTCAACGTGATGGTTTGCATGTGTAATCTCTCCTTATTTCATTAATTTTTGGATGGTGGTAAGCAGCTCATCGACGACTTCGTGCTCGCCGGCCTGGATGCGCTCGATGACACAGGACTTCATATGGCCTTCCAGCAGCAGCTTGCCGACGCCGTTCAGCGCCGACTGGATCGCCGCGATTTGATTGAGCACGTCGTCGCAATACGTATCTTTCTCGATCAAGCCCTTCACGCCCCGGATCTGGCCTTCGATGCGGTTCAACCGGGTGATCAGGTTGGCTTTGACTTTATCGGAATGATGGCTTTTTCTCTCGCTGTCCGTGGAGCAGCAATGTTCCGCCTCCGTGATATTTTCCATTGTGTTCCCTCCTCTTGGCTTTATATTACTATACCCCCCTACCCTATGTCAACGGGGAATTGCATTTTTTTTCATGCGAGCTTCCGGCTTTAGTTTTTCATTTCTTAGGCTGTTCTAAACCGGACGAGCGCTTGATGTACCTCTAAAAAAGAATGCATTTCCCTGATTGGGGGCACCATGCGGCCTTTTCTTCCAGCTGCGGCGAACGTTGCAACCGCTACGCAAAACTTGCCGCAGTGCCCGGTTCAGCCGACTTTTTTGTCCGTTTGTAGTGACTCCCCTTATAGCATGTGCTACAATATCGTTAAATCGTAACACGATAGAGAAAGACGATAAGATAACTACGGATTTGGAGTGAGAGAGCGTGAACAAGCCCGCAATACTCAGGGTACTCGTATGGGGACTTATCCTTAGCCTTATTGTAACCGGATGCACCCCGGCAGCTAAGAAGGAAGAACCCCCGATTGCCGCTGCCAAGGACGAGCTGATCCTGGCCGTCGGCTCCGAGCCGGAGGCCGGCTTCGACCCGACCACCGGCTGGGGACGGTACGGCTCGCCGCTGTTTCAAAGCACGCTGCTGAAGCGGAATGCCGAAATGAAAATTGTCAACGATCTGGCCACCGGCTACGAGGTAAGCGGCGACGGGACGGCATGGACCGTCAAGCTGCGAAACGACGCCAAGTTTTCCGACGGGAAGCCGGTCACGGCCGCCGACGTGCAGTATACGTTCGAAACGGCGTCCCAAAACGGCTCCATTATCGATCTCACAAATATGAAAAGCGTCGAAGCCCCGGACGACGCCACGGTCAAGTTTACGCTCAAAGAGCCGCAATCGACCTTCCTGACGCTGCTCGTGCAGACCGGTATCGTACCGAAGCATGCCCACGGCAAAGACTATGCCCAAAAGCCTGTCGGGTCCGGGCCGTACAAGCTTGTGCAATGGGACCGGGGCCAGCAGGTGATCGTCGAGGCGAATCCCGATTATTACGGGCCGAAGCCGTTTTTCAAAAAGCTGACGTTTCTGTTCGTGAACGAGGATGCCGCTTATGCCGCCGCCAAGGCCGGAAAAGTGGACGCCGCTTACATTCCCGCCTCCTTCAGCAAGCAGCCGGTTGCCGGGATGCGGGTCGAAGCTGTACATACCGTGGACAATCGCGGCATCGTGTTCCCTTATGTCCGTTCCGGGTCGGTCACGAAGAACGGCATCCCTATCGGCAACGATGTGACGGCCGATATCGCGATCCGCAAAGCCGTCAACACGGCAATCGACCGCAAAGCGCTGGTCCAAGGCGTGCTGGAAGGACACGGCACGCCGGCCTACACCATCAATGACGGGCTGCCCTGGTGGAATCCGCAGACGGTCACCCCCGACGCCGATGTCGAAGGCGCGAAGAAGCTGCTCGCGGAGGCGGGCTGGAAAGACGCCGACGGCGAAGGCATCGTCGAAAAGGGGGCGCTCAAAGCGCGGTTTCCGCTCATCTACCCTGCGGGCGACGTGACGCGGCAATCGCTGGCGCTGGCCGTAGCCGACATGCTGAAGCCGGTCGGCATTCAAGTCAGCGTCGAAGGCAAAAGCTGGGACGATATCAAGAAGCTGATGCATTCCAGCGCCGTCATGATGGGCTGGGGCAGCAACGATCCGCTCGAAATGTACAATGTTTACAGCAGCAAATACCGAGGCATCGAATATTACAACAACGGGTACTACAGCAATCCGGCGGTCGACGCTTGGATGGACAAGGCGCTCCGGGCCACGAAGGAAGAGGACGCCTGGGAATTTTGGAAAAAAGCCCAATGGGACGGCACGACCGGCGTCAGCGCGCAGGGCGACGCGCCATGGGCTTGGCTGGTCAATATCGACCATCTGTATTTGGTCAAGGACAAGCTGGATATCGGGAAGCAGCGCATTCATCCGCACGGCCACGGCTGGCCGGTCACGGACAATATCGAAGAATGGAAATGGAAGAACTAGGCCCGGAAAATGAGGTTATGAGATGATGCGCAGTTTGCTTACGTTTTTCGGCTTGAAGGCGGTCCGGCTGGTCACTTTGCTGGCGGCGATCAGCGCGATTTCCTTCGTGCTCGTCAGCGCCTCGCCCATCGACCCGATTCAAGCCTACGTCGGCGCCGACATGATGCGAGTGAGCCCGGAGCAGCGGCTGCAGATCGCCGAGCATTGGGGACTCGACAAGCCGCCGGCCGAACGCTTCGCGAATTGGGGGTCCGCCCTGCTGCAGGGCGACCTCGGCACCTCGATGATTTTCCGCCGGCCGGTGGCCGAGGTGATCGGAGAGCGGTTCGCGGGCTCGCTGGCGCTGATGAGCGCCGCCTGGCTGCTGTCCGGCCTGCTCGGCTTTGCGGCAGGCAGCTTGGCCGCGATGAAGAAAGAGACATGGATCGACCGCCTGATCCAATGGTACTGCTACACGCTGGCCTCCACGCCCGCGTTCTGGATGGGCTTGCTGCTGCTTCTGCTGTTCGGGGTATGGCTGGGCTGGTTTCCGGTCGCGCTGGGCGTCCCTGCGGGGGTGCTGGCTCAGGAGGTCACGTGGAGCGACCGGGTACAGCATATGATCCTGCCCGCGCTGACCTTAAGCATCGTCGGCATCTCGAACATCGCGCTGCATACGAGGCAGAAGCTGCTCGACGTGCTGGCCAGCGACTATGTCCTATTCGCCCGGGCCCGCGGCGAGCGCGGCTTCCGGCTGTTCCGGCGGCACGGCCTGCGCAATATCGCGCTGCCCGCGCTGTCGCTGCAGTTCACCGCGTTCAGCGAGCTGTTCGGCGGGGCGGTCTTGGCCGAGCAGGTATTCTCCTATCCCGGCCTCGGACAGGCCACCGTCGAAGCGGGGCTGCGGGGCGATGTTCCGCTGCTGCTCGGCATCGTGCTGTTCAGCACCCTGTTCGTGTTCACGGGCAATCTGATCGCGGATCTGCTCTACCGGCTGATCGATCCGCGAATCCGGGAGGGTCGGGCGCTATGAATAAGTTGCGGACGATCAACGATATACCGCGTGCCCGACGTCGATCCCAGCCCCGGCTCGGCCGGAGGCACCGGGCGCTGCTCGCGGCGACCGGCGCGGCCGCGCTGATTCTGGGAAGCTGGCTTATCGGCTTGCTGCTCAGCCCGGACAACCTGTCCACCCGGCTCGAATGGCGCAATCTGCCGCCTTCGCTGCAGCATCCGTTCGGCACCGACTGGCTCGGGCGGGATATGTTTACCCGCACGTTCAAAGGGCTGGCCTTAAGCGTGCAGGTCGGCTTGCTCGCCGCCGCTTGCAGCACGGTGATTGCTACGGCGCTGGGGCTCATTGCCGCGACGATGGGACGGGCGGCCGACCGGATCGTCGCGTGGCTGATCGACTTGTTTCTGAGCGTGCCGCATCTCGTCACGCTCATTCTGATCGCCTTCGTCTTCGGCGGCGGCATGCGCGGCATTGTGATCGGCGTCGCCCTCACGCATTGGCCAAGCTTGGCGCGGGTCATCCGCGCGGAGGTGCTCCAGCTGCGCAGCGCCGAATTCGTGCAAATTTCGCGGCGGCTCGGGCAGTCCCGGTGGCAAGTGGCGGTGCGGCATATGCTGCCCCACCTGCTGCCTCAACTGCTCGTCGGCCTGCTGCTGCTGTTCCCGCATGCCATTCTGCATGAAGCCGCCGTGACGTTTATCGGCCTGGGCCTGTCGCCGCACCAGCCGGCCATCGGCATTATTTTGTCCGAGTCGATGCGGTATTTGTCGACCGGCATGTGGTGGCTGGCCGTCTTTCCCGGCCTCAGCCTGCTGATCGTCGTCCGGGCGTTCGATCGGGCCGGGGAAAGTCTGCGTCTGCTGCTCGATCCGCGGGACCTGCAGAACTGAACCATCCGGCCCCGCCGCATGAACAAAAAGAGGAGGCTCGGCGCAACGTGTCTGAATCGATACCTGAATCTACGTCTGAAACCATGCCCAGCCATATGCCGGTACTTGAAGCGGACGATTTGTCCGTCGCTTTCACGCGGTACGATCGCGGACTGCGGCAATCCACGGTCGAGGTCATCCGCAGCCTGCAGCTGACGGTCGGACGGGGCGAGCTGCTCGCGGTCGTCGGATCGAGCGGCTCCGGCAAAAGCCTCCTCGCCCACGCCATCCTCGGCATCCTGCCGGACAACGCGGCCGTCTCCGGGACACTGCGGTACGACGGCGAGCCGCTGACCCCTGCCCGGCAGGAGGCGCTGCGGGGCAAGGAGATTGCGCTCGTGCCGCAATCGGTCAACTTCCTCGACCCGCTGATGCGGGTGGGCGACCAAGTGCGGAGCTCGGTCCGCGAGGGCGACGCCATCGCTGCGGTCCGCCGGATCTTCGACCGCTACCGTCTCGCCCCCGGGACCGAGCGGCTGTACCCATTCCAGCTGTCGGGCGGCATGGCGCGTCGGGTGCTCGTCTCGACGGCGACGGTCGGCGGCCCGCGGCTCGTCATCGCCGATGAGCCGACGCCCGGGCTCGACCCCGCGGCGGTGCGGGAAACGCTAAGCCGGTTCCGCGAGCTGGCGGACGAAGGCTGCGCCGTGCTGCTCATAACCCACGACATCGAGTCGGTGCTCCCCTTTGCGGACAACGTCGCCGTCTTTTATGCCGGGACGACGGTCGAAAAGGCGCCCGCCGGCGACTTCTCCGGCGACGGAGCGCGGCTGCGCCATCCGTACAGCCGGGCGCTTTGGCAGGCGCTGCCGCAGAACGGCTTCACGCCGATTCCCGGCGTCCAGCCGCATCCGGCCGCGCTGCCGCCGGGCTGCTTGTTCGCGCCGCGCTGCGCTGCCGCCGGACCGGAGTGCAGCCGCGAACGGCCGGAAATGCG
The DNA here is from genome assembly GCF_004000785.1 of Paenibacillus ehimensis NBRC 15659. Classification (GTDB taxonomy): domain Bacteria; phylum Bacillota; class Bacilli; order Paenibacillales; family NBRC-103111; genus Paenibacillus_G; species Paenibacillus_G ehimensis. Next base: position 114,824 of record NZ_BILX01000001.1, on the reverse strand, counting down.
GGAGCTGCGCGGCGGGACGGTGAGGTGCATCCATGCGACTTGAAGCGCGAGGCCTTGGGTATCGGCGCGGCCGGGACGCTTGGCTGTTCCGAGGCGTCGATCTTACGCTAAACCCCGGGGAAATGGTTGGCCTCGTCGGTCCGAGCGGCTGCGGCAAGACGACGCTCGGACGGCTGCTGGCCGGGTACGAGGAGCCGCGCGAAGGGCGCATTACGTTAGGCGGCAGCCCCCTCCCGCGCAGCGGCTATCACCCGGTGCAGCTCGTCTTCCAGCACCCGGAGAAAGCGGTCAATCCGAAGTGGCCGATGCACCGCGTCCTGCGCGAAGGCGGGGAGCCCGACCCGGCGCTGCTGGACGCGCTGGGCATCGAACGGGAGTGGCTCCGCCGCCGGCCCGGCGAATTGTCCGGCGGCGAGCTGCAGCGGTTCTGCGTAGCGCGGGCGCTCGGGCCGCAAACGCGGTTTCTCATCGCCGACGAGATGACGACGATGCTCGACGCGATCACGCAGGCGCAAATCTGGCAGGCCGTGCTCGCGATCGCCCGGCGGCGCCAGCTCGGCGTGCTCGTCGTCAGCCACGAGCCTGGCTTGATCCGGCATCTGTGCACCGCCGTCGTGAATTGGAGCGAGCTAACAGGCGCGGACTGAACTTCGGACGGTTCAATGCACTATCGCGGCGGTGCTGTCCGAAGAGACGATTGACAGCCGAAAACGACCCGTGCTATAGTACTGTTAATTTATTTTTCATGAAAGACAACGATGGGGAAAGTAAGCACGGTGTATTTCCAAGCGACCCGGGGAAGGTGCGAGCCCGGGAAAGAAGCCCTGCCGAAAGCCACCCTGGAGTCGCCCTCTGAAGCTTGCAGCCGTAGGAGTTGGCCGGTGTTCCGCCGTTATAGGACCGAGTGGACTTCATAGTATTGGAGTCAACGAGGGTGGTACCGCGTGAGCCTAGCTCTCGTCCCTTTTTTGGGGACGGGGGCTTTTTTATTTGCGAAAATGCACGAACAAATCCATGAAAAGCTGGTGAATGGTCATGACTTTGAACTGGTCCGAACGCATCTCCCCCGTCATCCGGGATATGCCGCCTTCCGGCATCCGGCGCTTTTTCGATCTCGCGTCGGAAATGACCGGAATTATTTCGCTCGGCGTCGGGGAGCCCGACTTTGTGACGCCTTGGGCCATCCGGGAAACGGGGATTCAGTCTTTGCGGCAAGGGTACACGATGTATACGTCCAACGCGGGCCTGCTGGAGCTGCGGGAGGAAATTGCCGCTCACCTGCACGGGTTTTACAGCGTGCGCTACGAGCCCCGCAGCGAGGTGCTGGTGACGGTCGGGGTCAGCGAAGCGGTCGATCTCGCTTTGCGCGCTATCGTCCATTCGGGGGACGAGGTGCTGATCGCCGAGCCGTGCTACGTCTCCTACGCGCCATGCGTCACGATGGCGGGCGGCGTGCCGGTTCCGCTGACCACGACGGCGGACAACGATTTCCGGCTGACCGCCGCGCAGGTGGAAGCCGCGATCACGCCGCGGACTAAGGCGCTGCTGTTCAACTATCCGAACAATCCGACCGGCGCGACGATGCCCCGAGAGGATCTGCTCGAGATTGCCAAAGTCGTGGAAAAGCATAACTTGATCGTCATTTCCGACGAGGTGTACGACAAGCTGACCTACGAGGGCGAGCATACGTGCTTTGCGGCGCTGCCGGGGATGCGGGACCGGACGATTTTGCTGAACGGCTTCTCCAAGGCGTACGCCATGACCGGCTGGCGGCTCGGGTACGCCTGCGGACATTCCGAAGTCATCGCCGCGATGACCAAGATCCATCAATACACGATGATCTGCGCGCCGATTACGGTGCAGAAGGCGGCCATCGAAGCGCTCCGGAACGGCACGGAGGAAATGAAAGAGATGGTCAGCTCGTATAATCAGCGGCGGCGGCTCGTGCTGAAAGGCTTTCAAGAAATCGGCCTGCCCTGCTTCGAGCCCCGGGGAGCCTTCTACGCCTTCCCGTCGATCCGGCACACGGGCCTTTCGTCCGAGACTTTCGCCTGGCGGCTGCTGGAGGAAACGAAGGTTGCGGTCGTGCCCGGCAACGCTCTCGGCTCCGCCGGGGAAGGCCATATCCGCTGCTCCTATGCCTCTTCGGTGGAAAATTTGACCGAAGCGATCGAACGGATGGGCCGTTTCCTGAAGCAGTTCGCGTAAAACGGTCCGCCGCCGGCACGAAGCCGGCTAGCCGGCCGAATCGGGCGGCTCGACAAGCTTTACGACGTAATCGTGCATCGCTTCCAGCGAGCCCGTATAGGTAAGGATGCCCTGTTCGATCAAACGGCGGAGCCGGTATTCGATCCAGCTATGGGAGATCGGACGGTCCAAAGCATGAAAAAGAATTTCCCCGATCAACGGACCGATTTTAACCCAGCCTTGAGCTTCCGCTTGTATCGTGCGGATGCATCGAATGATCGTTTCGTCAAAGTAGCTTTCATCCACCGTCCGAAGACTGCCGTTCTTATAGATGCGAAGCAAGCCCGCTTCTTGTACCAGTCTCCGCCAGTCCTGGATAAGCCAATCTTTGGTTCGCGGCGCAAGCGGCTCCGCCTTTCCGATCCACAAAGCCAATTCCTCGGGGGAAGCTTCCCCCGTATGACGAAACCGTCCTCCGGAAGCGACGGTGACATCCATGACGGATACGGACACGTCGGGCGGCAGGGAAGCAAGCACGGCGCGAAGCCCGGTTTGTTCAAAAACGTTATCGGCTGCCCAGACGACAACGGGAACCGGGTCCATGGAAAGGCGGGGGAGCCACTCCCGCCAAGCTTCCATGCAGCTCCTCAGATACGGCAAGTATTGCCGGGCTTCCTCATTGGCGATGGCTTCCCCCCAGCGAAGACGCACGTCCTCCCAATCGTGCGAAGCCGCACAAACCGGAGGGCCCGACATCAAGTCGTCTTCCCAATTGAGCACCGACTTGTCGGGCCGGATTCCCATAGCAACCTTCAAGCAGCCTTCTGCTGAGGCACCGAATACGACCTGGACCGTCATCGGGACGCTGTCTCAGCCGGTGAAACGTTCTCCCCGGCAGAATCGAATGCCCCGTCTACGGCGTCCCATTCGCTATAAAACTGCTCCAAATACCGCTCCATAAAGCGGTGGCGTTCTTCCGCCAAAGCGCGGGCAGCGTTCGTGTTCATCAAATCCTTGAGCTTCAGCAGCTTCTCGTAAAAGTGGTTGATCGCCGTCCCCGGGTGGCTGCGGTATTCCTCGGGCGTCATGTGCTCCCGGACCGGCAGCTCCGGATCATGCATCGGCCGGCCCTTCCAGCCGCCGTAAGCGAACACCCGGGCGATCCCGATCGCGCCGATCGCATCGAGGCGGTCGGCGTCCTGTACGATCCGGCCTTCGGCAGTACGCATCGGCTGTCCGCGTCCTCCTCCAAAGGACATCGTCGAAATAATGTCCATGACATGAGCACAGTCCGCTTCGTCCGTTCCCGCTTCGGCCAGCCAGTTCTCCACCTTCTGCAGTCCGGCTTCCTTGCTCGGGTTCAGCTTTTCATCGGCTACGTCGTGCAGCAGGGCCGCCAACTCGCAGATGAACGTATCCGCCCGTTCGACCGCCGCCAGCCGTTTGGCCGTACGGGTCACCCGGACAATATGCCACCAATCGTGGCCGCTGCTGTCTCGCTCCAATTCGGTTCTGGCATAAACGGCCGCCTGCTCCAGCAGCTTTTCTCGTTGGATCGGGTCCATAATCGTGTTCATCCTCTCCGGTTTCTCTACTATCCCGCTATTGTACTATGCCTAAGGGCGGCACGCAAAGAAGGCCGCAATCCCACGGATTGCCGCCAGGCGGATCATTTTTTCGGATAAGCGGCACCGTTTCGCGCCTACACCTCGGTCGTCTCTTCGGCCTGCGGTACATCCGGCAGGGGAAACACAGGCAAGGACGGCGCCGGCTGCCGGGATTTGTCCGCCGTCTTCCAAGGATGGCGCTCGTCGATCCAATGGCGGATTAACGCATTCACCAAAGCCGACGATTTGGTCGGAAGCTGGTGACCGACTTTGGGCAGGAAATGCAGCGTGCTGTCGGGCAGTCTGCGATGAAGGATTTGCGCATACCGGCGAAATTCTTTATCTTTCTCCCCGTATAAGAGCAGCACCGGCACTTGAATCTGCCCAAGCCTCTCCGTGCAGTTGTATGTCAGGCTGCACTTGAAGTAGTCGTTCACGTTCCGCAGCTGTCCTTCCTTGGCCGTGCGGTACAAACGCCGGAACGTCTTCCATTTGTTCGCGTTGCCCAAAGCGATGACCGCTGCGACAATCCGTTTGGCGCGAAGCCCCATCATCCCGACCGCCGCCCAAACCTCGCTGCGCCGGTACCAGTCGCTTAACTCCGACATGCCGCTGATCAGAATCGCCCCGTAGAACCGGTCGGGGTAACGAAGCAGCGCTTCCAACGCCACCGATCCGCCGGTCGAATACCCGCACAAGTAAGCTTTTTTCAGCTCCAAATGGTCGAGCAGCCCGCGAATGTCTTCCGCGAGCAGGCCGTAGGTAAGCGGCTCCGAGGATTGCCCGCTCTGTCCGTGGCCGCGAATATCGAACGCAATAACCTGATACTTGCCCGAAAGCTGCTTCATCTGGTCCGCAAAGTTGCTGCTCGTCAGCATCGGAGGATGAATGAACACGATCGGAACGCCGTAGCCCTTCACTTTGTAGTACAGCGTCGTTCCGTTAATTTTGGCGAATGGCACGAGCGCTTCACCGCCTTTCTAAGCCAAATGGAAGTGAAATGCAATTCCTAGCATGCCCCTCCCCTTCGCAAAAGATGCGCGCCCCGGTTCCTGCCGCCGTTTTCTGCCGGATTTTCACGTTTCCATCATTAACGTAAGTCCGCAAGACGGACATTCCCGCTCTTCCGCCGCGCGCGCGTTTTAAACAGGCCGGGCGCTGCTCTTCACCCCCCGGCTTACTACCTCACGTCTGCCATGAATTCCCCTAAAACAGCCCTTAACCCATCCGGATCGCTGAGCATGGGCAGGTGCCCTGTGTCCAGACTTCGTACCCATTGGGGGGAAAGGTTCGAAATCATTTTATTTTGCAAAGAGGGACTGAACTCTTTGTCTTTGGTTAGCTTCACATACAACGTTGGAACCATCGGCAGGGATACATTGCTTCGATCCGTATACACGCGTACGGCCTCAGGTGTGAAACCATTTATGATTTCCGCAGCTTGCGCTGCTGAAAGATCGCTGCACAATCCCGCACGAATGGCAGACTCTGGCGGCTTCGTGCCGATTATTCGCAGAATCGTTGAGATTAGAATTCTTTTGGGGAATGGCAGGACGGACAAAAAGGAACCGCCATTTTTTGGAACCGCCGCCGCTACGGAGATATAGCCTGCTAATCGATCGTTTAGTTCGGATGCAAGCCGAAGACCGATTACTCCCCCGAGCGAATGCGCCACGATAACGAACCTCCGAGATCCCCATTCGTCTACTTGTCTTTTTACATGAGTAACATATTCGTCCAAAGAAAGCTTGTTCCGCGATTCTATCGAATCTTCTCTTCGAGGATAATTGGCCATCAGATGAGGATAATCAAGTCCATCCACCACTTTGCTCCAAATACGGCTATCCAGTCCTGCTCCGGTAAGTAAAACCAGACCTATCTTTTCCTGTGCGCCTTCTTGAGTGGACATCTTCTTTTCCTCCATTGCCGGTTAAGATGATTACAAGTTAAATGTAGCATTTAAATACGACAAATTATGGCTTATTTATGTGCTAAAATAAAAGTAATAAATGGAGGGGGGAAAGGTATTGCAGAAGTCACAGCGGCTAATCCAAATGATGATGAGAATAAATGCCAGCAAGTCATTTACCGTCCGAGAGTTGGCTGATGAATTCGGACTGTCCAGCCGGACGATTACGCGGGACTTGCAGGAACTAAGCGAGCTCGGTGTTCCCATCTACTCCGTCCAGGGAAGAGGGGGCGGTTACAGACTGCTCCAAGAAAGGCTCCTCCCGCCGATCAGTTTCTCCGAAGGCGAAGCCATTGCGATGTTTTTTGCCTGCCAATCCTTGGATTACTTCAGTTCACTGCCATTTGGTGAGGGGGCACATTCGGCGCTCCGCAAATTCTACCATTATTTACCTATGGATGTAAGGGAGCAGATCGATCGTTTAAAGAACAGGATTATGTTGTGGAGTCCCTATCGGTGGATGTCTCCGGAGATTCTCCAAACTCTGCTGCAGGCTATTATGATTCGCAGCGTAGTTACCATCGAGTACAAATCCAGCAGCGAGGTGTCGGAGCGGAATATTCAGCCCGTCGGGCTCTATGCGAGTTCCGGCTTCTGGTATTGCCCCGCATTTTGTTTTCTTCGGGAAGAAATCAGGCAATTTAGAGTGGATCGGATCCTATCTGCGTCTATCAATGAATCGATTCCTTGCCGGGATGAGATCACTCAGAAGACGTTAATGGATAAGCCCCAAAAAGACCATCAGGAACAAACGCTGCTCCGGTTGGAGTTGACGAAAAAAGGCGTATGGTTGTTGGAATCGAATTCGCGGATCGCTCCCTATATCCTGCGCAATGAGGACGGAAGCGGGCGTGCCGACATCCGGATCGCCGCAGAGGACTTGAGATTTTACGTAGATTTTATCTGGCAATTCGGGAGTGATATAAAGATAACGGAGCCTCATGAAGCCGTGACGTACATGAAACAAAAAATCGAGTCCATGCGGCTGCTCTATTGTTAAACACTTACGGTACTCATCTCTACCGTGCTCCCTCCTCCACAATATATATCCGAAGAGTTGGTCCGAAAAAAAACCGGCCGCTCCGCCATAAGGCGACAACGACCGGCTTTCGCTTAATATAATTCGAGCTCGTTATGGAAACGGCGGCCGGTAAACCGGCTCCCGCCGGACGCGTTACAAGCCGAGGACTTTATTGACCGACTCGATGACGCGGTCTTTTTGAAACGGCTTGACGACAAAATCCTTCGCGCCCGCCGTAATGGCTTCGAGCACCATGCCCTTTTGGCCCATGGCCGAGCACATGATGATCTTGGCGTTCGGATCGTGCTTGCGGATTTCTTTGACCGCTCCAACCCCGTCCAGCTCGGGCATCGTAATATCCATCGTGACCAGGTCGGGCCGGACGGACAAATAAGCGTTGACCGCCTCCATGCCGTTCGTCGCTTCCGCCACCACTTCGTGTCCTTCCTCCGTCAGCATCGTTCGCAGCATCATCCGCATGAAAGCGGCATCATCGACTACCATTACTTTAGCCATAGGCAAAACCCCCAACCTTCTAAGGTGATGTAATATCCCTATTATGACAGAGCTTTATTAAGAAACTGTTAGGTTAGGAAGGATTTGCCCGTTTTTTTGCCGATCCTCTCCTTGATTTTATCATTCCGGCACAAAAAAAGCCGGGCTCTCTTGAACAAGAGAACCCCGGCTTCCCGAAAGCAGCGGAAACTGTTATTGAAAATGCGTCTGGTAAGGCTGCTGCGGCTCCGCAGTCGGTTGCACGGCCTGGATCATGGTGCGCATCGTATGGTCGGCCAGCTGCGGAACTTGGTAGAAGCCCTTGTAGTTCATATACTGGAACAGCTCCCAAGCCATCTCCTGGCAGATGTTCGCCGAGGTCGCATGGTACTGGCGAATTTGCGGATCTACGCATTCGCAGGCCCACAGCATGGCGACGGCCGAGCCCGTTTTGTGCAGATTCAGCGCGATGGTCGCGATGGACACATCGGACAGCTGCGCAGCGTTCGGATTAGGCGCAGGCAGGGACGGCTGCTTCAGTCCGACTTGCGGTCTTTCGTAAATGCGAAGCTCCGGCGTATGCGGCGTCATGGCGATGCCTCTGCCTTGCATCAGGCCGATGCCGTAATCGTATCCTTCCAGCATCCGGCGCTGCTGATTGAACAAAATATCTTTCAAGTGCGTATCCTGCGCCATCGCGAACAGAACGCCGTACAGTTCGATATGCGCCGCTTTCGTGCGGATGGCCTCTTGGGTTTCCAAAAATTCGTGAGCGGCAAAACGTTGCTGCGTGTGCATAAAAACCTCCTGAACAGAATGGATATTGTCGGAACACCGATAGTATGTCCAAGGATTGGAAAAGATTATGCGCCGCATATCCAAATTTTTGCAAACACCCGCATTCAACAAGATTTATGCCGCGTCCAATGTGATAAATTTCACAAGAAAACGGGAGCCGCGGCCTCCCTTCGCGCGATAAAATAAGCCGGTTCCCCGGAAGAAACCGGCGCACGGCCTAATTGGGGGCGGTCCCGCTTGTGGAGCCGTCGGGGTATACGGTGAACGAGGAAACGCTGCGGGTGCCGTCTGCGGCTTTCTTTACCGTCCACAGCTCGTACCGGTCGACTTGTCCGCCTGCGTTCCAACGAATAAACAGCTGTCCCTCCAAGTCGCCGCGGCGCAAGCCTTCGGTGTCGGCGCTGAGACCGCCGCTGCTGTAGCCGGCCGATGCTCCGAAGTCGTAACGCCAGAGCTGCTGCTTGGAGCTGTCGATCAGCGTCAGGGATGACGGCTCGCCCAGCACGTTCTTCACGTCTTTGGCCTCCATCCCGCGTTCGAGACGGTACGTTGCGGCCCATATTTTTTTCTGTGCGTCGGTGGCGTTCTTCGGTTCGGAAACGACCGAGACGGTACGGGTTCCTTCGTCGTAGGCGGCCCCGGCCCCCAAGTTCTCGGCCATGAAGCGAAGCGGCACATAGGTATGGCCGTCATAATTCAAAATCGCAAACCGGGAACCCGTCTCGCGAACCTCTCCATTGAATTGCAATTTTACGGGAAACAGCGTCGCCCGGATTTCGTCCGAAGCGTAAACGGCGGTGGAAGCGGCAAGCACGGCTCCGCAGAGCAGTCCAAGTATAAATTTTTTCATGAGTACCTCCTTGGATTCGTTGTTGCGGTCCTATTCATTATACTAGGGATAAGACGAGGTTGGCATGGAAAAAGGTTGCAAAATTGTTAATCGGGGAGATAGCCTCACGGTTAATACTTAGCATGCGGATGTGTTGTGCCAACGGGTTGGCTGGCGGAGGTTTACTTCTCTCTTTTATGTAGTGCCCGGGCTTCCGCCCGAGTCGTACGGCCTCGTTATCTCCGCGGAAGGATGCCCACGGCTCTTGCGGCGGCTGCAGTTTTTTGAGCGAAGAGAACAGGATTGTCTATCGACTCCCAGTGGATATATTTAAAGCAATTGCTCTGGAACAGCCAATGGTTGTGAATCGCAGTTACTTTAATCCCCCGCTTACGAAGCTGCGTGACAAACGGATTGATTTCCCGTTCCAGTATAACGGTTTCCCCCAAATTTAAAGTGCGTCCGCGGCAATCTTTGGATTCGACGGATATCGCGAAGGGCAGCGTTAAAGGAGAGCGGCTTCGACGCCCCAAAATTCTCACGTTTAGATTCCGCAGCCTTTGAACGAGACAAACCCCGTTCGTAACGCTTCCTCTTCCCCCAATAATGCGAGCTAACCGATTACAAAGCTGCTTGCTCATTCGCTCCTCACCTTTCTTGTAAGATAGGATTAATCTATGGAGGATGAATGTTTTCCGACTGGGTTTTTTCTTGTCGGGCAAGCCCCTTTTGGACCGTGTCTAAGCAGCATATGCAAAAACCCGGAACGCGATAGGAACAAAGCGCATTCCGGGTTTCCCTCATTTATAAAGCCGACAGCAGCGTGTCCATCAGATCCGGTTTCAGCCGCATGTTTAGCCGCAGCGGCTCTCCCTCGGAAGGAGCCGGGCATTCCAAGTAAGCCGCTTGTTCCTTTAAGGTTAGCTTGAAGCTGCACGACACGCGCTCCTCGGCGAACGTACAAACCGCCATCGCTCCCGCTTGACACAAGGACTCAAAATCGATCGTCCGGTTCTCTCCGCTGTAAAACACGCAATCCACGCAGAGCCGGTCCCCCTCGCGGCTCCAGTCCCAGCGGGCCGCTGCCTCGCCCAGCGATGCGAACACAGGCCGGATGTTAAGCACATGGCGGCCGACCGTCACATACAGCTCTCCCTTGAGATCCTGCTCCACCTTCGCTTCGCCCCCGTCCCCGCCGATCTCAAACCGCAGCCGCAAGTCCTTGGCTTCAATTGATCCGCGGATACGGTCCAGGCTGTTATGCGTGTCGCCGCCATTCGTGCTGAAGGCGATGCCGAAGAGGACCCGGTTTTCCTGCTGAACGGAATGAAAGACCGCAGCGGCATAATCGTAGCCATCATGCAGGCAGCGCAGCCACACATAGGACGTACCGTGCTCGCCGGATAGATAAGCCAGCAGATTGCGGCGTTGATTCCACATGTTTTCGCGGCTGACCGAGCCGATAGACAACGTTTCCGTCTGATGAAACGACGCTATTTTCTCGATGCCCTTCGCCTCATTCCGGTAAAAAACTTGGGCGCCGGTGCGGACGCTCGGCTCCGTAAACCAGGGCACAACCTCGTCCGGGCATCCGATCGGACTGCCATACCACTGCGGATCGTACGCAAGCTCTTCCTCCGTCAACCATGTCACGCGGCCTTGCAGAGCGATCTGAAGAAAGGACAGCACGGCAGGCGACAACGTCGTGTCGTAGCTGCGGGCATGCGGGCCGCCCCATTGACGGGTCGCCGGATGAAAATGCTTGGCAACCGAGCCCCAAGCCAATTGGAGCAGCTTCGCGGCGAGCGTCCTCATTTCCGGCGATTGCGCCCATGCGTACAGATCCGACAGCTCGACAAGAGCGACCATCGTATAGGTCGGGCTGTTATATTCTTCGAACGCTCCACGTCGCATCGTATATTCGTAGAAGGTCTGCAGCCGCTGTCTGCCGTATGCGGCAAAGGCTTCCTGTCCATACGTTTCGCCAGCGATCAACGTGACGAAAGCGCCCATGATCGCGATGTTGGTGTATCCCGGCCCCACATTGCGCGCGATGATCGCTTCACAGGCGCGAAACACCGCTTGGCGCAGCCGTTCCTTCAGCGCATCGGGAAGCCGGTCTTCGTGTTTGCGCATGGCCAGCAGCAGCCGTTTGCCGCAAAAATCGGCCCAGTTCCAGTCGGGCGGGCGCATGTCGCCGAGCGGCTCCTCGTAAAACCACGACCAGAGACCGTACGTCGGCAGGCTGCGGTCCGTCTCCTGAAGCGCGATAACGCGGTCCAGAATCGCGCAGGCCCGCTCCAGCTCCGCTTCCCCGCCCCCGTCCAGCAGGGCGACGGCATACCCGAGCGACTCCCGTGTCGGATGTGCGAATGGAATGTCTTTCAGCGTCGTATGGTAGCCCGGGCTGCTGAACGGAACGCGCAGCAGCCGGAGCTCCTCGTTATATTCCTGCTCCTGCAGCCACCGCTGCAGAAGCCTCCGTTCCAGGTCGGAATGGGTACGCATGGTTTCTCTCCGCCCTTCTCTATCTCATGGATTCAACGTTGCTCGCGCGGCTGCGCGTCTTCCCCGGCTGCCGCCCGCATCGCAGCCGCCTCGGACGCTCCCGCCGGACGGCCGTCGATATAAGCCTTGCGCCCCGCCTTATCGACGAAGAGCGCGCGCCCTTCCGCGAGCAGCAGCAGCATGCCCTCATCCTCTACAAGCAAGGCGCGCAGCACGTCGGTTCGGCCGGCGTATTTCGCGATCGGCCTTGTGCGGAAGCCGGTGGCAGAAGCGTTCGGTTCGATTTTGCTCACAAAATAAACCCAGTCTCCCGCTTGGTATTGCGCCGCCCCGCCGTCCGTTAGCTGTACCATCAGCTTATCCGTATTGGCAAACTGCACGATCGTGCCGTTATTGTCGGAGGTTCGCACGTTCGTCGGGTCCCACAGCGCCTTCGTATACAAATCGTCCATCACTTTGCCGTTTGCCGTCACAAAACCCGCGCTTAGCTTGTCGAGGTCGGCCTTCGACAGCCACGTCGGCTTGGCCGCTCCGCCGCCCGGCGCATTCTCGGCCTTCAGCAGCGGCCAGCCGGTCACCCTCGCGGTGCCCGCCACCATCGCAGGAGCCGCCGCCGAGCCGCTGTCCGCGCTTAAATCGAGCAGCGGGCTGCCGTCCACCGCATACAAGCCGTTAATCCGCACCCGGTCCGGCTCCAGCGTACCGGGAACGTAAGGCCGGTTCGGCACGGACATGTAAGGCAGGCCGATCAGCTGGTTCAACGACGTATAGCTTTGGGCCGAGCCCATCCGCACGGCGAGCACGTTGTACAGAGACTTACCGTTCGTCACGTAATATTGCTGCGTCAGGCTCGCCCCGTCGCCGGGACCGCCGATGCTGCCCGTATCCTTGCGGATATCATAATGAGGCGTGGACCAATGGTCCGTCGTCCGCTTGACATCGTCATACTGCTTCCGGCCCGCCGCATCCGTCGCGTACCAGCCGATGAGCCGGTCGATCTTCGGAAAGCCGGGCTTATCCGGATCGGGAGCGCCCGTATCGAGCAGATGCTCGGTGAAATCCGTGCCGGATACGGACAGGTTCAACGGCTGCTTATTGTCGTTTTTGAAGTAGACGGACACTTGCCCTTTGCGCAGATGGTACTCTTCCAGCTTCTGCTGCTCGCTGCGGTTCCACGGGTACTTTTGCAGCATCCGGTGCATCGCGACCGGCCCGTGAACGGCAATGTGCCCGAGATTGGCCGTATCGCCGTAGGACGGCGTCGTCGAACCGAACGACTTGATCAGGAAACGCCCCACATCGGCCTTGAGCGCATCGCCCCAGTACGATAGTCCGGAGAAATTCCCCATGTTAAAGACCGATCCGCCGCCTTCGTTATGCCGCGATCCGGCAAAAATCCACCCGTCCGCCGCCAGCCGCGCATTGAAATAATCGGCCATCTCCAGCCCGTCCGCCCGAATGACCTGCTTCAGCTCGCCGAAGGCTGCGTCTCCGTCCGGGATGGATTCAACGATGTCCGCCAGATCGCTGAGCGATACGCCCGCGTAGCTGACGTCGAAGCCGTTGACCTCGTAAAAAATGTTTCGTCCGTCCACCAGCTGCCGCGCCCGCACGCGCATCCCTTTATCCGGCAGGTTCGTGCCTGCCAGCCCCCGGATATAATAATCCGCGATTTCCCGCTTCAGCGCCGCATCGTCGGTCACGACCGCCAGCTCCACCCCGCCGAGCAGGCCGACAAGCGCCTGATTCATCGAGTTTTGCGTGCTGAACTTGCTCACCCGGGTCAGCCAGCGCCACATCGAGTACGCTCTGTCCTTCGCCTGCGCCAGCTGCGTCTCGGTAAACAGCCCTTGTCCGTAGGTCAGCGCCGCGGCCAGATTGTGAAGCGCAAACGCCGTCGTCGGATAATCCGCATTTACCGTGCTTCCGCTGACGCTGTACGGCACGTACGCTTCCCCGCTGTTCGCCTTCCCGTTCAGCAAGCGGGACGCATTGATGGGGTTGTCGGTCGTCGTCACCCGCCGGTCCAAATAAAAATCAAGCGCGTCCTTCGCCCGCTTCGCAAGCGCCGCGTCCGTTTTTCCCGTGATGCTCCACATGTACGCAAGCAGCCCCGCGGTGCCGAAGCCCGCTTCCGTGCTGCTGTTCTGCTGGTCCACGCCGATGTAGGACATCTGATCGAACTGCACGGTGCCGACGGCCCGGTCGATCATGAGCTCGCAGATCACGTAATGCACCGGATATGGCGTATCGAACACGCCGCCGATCTCGCTCCATTGCCCGTCGGTCGGCGCGCCGTAGAAGGTCTGCTGCCCGATCTCCCGGTCCTTCATGTCCATAAAACGAAGCCGCATCGCCACGCCGCGGCCATCCTGCGCAGCGAAGCCCGGCTGCGTCCTGTACTTGACCGCCGCGATGCGGTAGTCGCCTCCGAACTGGCGCGCGCCGTTCGAGGACGCTTTCGCCGTCATCGTCAGCGCCGCCGCCGTATCGGCCGACGTCGACGTCAGCGTGCCGCTTTTACCGGCATAGCCGTCCGCCGCGGACCCGCTCCACGACTCGACGGCCGCGCCGCCGAGCGGCTTCAGCGTCCACGCCGGGGAAGCCGCTTCAAAGCCGCCGTTCGGGAAGGCGGCCGTCCCCTTCGCCGCAGCGACGACGCCGTCGCTGCCGGTCTTCGTATCGACGCGCATCAGCCGGATGCCGTCCCACTGCACCGTGCCCTTCGCCCGGTCAAGCCCGGCTTCCACCCGGATGCTTGCCGCCTGCACGCCCGGCGTCGTTATCAGTCCGCGAAGCTCCTGCCAGCCGCCGCGCGCATAGACGGCATTCGTCACCGTGAACGGCGGTGCCAACGGAGTTCCCGCCTCGTCCAAAAAGGTCACCTTCGCGTAGACCCCTTGTCCTCCTTCGGATGGGACGACCTGCTCCGCCTTGTAAAAGGCGCTGAGAATCATCACGCTGTTCGGCGCCACCGCCGCTTTCACCGGCGCCGCATAATCGGCCAACACGTCGACCGGGTTCCCGATGGTTTGCGAAACTGAGACGCCGTGGCTTGTTACCGCTTCCATTTGAAGCAGCCTCAAGCCTTCCAGCGCGGCGCTTGCGTCGTTCACCCAGCGGACCGCCCCCGCCTCCGGTGCGCCTCCTTGTCCGTCCGCTGCCGTCCAGCCGTCAGGCAGTGCGCCTGCGCCTTCTTCGAAGCCGAAGTTCGCCACAATGTTTCCTGCCGTCAAGCTGCCGGCGGCGGCATTCACATACACCTTCTGCGGAAAATTGTCCGTCCGCCCGTCCGGCTGCTGGTTGCCAAGCAGATTGCGCTGAAAAAACCGCAGCTGCCGCTCCACGGAAGCCGCGTCCGGGAAGATGTTGTCCACCCGGTCGTAAAACAAGCTCGTATCCGGCGTCATCGCCGCCTGCGCCCCCATCGGAGCCAGCGCGGATAACGCTGTCGTCCCTGCGACCAGCGCCGACAACCAGCGCAGCCGCCCTCTGCTTCCCTTTTTCATCTTGATCCCTCCCGACTGGTCTCGTCTTGTTCAACCAAGAGCCCGTCCGCCCTCATTCCCCTCGATCAGCAGCTCGCTGGCCAGCAGCAGGGCCAGCGCCTGACCGTACGGGGTCGGCGTGATTTTCACTTCGTTGTACGCCTCCACCGTCGGCATGACCGGCGTCCCGCCGGACACGCCGTGCACCGCTCCGTACACATCCACGTGGATGAGCACGGCCTGCGCCGCCTTGCGGACGGCTGCCTCCAGCTTCGCCCGCAGCGCCGCATCCGGCGCCAGCCCGTGCTTCAGAGCGAGCAGCAGCCCGTAGCCGATCCCCGCCGTTGCCGAGGTTTCCAAATAAAAATCGTCCCGGTCCAGCACGGTATGCCACATCCCGTTCGGCGTCTGGAAGCGCAGCAGCCCTTCCAGCAGCCTCGTATACCTCCGTTCCACCTCTGCGGGCACCTCGGCCAGCCCCCGTACCTCATGCACGATTTCCGGCACGCCGAAGGCAACCCAAGCGTTCGCGCGGCCCCAGCGCGCCGCCGACATATGATCGCCGCGCCGCCCGTCGTAGCCGTGAAACAGCACGCCCGTCGTCTCGTCCTGCAGCAGCCGCAGATGGATTTCCGCCTGACGGACCGCTTCTTCCGCCATCGTCCGGTCGCCTGTCAGCGAAGCGAGCCGCGCCAGAAACAAGCCGCCGACCACGAGCGTATCCGCCCACATCTGCTCCGGGAAGTCGACGCCTTCGGTTACCGTATGCTCGAAGCCGCCCTGCGACGTGCGCGGCGCCTCCTCCATCAGCCAACGGCCGTGCTCCTGCGCCAGCTCCATCCATCCCGCCTCCGCATCAGGCTGCTCGCGCAGCAGCTCCGTCAGCGCCGCGAACGGCGCCGTCGAATTCATGACGCGCAGCTCCGCCGCCTTGTGCCGGTTGTCCCGCATCCAGCGCCACAAATAATCGCGCACCTCCGGGTTTCCGGTCGCCTGCCCGTATTTCACCGCTGCGATCAGCCCGACGCCCGGCTTCCAGTCCCAGTTGTACATGTTGCGCTGCCAGTCGCTTTCCGGCGCCGTCACCATATAGTGATAAATTTGCTGCGCTTTGGCGAGCAGCTGTTGGTTGTCCATGGTCGGTCTGGCCCCTTTCTTCATCTAACGTCCCTGCGTTCCTATGGGTGATTTCATCCTTTGATCGACCCGATCATCGTTCCTTTGGCAAAATATTTTTGCAGGAACGGGTAAATCAGCAGAATCGGCACCGTCGCGATCACGATCATCGCCATTTTGACCGACACCCCGATCCGCGGCGTATCGCCGCTCATGGCCGCATCGACGGCCTCGTTCGTCATCTGCACGAGAATTTGCCGCAGCAGCACCTGCAGCGTCATTTTATCCACCGCGCTGTTGTACATGACCGCCTGAAAAAAGATGTTCCACTTCGATACCGCGTAGAACAGCGTCAGCGTCGCGAGGACCGGCAGCGAAATCGGTACGATGATCCGCGCGAGCACGCCGATATCGTTGCAGCCGTCCATCTTCGCCGATTCCTCCAGCTCCGCCGGCACCGACCGGAAGAAGCTGACCATGATCATCAGATTGAAGACGCTGAGCGCGCTTGGCACGATCAGCGCCCAGAGCGTATTGAGCATGTGCAGCTCCTTCACCAGCAGGTAAGACGGGATGATGCCCCCGCTGAACAGCATCGTGAAGAAGGCAATGAACAGCATGACCGTCGAGCCGTGCACCGATTTTTTGGAGAGCGGGTAGGCAAGCGTCGTCGTCAGCAGCATGCTGAGCGCCGTGCCGATAACGGTCACGAAGATCGTATTTTTGAACGTTTGAATGAACTGTTGATTTTTAAACACCGTATCGTAAGCAATGGTCGACCAGCCCTTCGGCCACAGCAGCAGCTGGCCCTCGAACACCAAGTGCGGCGAGGACAGCGAAGTCACCAGCACATTCCAGAACGGAAAAATCATCAGCAGCGCCAAGAGACCGAGCAGGACTCCGTTGACCGCTTCGAACAGCCGGCCTTTTTGCGGTTTCATCGGGCTTCCGCCTCCTTCCTAGAACAGATAATTGTCGCTCGTCTTCTTCGCAAGCCAGTTCGAGCCGAGAATCATCACGAGCCCGACGACCGACTTGAACAAGCCGACCGCAGCGGCGAAGCTGAAGTTGCCCTGCAGCACGCCCGCTTTAAACACATACGTATCGAATACTTCCGCCACCTGCATGACCATCGGATTGCCCATCATGTACAGCTGGTCGAACGACAAGCTCATAATGTGCCCGATCCGCAGGAGCAGCAGGACGACCACGGTGTTCATCAGCGCGGGGATCGTGATCGAGCGGATTTGCTGCCAGCGCGTAGCCCCGTCGACGCGGGCCGCCTCGTACAGCTCCGGATTAATGCCCGCCAGCGCAGCGAGGAAAATGATCGTGCCCCAGCCCGCTTCCTTCCAGATGCTCTGTACCGTAATGACGCCCCAGAAGAGCCGTTGATCCAGCAGCAGCTGCACGTTTTCAAAGCCGAGCCCCTTGACGATTTGCGTAATCAAGCCTTCCGAGTTCATCAGCGTCACGGTGAGCGAGCAAATGACGACCCAGGAGACAAAATGCGGCAAATAGACGATCGTCTGAATCGTCTTCTTGTAAAAGGCGATCCGCACCTCGTTAAGCAGCAGCGCCAGCACAATGGGCGTCGGAAAAAACAGCGCCAAATTCAAAAAGCTGATGACCAGCGTATTGCGCAGCACCATCCAGAAGTCCGGATGCTTGAACAGCCGCTCGAAATGCGCAAAGCCGACCCAATCGCTGTGCAGCACGCCCGCAAACGGGTTATAGTCCTGAAACGCCAGCACGATGCCGTACATCGGCACGTAATCGAACAGCAGAATAAACGCCATGCCCGGGAGCGCCAGCAAATACATGTAGCGGTCCGCCCACAGCTTCTTCGCGAGGCGCGAGCGTCCCGGCCTGGCCGCCGCCCCCGTTCCCGG
Organism: Paenibacillus ehimensis NBRC 15659; assembly: GCF_004000785.1. Lineage (GTDB taxonomy): Bacteria > Bacillota > Bacilli > Paenibacillales > NBRC-103111 > Paenibacillus_G > Paenibacillus_G ehimensis. Next base: position 96,914 of record NZ_BILX01000001.1, on the reverse strand, counting down.
AGCGTTCCATGCCGCGCTTTTCGGCTGGATTGCCATGGAATGTCCCCCTTCCTTATGATTGCGGTGTTTGTTCGGGTGCGCGCAGAGTTCTGACGCCCCGTTTTGTCTCATCCGAGCGAGCTTACGCTTCCTCCGTCATGCGCATTCCGGCGCAGCCCGGCCCGTTTTTGCGCATGACGGATACGCCGGCTTGGTGCGCCGACGTTTCCGTCTCGTATTCCCGGATTACTTCGCATTGCCGGACCCTGCGGCCTGGGCGATTTCGTCCATCCATTTATTTCCTTCAAAGCGGTCGTACCACTGCTTCACGATGCCGTCCCAATCGTTCACGCTCAGGCTGCCCATAATCACTTTTACGATGCTGCCGTTGATGAACGCGTCGGCCTCGGCGTTGTACTTCGAACGTGTCGGCGAGAACGCAAAGTCGAGCGGCACGGGAAGCTTCAAAAATTTCTCCAGCATCAAGTTGCCGTCGGACACGAGCTTCTGCGCTTCCGCACTGTTTTTCTTGACGACGAACACTTCCTCGGTCTTACCGACCGGCAGCGTCCACAGGAATGCGCCCGGCATGTCGCGTTTGGTCAATTCGGCGTTCACTTCGTTTTTGCCGTCTTTTTTCGTGTAGTGGACACCCTCTACGCCGTACAAGTTGAACTGCTCGCCTTCGGGGCTGGCGCCAAAGTCGAGCCATTCCATCAGCTTCTGCATTTTGGCCGGGTCCTGCGCCGCCTTCTTCGTCACGAACAACCCGCCGTAGTTCACGCGTCCGGTTGCCCCTTGGCCGTACGGCCCTTTCACCGGCTCGAACGGAACAAGCTTGCCGTTCGGATTCGACTTCTTATAGTTGTCCTCGAAATCGTTAATTCGCGAAGCATATTGGAAGAAAATCCCTGATTGCCCTTTGCTGACGACCTTCGATTCGGCGGTCCGGCCGTCGGTCACCGCGAAGTCAGGGTCGATCAAGCCGTCTTTGAACGCCTTCTGCATCCATTCCAGCCATTCCTTGAATTGCGGCGTCGCAAAATTCGGCACATACTTGTCGCCCTGCTTCACCCACTTGTCCTGAATCCCGAACGGCTGCTGCAGCCCGCTGACGCCGATGAACGCATTGTTGGCATAACCGATCTGAATGCCGATCGTATCTTTCTTGCCGTTCTTGTCCGGATCGCCCGTCGCGAACGCTTTGGCTGCGCTGTAGAGCTCCTCCGTCGTTTTGGGCGGCTGCAGCCCCAGGCTGTCGAGCCAGTCCTTGCGGATCATCGGCATGTCGCCGGAAGCGACCGGATTGCGCACGTTCGTGATGGCGTAAGTTTTGTTCTGATACTTCGTGATATAGAGATCCTTCTGCTTTTTCAGGTTCGGGTACTTGTCGATATAGTCGTCGAGCGGAACGATTTCGCCCGCCTTGATCATGCCGACGATAAAGTCGTCCATGGACCGCCAGGCGAAGGCGTCCGGGATGTCGCCCGAGGCGATCTGCACGCGGATCTTCTCTTTATAAATCTCCCACGAGTTCACGTTCAGCTCGAATTGAACCCCCAGCTTCGTTTGCAAAAATTTCAGCGCTTCGTTGCTGTCCGGCGACGTACTCGGGATCGTGTTCCCGTAATCGTAGGCCAGCTTTAGTTTGACCGGTCCGTCCGACGCCGCTCCCGTGGAGCCTTTCCCATCGGATTTGGCATCCCCGCCTCCGCAGCCTGCCGTGACGGCCAATAAAGCCACAGCCAGCATTGCGGCGCCGACGCGTTTTTCCATACGCTTCCACCCAGGCTTAAGCAATGTGTCCAACCCCTTTTCTCTGCTTCATGTCGGTCTAGTGCTTCCCTTGCTCAGTTCGGCCGGCCTGCCATGCCTTTACTGTACCCCCGCCCGCCGTCCGCCGCAATCGTCAAAACCGCGTATCCGCGATTTCCGTTCAAATGACCATACGCCCGAGCCGCGCCTCAAAGGCCGGATTTCCCCCGGGCCGGCAAGTGTTAAAACGCGAAAATGTCCGATTTGCCGGAAATGATACTTCCTGTGCTATAATTTTTCATTGTACTGTTAAGATGCGTTTTAGCGACCGGAACAGCAAGAGAGCCGGCAGAAGCTCGTACGCGCCTGCGCGCCGACGGCTGCGGCTCTGACAGAAACGGAGGGAACCGGCATGCGGCTGCAGCGCTCAAAAAAAGCACAAACCGTCATCGTCATGCTGCTGCTCAGCGCTCTCTGCATTATGGCGATGGGTTTTACGGTATATCTCGTTGCCACCCGAAGTCTGTCGGAGGAAGTAGAGAAGGCGTACCGCAGCTCGCTGCAGCGGACGCAGGACCGGGTGTCCAGCTATTTTAAACAAATCGATCAGGCCATCCTGCAATTCGAGAAGCTGCCCGCCGTCGAAAGCCTCGCCTCCCCATGGACGGAAGAGGACGGGATCGGGCTGATCAGCGTGCAGGAAACGATGCTTCGCATGCAAACGTCGCTGGAGGACGTGGACAACATCACGCTGTACCGCGTATCGAGCGGCCGGTTGTTCAGCACGAACCGGCAGGTGACAGCGTTTCAGGACGACTACCTGAACGTGATCGGAGCCTTCGAGCAGACGGGCAAAAAGGTCGCCCTGCTCAATCTGACGGTCCATGATACGCCGACGACGGTGTACGTGCGCAGACTGCCCGTTTTCCAGACGACGCAGGATTTATTAATGATCGTCCATTTGAATCAGCAATTTTTCGATCACATTCTCGGACTGCCAGACGGAAAACAGGGGACTTACTTTATATTGGACGAGCGCCGGGACATTTTGCAGGCCCGGGGCGCTCTGAACAGGACGATATTGGAAAGCGAAATTGTCCCGTTGATCAAGGAAGGCCGAACGAAGGCGGCGGACGACCTGTTCGTCGCGTACTTGCCCCCGTCCTACCAAGACTGGATATTCGGGTTCACGATTCCGAATGACGTACTGTTCGCCAAAATCGGCAGCCTTCGCAACGTCATCTTCGCCATCGCCGGCCTCTTGCTGGCGCTTGCCGTGCTTGTGACCCTGCTGGCGACGGGGCGGCTGTGGCGCGGCTGGAGCGAGCTCGTCTCGCTGGTGGACGATAGCGGCACTGCGCGCGCAGGCACGTCCTCCGGCGAACCGGTCCGTCCTTCCGCCCCGGCCCCGGACGAATTCCGGCACGTTTACGATACGGTGCAGCGGATCAAAGCGAACCGGGACGAGCTGCAGGAGAGGATCAAAGAGCTGACGCCGGAAATCAAAGCGACCATCTTCCGCAGCCTGCTGCTCAAGGGTATCCGCTCGCAGCAGGACCGCGACAAGTGTGAGCGCTATCAGCTTCCGCTGGCGGAGGAAGGCGAATTCGGCTGCCTCGCCGTTCAAATCGACCAATACCGCAGCTTGGAAACGCTCTATTCCGAGATCGATCTGTACTACTTCAAATACGGAATTTCCAGCGTCATTCAAGAGGTCATCGATACGAAAGGCAGCGGTATGGTAGCCGTTTGGGGGGAGGACCGCTTCATGGCGGCGCTCACGCTCCCTCCGGCAGCGCCGGAAGAGGCTAAAACCGCGGTGCGGGAGGCGGCGCAAACGATCCGCGATTTCATCCGGCACTATTTTCCGTTTACCGTCTCCATTGGCGTGAGCCGCATACGCAAGGATTACGCTTATTTGAACGTATCTTCGCAGGAAGCGGAAGAAGCGCTGAAGCATAAGCTGGTGGCGGGAAAAAACGAAGTGATCCCGATTGAGGAATTCGGCGGCGAGACGGACTCTCCCGAAATGCCGTTCTCGTTCCGGGAGCTGGAAAACGATATTCTGTACGCCGTCCGTTCGCTCGACCGCGGTCTGGCTTACGGTTATATCGACCGGCTGCGCGAATTGGAAGGAATTCGAACGATTCACTACCAGTGGCTGCAATCGCGAATGATCGACCTGACGCTGTTCTTGTACCGCTCGGTCGGCCAGTCGCTCTCCCGCCCCTTGGCGGAGCCTGTAGCGGCGGAATGGCTGGAGCTGTCCACGCTGGAGGAGTGGGGCGATTGGCTTAAGACGCGCGCATGCGATATGCTCATCGGCGAGCTGGAGGAGGAGCACCGCGGACTTATGCAGCGTGCCGCCGAGCAGCTAACCGGCTTCATCGATGCCCACAACGAAGAAGACGTCCGGCTGGAAAGCTGCTGCAAGGCGCTCGGCCTCCCTGTCACGCTGGGCAAGCAGGCGCTGAAGGAAGTGCATGAAGCCACGTTCTCCGACTACCTGCTCGCCAGCCGCATCGCCAAAGCGAAGCAATGGCTGCGGCATACGGAGATGAGCATTGACGAGATGGCCTCGCGGCTGCAGTACAGCAACGCGCAGAACTTCTCGCGCACGTTCAAGAAGATCGTCGGCATGCCCCCGGGGCAATACCGCAAAGAATCGCGGGGAGAGGGATGAGACGGCTCGTAGGGGGGCGGAGCGTTTTATAGACAGGCAGGGCTTACATGCTCTGGCTTGGAGAAATAAAGGAACGCGGATGCGTTATCATTAAGCGAATGCATTCGGCAAGAAGATAGAGGAACATACGTTCGTTAGTCATGTCGAATTTTATCTCGCCCGCCTGTCTTTCGGTCAATAACTCATCGTAGTTCCTCTATTGTTCGAATTGAAGTATACTTAGGCCAACTAAAGCATCTGTCGTGCGCTATTTTCACGACGACTGATTAAGGAAAGAGGGCCAGAGCTAATGACTACCGAAAAAGCAAATCCGCCTCTTTATTACGAAACTCGTGGCGACGGATACCCGCTGATCGTGCTGCATGCGCTGGCGACCGACCACCGGTCGATGATGGCGTGGATGGAGCCTCTGTTCGAACGGCGGCCGGGGTGGAAGCGGATCTACGTCGATATTCCGGCTCACGGACGGAGCCCGGTAGAGCCTTGGATGAAGACGTCCGACGACCTGCTGTCGGTTCTGCTGAACGGCATCCGGTCGATCCTGTCGGAAAACGAACGGTTCGCGCTCATGGGGATGTCGTTCGGCGGCTACATGGCGCAGGGAATTTGGCGCGCGGAGCACCGCCGGGCGGACGGGCTGTGTCTTCTCGCTCCGGCGCTTCACCGGAAAATCCGCACCCTCCCCGAACGAAGCGTGCCCGTCCGGGACGAGGCGCTGCTGGCGGAGCTTGAGCCTGAGGTTCGGGCGGCCTTCGAAACGTTGGCCACCGTGCAATCGCGGGCGAACTGGGAGCTTTTCCGGGAGGAATGGCAGCCGGGGCGGCTGCTCGCCGACCGCGCGTTTCTGTCTTCCGACTGGCGCACGCAAGGGTACCATTTTCAATGCGATCCCATCCCGGAGAACAGCCGTTTTTCGCAGCCGGCGCTGTTTCTCCTCGGACGGCAGGATGCCATCTGCGGGTACAAGGATCATTTAGCCGTGCTCGAATCGTTCCCACGGGCAACCTTTACCGTGCTGGACGGGGCCGGCCATCTGCTCCAGATCGAGCAGCGGGAGCTGGTGCAGCGCCATGTCGGCGTCTGGCTCGATACGATAGAGCGGGAGAAGCTGCCGGGCGCCGGTGCATAGCAGCAAGCCTCACGGGGGCGGCCCCGATTACCCGCTCCGAAGCTCCGGGCTCTGGCACGCGCGAGTTCCGGTGGCGACGCGTTCCCGCATGGCGGCCGGCCGGGCTTGCTGGGAAGCTGATCCGGTTCTCTCCGCCCGATCAGCTTTTCGGCTTATTCTCCCACTCTTCCAAGTAGATCATTTGCGTCAATGAAGACGTGTCCAGCTCAATCGGACAAATGAACTCCAGCAAATTGCCGTCCGGGTCCTCAAAATAAATGGCCGCGTGCGCGTGGGGACGGTTGGGCAGCACGATGGGTCCCGTCGGCGCAAACCCGAAAGCTTCCTTGACCTCGATCCCTTTGTCCGCAAGCCATTGTTTGGCCCGCTTTATATCCTCGGGCTCCACTTGAAAGGCAACATGCCTCAACGACGCATGATACGGGACGTTCACCTGTTCCGCCTCCCACAGACCAAGCCAGCTCTTCCCTTTCTCAATCCACAAAAATGTCAGGCCGGGGCCTTGATGCGCCACTTCCAAACCGACGCTTTCATAAAACGCGATGGAGCGCTTCAGATCTTTTACCGGCAAATGAGCTTCGTACAGCCCTTTGATCACAGGGATCGCCACCTTTCTAAAATTAGAATCCTCCCTTTCGGTGACAGTGTAGCACAAAATCACATAAATACCCATATGTTTCCAGTTTATTTTAACAACAAAAAAAATTACCCAGAAAATACCTAATGATTCGATCGAATTGTGTCGATGAAAAAGGAGATGACCACAACAAAGGAGAGAAACATAATGGGGAAACATCACTTCATGCTATCGGTCGGGAGAAAGCTGTTCTTGTCTTTTCTCCTCCTGATCTTGCTGCTGGCCAGCTTCGGCCTCGTTTCGCTGAGCCGGGAGGAAAAAAATGCAAGCCAAGACGGACGAAATTAGCGGCGCTTGGCTGTCAGGAGTAGGAATTGCCAATAACGTAAACTACTTGACGGAACACGTTCTTGTTCTGCAGCATAAAATTTTAACCAATCCGGAAGTCGCCAAAAAACAACAATTCATTCAGGAAGCCGATGCTACATTTGTCGAAATCGACAAGGAATTGGATCTGTACGGCGAGACGTACGCAAGCGACGAAGATCGCCTCAATGCGGAGCAGCTTCGGGCGAAATGGAATAGCTATAAAGAAGTCTACGACCGCACCGTAGCGCTGGGCAAGCAGATCGACCTGGTGCGAGGCGCGGCGAAGCAGGAAAAAGAACTGACGGCGTTGATGACGCAATCCCAGCAAACGTACGACGAAATGCAGAAGCTGCTGGATAAGATGATCGTAATCAATAACGAAGGCGCCAAGACGGCAACGCAGGAAAGCCGGGAAATTTACGAAACCAATATTCAACGAACGATTTTGTTGATCTCCATTTCGGTGGTCATCGGAATCGTCCTGGTCGTTGTCATGAACCGCATCATATCCAAGCCCGTGAAGCTTGTATCCGAAGCGCTGCACCGGGTGGCCGGCAGAGATTTGACGGTCGAACCGCTCTCGGTCAAGCAAAAGGACGAGATCGGGAGTCTGGTTGTTTCCCTGAACGACATGGTATCCCATCTAAAAATGACCGTGACGCAAATTCAAGAGGCCTCCTCGACGGTTGCCGCTTCCTCCGAGGAGCTGCAGGCCAGCTCGGAGCAAAATACGGTAGCGACCAAAACCGTCACGCTGTCCATCCAAGAGATGGCCTCCGGTACGGAGAGTCAGCTGATGCGCTCGGACGAAACCGGAAGAGCGATGGAAGAGATGGCGGCAGGCATTCAGCGCATCGCCGAAACGACGTCGGACGTGTCCGAACTGTCCCAGGAATCCGCCATCCAAGCGCAGCATGGCAATGACGCCATTCAAGCGGCGAGAAGCCGAATGAACGCCCTGAGCGAATCGGTCGGGCAGGCGGGCGCCGATATCAAGACTTTGGAGACGCATTCCGTGAACGTCGGCAGCATTCTGCAGATCATTAACGACATCGCTTCGCAAACCGGCCTGCTGGCGCTCAACGCCTCCATCGAGGCGGCAAGAGCGGGAGAGCACGGACAAGGCTTCGCCGTCGTCGCGAACGAGGTGAAGAAGCTCGCCCAGCAATCCGGCGAAGCCGTTCAAAGCATCTCGGACATCATCTCGCAGATTCAAACCGATACGTCCAAAGCGGTGCTCACGATGAACCGCAGCTTGTCGGAGGTTCGCATCGGCCTCCAAGCCGTTACCGAGGCGGATGAAGCGTTCCAGCAAATCACCCGTACCGCAAGCGACGTATCCGGCAAAATTCAGGAAGTGGCGGCGGCAGCCGAAGAAATGGCGGCAAGCTCGGAGCAGGTGTCCGCTTCCGCTTCGGAGATGAACCAGATCGCGAGACAGGCCGCCGAGTCGGCGCAGACGATCGCCGCTACCACCGAAGAGCAGCTCGCCTCTGCCGAAGAAATTGCTTCGTCTGCGGAATCGTTAAGCCGGACAGCGCAGGATTTGTCCGAATTGGTCAACCGGTTCAAACTGTAGGAGACGTTTTTGCGTCCAAAAAAGGGAGGAAGTCCCCTCGGCGTGCGGGCTTCCTCCCTTTTCCATTTCCCACCTGTGCTTCATGGCTGTATTTTAAACTTGCGGACCAGTGTCTCCAGATTTTCCGCCTCCCGGCTCAGTCCTTCGGACAAGGACGAAACCTCCCGCACCAAGGCGGTTTGCGCTTGGGTTTTGTTATTGACGATCTGTACGCCGTCCAAGGATTCTCTGGCCACATCGGCCATATCGGAGACGGAGGCGGCGATTTCCTCCGAGCCTGCCGCCATCTCCTCGGAAATGGCCGAAACCTCTTGGATTTGGGCGGCGACTTCCTTGGTAGCCTGCAATATTTTTTGGAACGAATCGCTGGCATCCCGTACCTTGCGGCTGCCCAAGGCCACCTCTTCGCTTACCCGGTGCATCGCTTTGACCGTTTCCGTCGAATCGCTGCGAATTTCCTGGAGCAGCTCGGCGATCCGTCCTGCCGAGGCAGCGGAGCCTTCCGCCAGCTTGCGGATTTCCGCCGCTACGACCGCGAAGCCCCGGCCATGCCCGCCCGCCCGGGCCGCTTCGATCGAAGCATTAAGCGCGAGCAGATTCGTTTGCTTGGACAACGTGGCGATCGTGTCCGCAATTTGCCCGATGTGGGACGAACGCTCGTCCAGCTTGGACACGATCCGGGCGGATTGGTTAACGGAATCGTCGATCTGATCCATTTGCCGCTTGGCCTGCTCCATATGTCCGAAGCCGTCCACTGCTTCTTTCTCCGTATCCGCGGCGGCCTCGGACAGCTCAGTCGCCGATTCGGCCACCCGCTGCACGCCCTTGGCCATTTCTTCGATGGCCCGCGATCCGTCCAGCGTGTTCTGCACCGAAATGACGGCCCCCTGCTCGATCACCGCCATCCGCTTGCCGATTTCCTCGGTGGCGGCAGAGGTTTGCTTCGTGTTGGCCATCAGCTTCTCCGACGTCTCCCATACCTTCTCCGAGGTACCGGTAATCTCCTTGATCATGCCGTGCAGACTGTCGAGCATCCGGTTAAGCGAGCCGGCGATTTCGCCGATCTCGTCCTTCGTATTCGAGGACAGCCTGGCCGTCAGATCCCCGCCGTTGCCGGCCAACTCGGCAATTTTTTCATTAACCGTTTTTAAAGGCCGCAGCTTGATAAATATCAACGTAAAAATGCCGAACAAGGTCAAGAACGTCACCACCAGCAGAATCACGGCGAAGCTCATCATGGCGCTTGCCGATTGACGGGCTGCGTCCGACTCCTGCTGCGCCCGCGTGTTCATCTTGGTCTGAAACTGCTGGATATACCCCATAATTTCTTTTTTGCTGGCATCGTATTGCTCTCCGAACATCAGCTTCCGGGCAGTGTCGAAATTTTTCTCCTCCACCGCTTTCATGGCGGCTTCTTCGGTTTTAATCAAGGTGTCGGAGCTGCTCTTGGCTTTCTCGATCAAATCCAGCTCTTCCTGCGGAGCGTCAAGCGCTTTCAATTGTTCGATGACCTTATCGCGGGACTTGGTCTCGTTGACCTCTTTCCAATAATTATCATGGTGCCGCTTGTCCCCGAACTGGACATATCGTCTCATCTCGTCGGTCAAGTAATCGGAGCCGTTCTTCAAGTCGAAACCGAGCTGCTTGAACTGCGCCTGCCGTTGTACCGCCAGCCGTTCCTGGGCGATGCCGTTCTCCAGCTTGCTGACGCTGTACCAGTTGAGCAGCGATAGTATCAATAAAAGTCCCCCCATCACCTTTAACCAGCTTGAAATCTTCATCCGCAGTCCCCCTGAAGTCCTGATTTTATTCGACATTTTTCAACATATTTATCGACATTTTTAGACAAAAACTTGAGATGCATTTTATATTTTTTTCGACAAACTCAACGGGAAAACAGGATACGGCGGCGGAAGAAGTAGCGTGAAAGGTAGACCTGAAACGTTAGAGCCGATGGGGGGACGGGAGCGGGAGCGGCTTAAACCACTGTGCTTAAGCGGCCCGGAGAGGGTTTGTTGCAGGGGGCGGAGGCTTAAGAGGGCAAGCTCTGCTTCACTTGGCGGCAGGCGCATAGCTTCGCTTGAGATCGCGAACGTCCGGCCGTAGAGCGTCCATGGCTGCAGGAGTTCCGGCTTGCGGCTTTTTTTGCGCCGACGGCACGACAAACCGGCATATCGTTGCGGATATGCCGGTTGTCATGCAAAGCAGCGGACTATCTCTCCCCCGCCGATTCGGCGAGAAAATCAACCAGATGCATCGCCTGCATCTTCTTGTCTTTCCCGTGGCGGTGAACGCCCCATTTCATTTGAAGCAGGCAGCCTGGATTCGCCGTCAGAATGACGTGCGCCCGGGTGCGCTCCACCTGCTCCATCTTATGATCCAGCACGCTGGCGGACATTTCCGGCTGGGTCAAATTGTAGATCCCGGCGGAGCCGCAGCAGCGGTCGGCGTCCGGCAGCTCCTGCAGCGTTGCGCCGGGCACGTTCCGGATCAGCTGCCGCGGGGCCGATGCGACGCGCATGACGTTGCGCAGATGACAGGAGTCCTGGTACGTAACCGTCACCTGCCCCGCCCCCTGGCCGAGCGGCTTCAGCGGCAGCGGACGCCCTTCGGCGAGCAGCTCCGACACGTCGCGGACCTGCGAAGCAAACCGGCGGGCCTCCGCCTCTTCGGAATCGCCGCGGAGGAGGTGGTCCGCCTCCTTCAGGGTGGCGCCGCAGCCTCCGGCGTTGCTGACGACGGCATCGACGCGGGCCGCGCGGAAGGCGGCGATGTTGGTCCGGGCCAGACGGCGGGCGCTCTCCCGTTCGCCGGCATGGGCGTGCAGCGCGCCGCAGCACGTCTGCGAGGCCGGGACAACAACCTCGTAGCCCGCCAAGCGCAGCAGCTTAATCGTGTTCACGTTCGTCTCCGTGAACAGCACATCCATGATGCAGCCGCGGAACATCCCGACCCGCCCGAGTCGTTCGCCTTCGGCCGGGATCACCAGCAGCGATTGTCCGCCTTCGGCCTGTTCCCAACGGGCAGGCAGGCCGAGCTTCTCCCAACGGCGGATGACGCCGTCGCCGGCCGCTTGCGGCAGCACCGCTTCCATCTCGCGCATATGCGCCGGGAACAGCTTCATGACGCCGAGCCCGCGCGCCAGCTTACGCAATCCGCTCGTTTGGTACAGCTTCAGCGACGAGCCGAGCAGCCGCATCCGGCCATGGTGCGGAAACAGCCGCTCCATGAACAGCCGCTTCACCGTCCGCACCGGCCACCGCTCGGCGGTTACCGCCGCGATCGACTCGCGGGCCTGTTCGATGAGCTGACCGTATTTGACATCCGACGGGCAGGCTGGCTCGCAAGCGCGGCAGCCGAGGCACAGGTCCATCTGCGAGCGGAACGCCGCATCCGGCTCCATTGTGCCGTCGTAGACGGCCTTCATCAGCGCGATCCGCCCCCGCGGCGAGGCCGCCTCCAGTCCCGTCTCCTGAAACGTCGGACAGGCTGTCTGGCAAAAGCCGCAGCGCATACAATTGGTAAGCTGATCGGGATCGAGCGTGAGCCGCAGCTTCTCGGTCAATGCTTTGATCTCCGTGCCCATGCGTCACGCACCGCCTTTCGCGTTCGGCCCGCGGCCGTCCTCAAACGAGCCTCCGGGCGGGCCCTTTTCTCCGGCGTCGGCTTGCTCCAACCCTTCGACTCCGCCCGATTCAGTTCCCGCCCCCGACTCCGACTTCAACACAATGCGCTTGCGCGTCTCTGCGAACAGCTTGCCGGGATTGAGCAAGCCGTCCGGGTCGAATGCATGCTTCAGCCGCTTCATCAGACTGATGCCGGAGGCGCCGACCTTCCATTCGAGATACGGCGCTTTGACATGCCCGACGCCGTGCTCCCCGGTGATTGTGCCTCCAAGCCGGATCGCTGCGTCGAAAATTTCCTCGAACGCCAGATCCACCCGGTGAATCTCCTCCGCATCCCGCGCATCGGTCATCGCCGTCGGGTGCAGGTTGCCGTCTCCCGCATGGCCGAACGTGCAGATCCGCAAGTTGTGCTTCGCCGCAATGCGCTGCACCTCCAGCACCATGTCGGCAATCTTCGAGCGCGGCACGGTGGCGTCTTCGAGAATCGTCGTCGGCCGCAGCCGAGACAGCGCCGCCAGCGCGCTGCGCCGGGCTTCCATCACCTTGGCCCCTTCCTCCGGCGTCGCGGCCACCTTCACCTGGATCGCCCCTTCGCGTCTGCAGATCGCCTCGATCAGCTGCAGGTCCTTCTCCACCTGCGCCTCGTCGCCGTCCTGCTCGATCGCCAAGATCGCCTGCGCATCGACCGGAAGGCCGATTTTGGCGAACGCCTCCACCACCTCGATCGTCGCCTGGTCCATAAACTCAAGCGTACAGGGGGTAATCCGGTTCGCAATAATCTGCGACACCGTCCGCGCCGCCGCCGGCAAATCGGCGAACACCGCAATCATCGCCCGCCGGTACGCCGGCTTCGGGACAAGCTTGACCGTCGCTTCCGTCAAGATCGCCAGCGTCCCCCCGGAGCCTACGAGCAGCCTCGTCAAGTCGTAGCCCGCGACATCCTTCACCAGCTTGCCTCCCGTCCGCAGCACCTCGCCGCTCGCCAGCACCGCCTCAAGCCCGATGACGTAGTCCTTGGTCGTGCCGTACTTGAGCCCGCGCAGTCCGCCCGCGCCCAGAGCGATGTTGCCGCCCATCGTGCAGATGATCATGCTGCTCGGGTCCGGCGGATAAAACAGTCCCGTCTCCTCGACAGCCGTATGAAAGCGCTTAGTATTCAGCCCCGTCTGGAACGTCGCCGTCAGGTTGTCCTGATCGATCTCCAGCAGCCGGTTCATCCGCGTCATGACCATAATCAGCCCGCCGTGCAGCGGCACGACGCCCGCGCACAGATTGCTGCCCGCCCCGCGGGTGACCACCGGAATCCGGTGCCGGGCGCAGACGCGCATCACCGCCGCCACTTCTTCCGTCGAAGCGGGAAAAATAACGCCGTCCGGCATCGATTGATACAGCGGCGTAGCATCGTAGCTGTAAGAAACGAGCGTCTCGGTATCGTCGCGGAACCAGGCGTCCCCGACAATCCTTCTTAATTCTTGACAAACCGTTGCAGCGAGCAAAGCGTTCCCTCCCGTATGCCCTGAATTAATCAGGTCATCTGATGACTTTATTATAAAAGGACCCGGCTTCCTCCGTCAATGCTCAACACGCCCCGCAGGGCGACATGATTCGCCCGGGCAAACATGGTACAATAAGGGAAATCCTGCACCTTACCGCAGTATGCCTAACGCCGCTTTAGTTCGGTCACGTCTCGATTGGAGGGAATGCCGTGGATTTTTTTCCATCTCCTTGGGGGCCTCCGCCCTTTTTCATCTTCTTCTTTGTACTTATCCTGGTGCTGATCGTAGGCACAGTCTTGTACGGAATTTTCTCTTCCGTCTCCGTCTGGTCCGCCAACAATGCGTCCGAGCGTCTCACCGTCCCCGGCCGGGTCGTCGCTAAACGCACGCAGGTGTCGGGAGGGTCCGGAGATTCGAGTGCGTTTACGAGATATTACGCGACCTTCGAATTCGAGGACGGCAGGCGCGTGGAGCTTCCTTTGAAGGGCCCCCAATACGGACTGATGGTCGAAGGGGACTTCGGCGAGCTGACGTATCAGGGCACCCGCTTCATCGATTTTGTCCGCATGAGAAAGGAAGAGCATTCATGATCCGCAAAGGCTATGAAATCGTCGCCGACGCCCTTCGCGAGCAGATTGAGCAGGGCGTCTGGCCGGTCGGTTCCCGGATCGACTCGGTCGAGCAGCTGGCCGTGAAGTTCGGCGTCGGCCGCTCCACGATCCGGGAAGCGCTCATGTCGCTTAAAGCGCACGGCTGGGTGGACGTCCGCCACGGAGGCGGAACGTTCGTGCTCCGCAATAGCGGCGCGCTTCAGATCGAAGCGCCCGAGATCGGGAACGTGGAGCAGCTCCGGCAATGGCTTGAACTGCGCTTCATTCTGGAAACCGAAGGCGCGGCACTGGCCGCGGAGCGCCGCAGCAACGACCATTTGAACGAACTGGACAAGATCCTCGGCGACATGGCTTTCCTGACGGACGAGGACAAGCTGGAGCAATGCGATATCCGGTTTCACCTGAAGCTGGCCGGAGCCTCCGGCAACGAGCTGCTCGTACGCACGCTGGAGACGCTCTTCCTGACCATGGGTCCGGCAATGCGGGAAAGCCGCCGGCTGTGGCTGTTCGCGGAGCAGAGCCAGACGACCCGGCTCTCCGAAGAGCACCGGGCCATCGTCGACGCGGTCCGGCTGCAGGACGCCGCCCTTGCCCGGGAACGCGTCGCCTCCCACTTGCGCAAGGTGGAGCAGATGCTTCGCCGCTTAACCTACGAAGCCTGATGGCAGAGGGCTTCTCTTAACGAAAAAGCCCGCCGGCATCCTCCGGCGGGCATTCTGCGTTTAATGGGCGGCTCCGCCCTTTTTCAGCCATTCGCAGCCGTCCGCGCAGGAGCAGAGCGCCTTCTGCACCGAGCACCACGAACGCTTCGCATAATAAATCGGCACTTCCTGTTCCTTCGCTTGCTGCTTGATGGCTTTGGTCAGATTGTGGTTGACGTAATCCGTCAGCACAAGCACCGCGTCCACCTTTTCCGGAATCCCCTTCTTCACCATTTGGCATTTGCGTCCGGACATATGCATCACTTCGTCAAAACCGATATTCGCCAGATGATCGGGCATATTGCCCAAATGATCCGCTCCTACGACCAAAATCGACGGCATGTTTCGAGCCTCCTTTTCGTTAACGGGCAATCTCCTGAGAGAGCCTTTCGTGCGTGTATTTTTATCGTGTCTGCCTTCGATTCTCGTTATTTCGCGCCCGCGAGCAGCTTGAGCTTCCGTTCTTCGCGCTCAGTGCCGCTCATCCGCGGACAGGTATAGCAATATCCGTGGTCCGTATCCGTCTTGTAAGCGAGACAGCAGCTGACTTTCATCCGCAGCCGCTCTCCGGGCTTGCGCGGGTCGTCGACGTAGCGGAACTTCACATCGAGCGGGTGCCGCGGCCGGCCGAACACGTCCGGCGTCAAGTCGGACAGCAGCGCCTGAAAGTCCTCCGTCAGCTTGGCCCGAAGCTTTTCGCTATCCGCTTGGGCAAGAGTCATATCACGTACATAGTACATCCGGGTCGCGATCTGTCCCCATAATTGCCCCGCATCGAGCCCTGCCGCTTGCGCCAACGATACGAGCAGCGGCCGAAGCGTCTCTCCATACAAGGCGGTGAGCACTTGACGTCTCCACCCGGCCCGGTCCCCCGCAGGCACCGACAACGTCTTCGCGTCATGGAGCCGGAACCCGAACACCGGCCGGCCTTCCTTTTGATACAAATTCACCGTCAGATTGCCCGGCGAAAAGTCGAACGCCGCATCATACCGGCTGATCATATACTGCTGCGCCGCGCACAGCATCCCGAGCCAGCCGCTAAAATAAGTGGCCGGCGCTTGCTCATCCAACGCGCGAATGTGCTTGCCGTACTTCACCAGAAGCATGTCCGCATGCCGGCGTTCGAACAGCTGTGCCAGCTTGACCGATAGCTCCCCCTCATCGGGAAGCCCCCGTATGAAAAAAAACTGCGCCTCCAGCTCGCCGAGAGCCCGCTCCGCCAGCGCTTCGTTCCTTGCCTGCTCCATGTCCCTTCCCCTTCCTTTTATTTGCGCTCAGGCGCACTTTCGATGCTCCCCTGAGCCTTCCCCTCTTCCGACCCTTGAACCGATACCCTCTTTATGTATGAACCGTACCGGCGCTCTTCCGGCTGCGGCTGTGGTCTGACGGGAGTCGAACGGTCCGGAATGCTGCCTGCCCGGCTAAGGTTTCTTTGCCTGATCAGCTCATACAGCAAACCCACGGACGGCCCTCCTTATATTATATGATAATGATTCTCAATAACATGTATATTACAAATGATAATGGTTATCATTCTCGTTGTCAATGGGTCGCCGCTTTCCGTGTTCTGACGGAAGCCGTTCTTGCGGGCAGCAAGATAAATGCGCCTCTGGAGCTTTAATAAAGGTAAACCTCTTTACTCCAAAAATGCTCGTGGCCCCGGCTGCCGAATGATGCATAAATCTTGAAATCCGTTCCAAATTAATGCAGGGAGGTGCTGCATTTGCATCGCAGGTGGAACGGATTGCGGCTGAAAGCAATTCTATGCCTCGTTCTTGTCTTGGCCCCCGTGCTGCTTCCTGCTCCCTCACCCGGACTTTCGTTCAGCGGACAAACGCTCCGTCTTGGCTCCCGCGGCGACGACGTTTACGAGCTGCAGGGACGTCTGAAGTTTCTCGGATACTACAACGGAAGCATAGACGGCATCTTCGGGAAGCAAACACAAGGTGCGGTATTTTGGTTTCAGGACCGATTCGGCGTCACCGTTGACGGGATTGCCGGGCCGCAGACGCAGAACAAGCTCTGGCAGGCGACCAAGCATTGGCGGGCTTCGGGCTCCGCGTTCAGCAGCGAAGATATTACGCTGATGGCCCGCACGGTTTACGGGGAAGCCCGGGGCGAGCCCTATACCGGGCAAGTGGCGGTGGCCGCCGTCATTTTGAACCGGCTCTACAGTCCGCAGTTTCCGAATACCGTATCGGGCGTTATTTTTCAGCCCGGGGCATTCACCGCCGTGAACGACGGCCAGATCTGGCTGACGCCGGACAGCACGGCCTACAAAGCGGTCCATGACGCCGTGAACGGCTGGGACCCTTCAGGCGAAGCGCTGTACTATTTCAATCCGGCCACGGCCACCTCGAAATGGATCTGGTCCAGACCGCAAATTAAACAAATCGGCCGCCATATTTTTTGCAAGTGAAAACGCGGCTTCAAATGGAAAGAGCCGGGCCCTCACAGGTGTCCGGCTCGGCTTGTTGCCGTTGCTTTCGCGCGCGAAGCTTAGATGAACAAAACGCTGCAGCTGATGATCACGAGCAGAATGAACAGAACCAGGATGACGCCCGTGGATGTGAAACCGCCGTAATAGCCCACCATGATCACTCCTTCAATAAAATTGAATATCCGCCATTCTCTCCATGTCGGACATTCATAGTATCAATGTATGTGAACGATGAATGACCGGTATGGACGAGTGTGGGGGATCATTCCTTTCGACGGACCCATTCTTTCTGGGCTGAGCCATATTCCGGCGATTGTGCCGTTCCGCATCCGCCGCACAGCGGAAGCCGATATTGCCGGTGGAGCTGTCCGCCGTATTTTGGTTGCGTGCCGCGGCCCGGTATCCGTTGCAGTACGAGTTGTGGCACAAGAAGGAGCCCCCGCGAATCGCCGCAGTCCGGACCCTTCGGATTGACGCGCGGACCATTGACAATGCAACGGCAAAGCGACAGGATAATCCACTTTTCGACTGTGTGATTTTTTTCACATCATTTTCCTCTTGGACATGCTATAGTAAAGGCGTAGGGAGGAAGCAAATCCCGACATCAATCAAAGGAAAGGAACATGCGATATGAACACCGTGCTTCGTTCCCGCTCCGGCCGACGACACTGCTATAGCAGCCGATCTTGCCTTTAAGAAAGGCTCTTATCTTATTAAAAGGCAAGCGAACGACTTTTCTTTACAGTAATTTGTGAATATTTTCACTAATTCTGATGAAAAGCCGAATGACTTCGAGAGACCGTCTAATCCTGTAAGTTTAAATGGATATTATCCCTTAATGATGGTAATTTATCCCTCTTCATCTCTTTAGCGATGTGCAATAATGAAAAAAATGAATGTGTCAAAATTTAGACACAATTTGATAACAAAGGGAGCGATTATGATGCTTATGAAATGGCTAAGAGAAAACGTGTATGCTGCCGGATTACTGTTCGTATTACGCGTATATGTCGGCTGGACATGGCTGACGGCCGGATTTCACAAACTGACCGGCGGATTCGACGCCACCGGCTTCCTGAAGGGCGCTATTGCCAAACCGGCAATGGACAAGGCCACAAACGAATTGATTTACCCGACCTTCACGGCGTTCCTGCAAAACTTCGCTTTGCCTAACGTGAAGCTGATCAACTTCATGATCCCGCTCGGTGAATTCCTCGTCGGCCTCGGCTTAATTCTCGGGACACTGACGACGGCGGCCGCGTTCTTCGGATTAATGATGAACTTCATGTTCCTGTTCGCCGGAACCGTAAGCACGAACCCTTGGATGGTCCTCCTCGGCTTCATCGTCTTGGCCGCAGGAGCCAACGCCGGCAAATTCGGCGGCGACTACTACGTGCTGCCTTACCTCCGCAAAGCGTTCCGTAAGCTGAACAAAGGCGGGGACGGTCACGATCCCAACAAAACCGCCGGCGGCACCCGTGCCCCGATGGGCGTGTAACGCAAGCCAATAACAAGAAGACCACGGATCGATTCCGTGGTCTTACTTTCTTTTATTCACAATCAGCATCATCATAAACGAAATAACAATGATCGAGCCGCTCCACCACCACGCGAGCGTCATGCGGCCGGATTCCACCGCCATATAGATCGCGGTCGGAACGGTCTGCGTCTTGCCCGGGATGTTCCCGGCGATCATCAGCGTCGCCCCGAATTCGCCGAGCGCCCGGGCGAAGCCCAGGATATAAGCGGTAGCGAGGGAGCGCCAGGCCAGCGGCAGCGTAATGTAGCGGAGCACCTGCCACTCGTCTGCGCCCGCGGAACGCGCGGCGTCCTCCAGGCTGCGTTCGACCGAAGCGAAGCCGACCTTCATCGTTTGGTACACGAGCGGGAACGCGACCACGACCGCAGCGATGACGGCGGCCCACCATGTGAAGATGAGCGGAGCCGCGAACCAGGCTTCGATCCAGCGGCCGAACCAGCTCTTCTTGCCGAGAAGCACCAGCAGGATGAAGCCGATCACGGTCGGAGGAAGCACCAACGGGAGCATCAGCGCGGTCTCCAGCAGCGTTTTGCCCGGAAACGTCCGGCGGGACAAGCCCCATGCCGCAGCGATCCCCAAGACGAACACCAGCGCGCTCGCCGCCAGCGATACTTTGACCGACAGCAGGACCGGCGACAAAAAAGCGTTCCAATCGATGCCAGGCATGCCGGCTACTTCCCGGCAGGGACGGTGAAGCCGTACTTCGCGAACACGTCAGCCGCCTCTTTGCTTTGCAGATACGTGTAGAAGGCTTCGGCTTCCTTGGCGTGCTTCGTCGCCTTGACGATACCGGCCGGATATTCGACCGGCTTGTAGGTTTTCGGATCGACGTTGAAGGCGATCTTCACCTTCTTGGATGTGAGCGCATCGGTCTTGTAGACGAAGCCCGCTTCCGCGTTGCCCGATTCGACGTAGGTCAGCACCTGCCGCACGTCTTTCGCCATGACGAGCTTCGGCTGCAAAGCGTCCCACTGCTTCGCGTTCGTCAGCGCTTCCTTGGCGTAACCGCCTGCGGGTACGGATTCCGGCTCCCCGATGGCGACGTGCTTCACTTCCGGCTTCGCCAAATCGTCCACCGTGCCGATCTGCGCTCGGCCGCCTTCCGGTACGACGACGACGAGCTCGTTGACGAGCAGGTTTTTGTGCTGCGCCGCATCGACAAGCTGCTTGTCCACCAGCGCTTTCATATTTTTGGCGGCGGCGGACAGGAACACGTCGGCGGGAGCGCCCTGCTCGATCTGCTGCTGCAGCGCGCCGGAGGCCCCGAAGTTGAAGTTCAGCTTGATGCCCGCGTTCTTGCTTTCATAAGCGGTCTGGATTTCCTTGAGCGCGTCGGTCAAGCTCGCCGCGGCGGAGACGGTCAGCTCGACCTTGTCGGCAGGGACGGCCTGTTTGTTGTCTTGCCCGGCCTTCGGCGCATCCGCCGGATTCGGCTTGGCTTCGCCACAGCCCGCAAGCCCGATGGCTAAAGATAAAGCAAGCAGCAGGAATAAACAAGAAGCGGCGATTTTACGCACAATATCCTCTCTCCTATCTATTTAATTATGTTTAGATATAACTAGGTATAATTAACATGGAATTCATTATAAGCGAAACAAAGGAACCCTGTAAACAGCGGTTTGAATCGCTGCCGCATCCATCGTATGATAGACGTGACGACTTTGTGTCCAAGCCGGGAATGCGGGCATGGCCTACGAAGACGAATGCAGGGCAGGAGGTTTCCGCGTCATGACCAACGACGTTTCCTATACAACCGAAGAAATCGCGAAGCTTTTGAAAATATCCAAGCTGACGGTGTACGACCTGATTAAAAAGGGCGAGCTTCCCGCCTACCGCGTCGGCAAGCAAATGCGTATCGACGCCGCGGAGCTGGAAGCCTATAAAGCAAGGGCCCGCGAAGGCCGCATGCCGCCCGCAGCCGCTCCAGGGCCGTCCGGTTCCTCAAGGCCGGAGGCCGGTTTGTCTCCGGGCAGCCGTCCGCTCGTCATCACGGGGCAGGACATCAGCCTCGACATTCTGGCCAAGCATCTGGAGAAACAAGCGCCCGGCATCCGCCCGCTGCGCTCGTACGTCGGCAGCTTGGACAGCCTGATCTCGATGTACCGCGGCGAATCCGATATTGTGAGCACGCATCTGCTGGACGGCGATACCGGGGAATACAATATTCCGTATATCCGCAAGCTGCTGGTCGGCTTTCCGTATATCGTCGTGCATCTGCTTACCCGGAATGCCGGGTTTTACGTGCCGCAGGGCAATCCGAAAGGTCTGCGGAGCTGGGACGATCTCGCACAGCCCGGCCTGCGCATCGCCAACCGGGAGAAAGGCTCCGGCGCCCGCGTGCTGCTGGACGAGCAGCTCCGGCTGCACGGCATTGCACCGGAAAGCGTGGCGGGCTATGCGGCGGAGGAATCGAGCCATATGGGCGTGGCCGGCAAAGTCGCTACAGGCGAGGCCGATGTCGGAGTCGGAATCGAGAAAGCGGCAAGCATCGTCGGAGGCGTCGACTTCGTCCCGCTGATCCGGGAGCGCTACGATCTCGTGATGCTGAAGAAGCCGGAAAACCGCGAATGGATCGAAGCGGTCCGGCGCATCCTGCAATCGGACGCTTTTCTCGGCGAGCTGCGCTCCATCAGCGGATACGACTTGACCGAGACGGGCAAGGTGTTACTGGAAACGTGACGGACCGGTTCCGGTAAGTGCAGCCCGGCAGGACTGGGGGCGGGGGCATTTGGAAAAATGGGGATGGATCACGATCGCCATCTGTGTCATTATTGTGGCCTGTCTTCCCTTCGATCCGAGACTGCGTTACGATCTTTATGAGCAAGAACGATTGCCGAGCGACTGCGAAACCTATGGTTCGAGGTATAGGATAGAGGGCAATAGGGGAAGGACGGCTCGCTCGCAGCGGCCAGAACGTTTACGCTCCAAGGAAAAGGCCCTGGCCCGAATACATCGTGACGGCCGCTTGGCACAAAATCTAACCGGACTCGGGTGATCGCATCGCCATGGATTTTTCAATCATCGAGCATTTGACAGAGGACAACATCAAGCATTGGCTGGAGCAGTACCGCTCCCTGGGGCCGCTTCCCGGCATCCTGCTCACGTTCGCCAAGTCGTTCGTACCTCCGCTGCCTACGCTGGTTATCGTCGGAGTCAACGCGGCGGTATACGGCTTATGGTTCGGCTTTCTGTATTCGTGGATCGGGATGATCGCCGGCTGCCTGACGACCTTCCTCATCATTCGCAAAGCGGCGGACCATCCGTACTTCGAGCGCTGGAAGCGCAAGCCCAAAGTCGAAAAAAGCATGCGGTGGGTCCGCCATAACGGGTTCAGCTATGTGTTTCTGCTGAGCGTGTTTCCGGTCGGTCCGTTCGTGCTTGTCAATATGGCGGCCGCCGTCGCGCGCATGCGGCTGCATACGTTTCTGATCGCCGTGGCCGCAGGCAAAGCGATTATGATTTTCTCCGTCTCGTACATTGGGCACGATCTGGAACGATTCGTCCGCGAGCCGCTCCAGCTGCTCTATGTGGTGTTGTTTATCGGGGGTTCGCTGTTTCTCAGCAAAAAAATCGAGGCGCATTTTACAAAAGCGGCTGCGGCCAAAGAGGAGCAGCGAGGTATGAACAGAGACGGGCGGGGAAGCGAATGAAGCCCGGCGTACCGCGCCAAAGGCATTAATCCCTCCCCCTTTGAGGGGGGCGTTTACTCGCAAACCTTTTCCAGATCGGCCATGCTGGCGATGCTATTCGCGTCGTTGATTCGACAGCTTAGTTCCCTTCTATCTTTTTTAGACCGTATTTCAATCCACATCCTGTTCATATGAAAACTTTTCGCCAGTTCGACCACTTGGTGCACATTTTTCAATTCGTCTCCAGCAGCCGTCCCCTCTTCCATTCTTTCATATCGGACATCCAGATAAACAAGCTGCCGGTCAATCGCTTCTTGAAAAGAAATATACTTGGCTCCAAAAATAATGGCGTTCTCGTCCGGAAACTCTCCGTATAGGGAATGGGAGTCCGATACTTTTTTTATGCGGTATTTTTCCTCCGGAAGCAGCTCTTGCAGTTTCGGATAAAACGTCTCCTTCAGTTCAGCGTTCCAAAAAGCATGCACATAGTCGTCTCTAAACATGAACTGCTTATTTTTCTCCGAAATATCCACTCTGATCGTATAATCGGGTTTTGCAACAGAATGTACTTCAGCACGATACTCGTCAAGCGTGCCGTTATACTCGACCTTTTCAATCCTGAATTCTTCCTGATATTTGTTTTTCAAATGAATGGCCAGTTCTTCCTGCACTCTCTTTTCCTCGGACGAGAATTGCTTGACAATGGCATCCAGCATTAAAAAGACCATCCCGCCCATTAGCAAGTAGAGAACCAGCAAAACGCAAAAGACGGCTGCAATCATGAAAAGCATGGTCTTAAGACCTGCCTTAACGTACTTATTTGCAAAAAATTGATCAAGAAGCGTTGGTTCCTTATTTTCTTCCGCGATCTTTTTAAACTTGTCCGCACTTGAATGCATTGCCTCAAATAAATCCCGATCCATTTGTATCATCCCATTCTCTTCAATCTGCTCATCGCCAAAAAACGGCGTTCATGCCGCTCGCCCGACAAAATGACGAAATCCGGAAGCATTGGCTTCCGGATAACCCCCTTGGCTTTCAGCCCTCAGGGAGACGATTTTCATTGGGGGAGCGGCGGCTGCACGGCGACGCAAGGCAAGCACCTGCTCCGTTACACGGCATGGATCCAAGTCACGCCCGAAGCTTGAAGGTCGGCCCCCCATTCCTTCGGCATGCTGACATCGCTGATAATGATGTCGATTTCCTTGAGATCGGCCAGCTTGTAAAACTGTCCCTCGCCGATCTTCGAGCGGTCGGTCATCACGATCGATTGCTTGGAATGCTCGATCAGCTTGCGCGCGAGCTGCCCCCGCTCGGCGTCGAAGCTGGTAATTCCGCGGTTCACCATAATCCCGTCGATCGAGATAAACGCCTTGTCCGCATAAAACTGCTCGACCATCCGTTCGGCCATCGAGCCGGACACCCGCGCCTGCGCGGCGTTGACCTTGCCTCCGATAAAATAAACGTCGCCGGAGAACAGCTCCTTATTCTTGTAATCGATGAGCAGATAGAGCGCCGGAGCGGAAAAGGCCAGCACCGTAATATTTTTCTTATTGAGCAAAAAATGAATCATCTGCTGGGTCGTCGTGCCGTCGTCGATGAAGATCACGTCGTTGTCCTCCACCAGAGACGCAGCCGCCCGGCCGATCCGCTTCTTCTCCTCGGCGTACAGCTCTTCCCGCTTCAGGTGCGGCGGCTCTTCCCGCGCCAGATTGATTTTGACCGCGCCGCCGTAGACCCGCTTCAGCTTGTTCTCCGCCTCCAGTTCCTCCAAATACCGGCGGACCGTCTCCGAAGATACCTTCAGCTTTTCGACCAGCTCGTACGTTTTTACTTTTCCTTCCAGATTGAGCGTGTTCAAAATGAAATCCTTGCGTTCTTCCCCCACCAAAGACATTCGGCGCAACCTCCAGCCCTGCTTATGATACTTGCATTATAGCACCCGGGCGCCGCGGCTTACACGATTTTCCGGTCCGCGGCTTTATAGCCAGAACCGGTTCCGACCGACCGCCTCCAGCAGCCGCCCGATATCGTCCGCATGCACGTCCCCGATATTGCCGATGCGGAATGTATCCGCGGACGAGATTTTGCCCGGGTACAGCACGAAGCCTTCAAGCTTCATCCGTGCGTAAAATTCCGCAAACGCGAACTGCGGATGCGCCGGGTATACAAACGAAGTGATGATCGGCGATTGGCACGAAGCCGGAAGCAGCGCCTGAAATCCAAGCTCCTCCATCCCCCGCACCAGCAGGCGCTGGTTGTTCTCGTACCGCTGCTGCCGCTTCGCGATGCCTCCCTCGTCCTCCAGCTCCAGCAGCGCTTCGTGGAACGCGTGCACGACATGGGTCGGCGAGGTGAACCGCCACTTGCCCTGCTGCCGTTCCATTGTGTCCCATTGATCGTACAGGTCCAGTGAAATCGAGCGGGCGCGTCCGGCGCAAGCGGCCAGCTCCTCCGTTTTCGCGATGACGAAGCCGAAGCCGGGAACGCCTTGAATGCACTTGTTGCTGCTGCTGATCAAAAAATCGATTCCGAGCGCCGACACGTCGATGGCGATGCCGCCGAAGCTGCTCATCGCATCGGCGATCAGCGTTTTGCCGTGCTTCTTCGCCGTCCGGGCGATGTCCTCCAGCGGATTGCGCATCCCGGTCGTCGTCTCCGTATGAACGACGGCCACATGCGTAATGTCCGGCTGCGCGGCCAAGACGGTTTCCAAGGCAGCCGCGTCCGCAGGCGTGGTCTCGCCGAGCGCGATCCGGACGGTCGGGATGCGCAGCCGCTCCGCCATTTGCGCGATCCGCTCGCCGTAAGCTCCGTTAATGAGGACGGCCAGCTTGCCGTCCGCCGGGATCGCCGAACCGATCACCGATTCTACGACGAACGTGCCGCTTCCCTGCATCAGTACGGCCGTATACCGGTCCGCCTCCGTCGTCGCCAGCCGGACCAGCCTGCCGCGAATGTCCTGTACCAGGTCGTTGTACTCGCGGTCCCACGTGCACCAGTCCTTCAGCATGGCCGCCTTCACCCGCTTCGTCGTAGACAATGGGCCCGGCGTCAGTAACAGGTAGGGATTATCCGGCATCGCCGGGACTGTCATCGTTTCTGTCATGAAAGCTCATCCTTTCGCTGCGGCCGCTGTGGAGCATGGGGATTCCCCTGCCGCCAAGCGCCGGTTGATGTCTGCAATGACCGGGTCCAACGCGCCGATGGAATCAATCACATAGTGCGCCCCCTCCGACCGGTAACGCCGCTCGATCTCTTCAAGCTTCCGCTTTAGAACGGCTGGGTCGCATGCGCTTACTTCCGCCTCCGCCATGCCGAGCTCGCTGCTGCCTTTGAGAATACCGACCGTCCATACTCCGGCGTTCAGCCCTTCGCGGATATCGCTGATCGTATCTCCGACTTTAACGATATGCTTCATCGGGTAAATGCCAAGCCGGATCGCATTCTCGTAGATCATCCACGGATACGGCCGGCCCGCAGGCATTTCGTCCGGCGTTACCAGCCCGTCCGGCGCATAGCCCTGCTTCTTCGCCTCGGCGGCGACGATCTCCATCATCTCCGTCGTATAGCCCGTGGTCGAGCCAACCTTGATCCCTTGCGACCGCAGCCGCGCCACCAGCTCGACCGCTCCCGGAATCGGAGTCGCATACTGCTTCAGGATGCCAAACAGCATCAGCTCGAAATCCGCGTACAGCGAATCGACGTCGGCTTCCTCCGGCGCCCGGCCGAAGGCTGCCTTCCACTGCTCCGCCACGCTATCCAATCGGCACAGCTCGCGCAGATGATCGCGCTTCAGCATCCCCATCGGCCCGCGCGCTTCCTCGGCCGTCAGCGTAATTCCCCGCTTCGCGAACACTTCCACGAATACCGCCACCGGCGCGAAGCAGCCGTAATCGACTGCGGTTCCCGCCCAGTCTAAAATAACCCCTTGAATCGTCATGATCCTCATCCTTTCCAACCTATTTATGCGTTTGCCAAGCTCCCGTCCGCCGCTTCACACCCCGCAGAATCAGCTCGTAGAGCAGCCGGACGGCCATATTCGTTCCCAGGATCAGCACCGACATGGCCGCGGCGGCCGCCGTGTCGCCCGCATCGTCCATATTGACGATAGAGACCGCCGCCAGCTTGAAGTCCGGCGAAGTCAGGAAGACGAGCGCCGACACCGTGACCATGGAGTTGACGAAGAAGTACATCGACATCTCGATCATGGCCGGCAGCGACAGCGGCACCGTCACCTTCAGGAACGTCCGGTAGAACGGCACCCGCATCGACTCCGCCACCAGCTCGAACTCCTTGTCCTGCTTCTTGAGCGTCGTCGTTGCCGTGATGAAGGGCACCGAGAAAAAGTGAACGACGTTCGCCAGCACCAGAAGAGCTATCGTGCCGTACAGCGGATAAAGCGGGTTGTCCGGCTCGTTGAAGAAGAAAATGTACCCCAGCCCGACGACCATGCCGGGCAGCGACAGCGGCAGGATGGACAAGAAATAGCCGAACTGCCGGGCGCTTCGCAGCCTCCGCGTTTTTTCGATCAAGTACGCCGTGACGAAGGCGAACAGCGTGCCCAGAATGGCCGTCAGCAGCGAGAGAACCAAGCTGTTCCAGTACGGCTCGAACCCGGCCGCCGCCTTCGCGGAGAAATCGAAATGCTTCAGTGACAGCGTCAAATTATAAGGCCATACGTTCACCAAGGAAGCATAGACGATCGTCAGCAGCGGAATGAGGATTCCGACGGACACCAACGCGCAGAACAGCGTGAACAGCATGTCCCGCAAGCGGCCGTCCGTAATCCGGTACGGCGTCGATTTGGACGTGATCAGCGCATTTTGCTTGCGCTGCACGAGCCGGTCCACTATGAACGCCACAACCGCCGGGATCGTCAGCAGAATGCCGACCGCCGCGCCCATGGACATGTTTTGCTGCCCGATCACCTGTTTGTAAATATCCGTCGCGAGCACGTTGAACTTCCCGCCGACCGCCTGCGGCGCTCCGAAATCGGTGAAGCACGCGGTGAAGCAGACGAAAATCGCACTGATAAGCCCGAACTTGACCGACGGCAGCGTTACTGTGAGCAGCCGCTTGAGTCTGCCCGCGCCCAGCGTCTCCGCCGCTTCGTACAGCCGGTAGTCGGTTACGGCGAGCGACGCCGCCAAGATCAGAAACGCCTGCGGAAACAAGTAGATGACCTCCGCCATAATAATGCCGATCGGGCCGTACAGCTCGATTTTGAACCCGGGCAGCAGTCCGAACAGCCCGTTCGAGACAAGACCTTGGTTGCCGAACAAGTACGTCAGCGCGATTCCGTGCATCATCGTAGGCGCGAACAGCGGCACAAGCGCGATGTATTTGAAGAACGCTTTGCCCCGGATCGCCGTCCGGATCACCCCGTACGCATAGAAAAATGCCAGCGTGACGGCGATGCCCGTCGCAACGACCGAGACATAGATCGTATTCGCAAGCGACTTGGACAACGCGGGGGTGGAGAAGTAACGCACAAAGTTAGCCAGCCCGACGAAAGCTCCTTCGCGGTCCAGGAACGCCTTGGCGAACAAGACGCCCAGAGGGAACAAAACGGATGTGAGCAGCAGCAGGACGACGATGACGACAAGCGACATCTGCCACAGCTCCGCGCCCCCCGCTTTCGGGCTGAGCGCCCGGGTTCGTGCAGTCCACATGATGCCATCTCCTTCAATGGATTCAATTCGCCAAGGCTTCCGCCCGGAACGACAACAGCTTCTCCGCAGGCACGTTCAGCAGGACGCGGGCGTCCTTAGCCAGCGGCAGCCCGCGGGAGGCTTGGGCGGGAACGTCCACCGTGACCAGTCCGTCTGCGCCGGCATGCAGCAGTTGGAGGTTCAGCCGGTAGAACGGACCGCGGAATTCGACGTTACGGACGACGGCCGGGATGCCTTCGCCCGCATCGCCCGCTCTGACCTCGATATGCTCCGGCCGGACGGCGAACCTCCGCTCGCCTCCCTTGCCCGCCGGCCACACCCCGTCTTCCAGGAAGTTGACCGCCCCGACAAAATCGGCCACGAACGGACAGTTCGGGCGGTCGTACACGTCCTGCGGCGTGCCGGTCTGAACGACCTCCGCATTGTTCATGACGACGATCCGGTCGGCCATCGTCAGCGCCTCTTCCTGATCGTGCGTCACCATGATGGTCGTAATGCCGAGCTTCGTCTGCAGCTCGCGGATTTCCTGCCGCAGCTTCACGCGCACCTTCGCATCCAACGCCGACAACGGCTCGTCCAGCAGCAGCATGTCCGGCGACAGCACGATGGCCCGGGCCAAGGCGATGCGCTGCTGCTGGCCGCCCGACAGCTGGGACGGGTAGCGCTGCATGACATGCTCCAAATCGATCAGCGCGAATGCTTCGCGAACCTTGAAATCGATGTCCTTCTTGGACCACTTCTTGTTCTGCAGCCCGTAAGCGACGTTCTGGTAAGCCGTCAGGTTCGGGAACAAGGCGTACGACTGGAAGACCATGCCGAAATTCCGTTTCGCCGGCGGCAGAGCGGTAATATCTTTGCCGTCTACGGCAATCCGGCCTTCGGTCGGGCTTTCGAGACCGGCGATCAGGCGGAGCAGCGTCGTCTTGCCGCAGCCGCTCGGGCCGAGCAGGCAGACGAATTCGTTTTTGTTCATATCGAGATTGACCTGCTTCAACGCCGTGAACGAACCGAATGATTTGGACAACTGCCGGATCGATAAATACGGTTGCATAAAAGCCTCCTTCAGACCGTCCCGACGAGGGATCGGCTTGCTTGCTTCTAAAACCAAGTATAGGCCGGTTTTGTTAACGGAGTATCAAACACAAGTAAAGATTATGTTATTTGTTTTGTTTAATTGTGTTTACGTTGTTTTTACTGGAGGTTGGGACAAAAAAGCGCAGAACCCAGGGCTCTGCGCTTTCATTTGGTTGGGATTTGTTCGGCTAGATGCTACTTCTTGGCTTCGCTCTTGTTGTCGTAGCGCTTGCTCCACTCGTTCAAGACGCTTTCGCGGTTTTTGGCCGCCTCGTTCAGGTCGTTCTTGATCAACTGCTTGATCGGGTCTTGATCATAGCCTTCCGGAATTTGGCTGCCGTCGCTTTTCACGGCCAGAATCGCATAGTTTTTGCCGTATTCCTTCATGGCATCGTCGCTGATGGCCCAATCGAGGAAGTCTTTGGCCGCCTGCTTGACCGTTTTCTTCTTAAGCAGCGCATTGGCCTCGACATCCCAGCCGGAGCCTTCCTTCGGAAACACGACCTCGACCGGTGCGCCGGTTTTCTTCTCTTGTATCCCGCGGTAGCCGAAGGAGATCCCGATCGGGTACTCGCCCGTTCCGGCCATCTTCGCCGGTTTGGAGCCGGAATGCACATACATCGCGATGTTGTCGTGCAGCTTATCCATGTACGCCCACGCTTTGTCCTTGCCTTCCAACTGCACGAGCCCCGACACGGTCAGGAAGCCGGTTCCGGAGGAGGCGGGATTCGGCATCGTAATCAAGCCCTTGTACTCCGGTTTAACCAAATCGGCGTAGCTTTGCGGAACCGGGAGGCCGCGCTTCTCCATCTCTTTCTTGTTCACGATGAACGCCGTTTCCCAAGCGTCGATGCCGACCCAGCGCGTCGGGCTGTTCTTATCCTTGAAGTCCGGCAAAACCCGGTCGACGCCCTGCGGCGAATAGCCTTCAAGCATTCCGTTCTGATCCAAGACGAGCAGGCTCGTTGCGGCAAGCCCCCACACGACATCGGCCTGCGGGTTATCCTTCTCCGCAATCAGCTTCGCCGTAATGACGCCCGTCGAATCGCGAACGATGTTCAGCTTCACATCCGGATGCTTCGCTTTATACGTCTCCAGATACTTTTTGATCTGATCGTCTTCCAGCGCGGTATACACCGTGAGCTCTTTGCTTTTCGTATCGATGCCCGCATCGGCGCCCGCGCTTCCGGTATTGCCCGCTTCCGCAGCCTGCCCTTTTGGCGCAGGCTCCGTTTTTCCGCAAGCGGCCAGCAGCATGGAAAGCGCCAGCGTAAGGATGACCATAAGCGATAGAGACTTTTTCACGTCATTCTCTCTCCTTTAATTGGATATGACACCTTGGGCTTAGCCCGTTATCCTAACTATAAAGGAGTTTTGTAAAATACATATTAAATACACGTTAAGCTATTGTGTTGTTATTCTTTTTATTGGTTTTCGTTTTGTTTTAATTGAAAATGAAGCTCTTCTGTCCGTCGCCCCGATAGGCTGTTGTGCATATGGTAGTAGCATACTTGCGAATTTTATGCGAAGGAGCTGCTTCCTATGCCATACCGCATTATCGTCGATTTGTCACAACGGATGCTTCATCTGCTGGAGGGCGACCGGGTGATCCGTTCGTATCCGGTCGCGGTCGGCAAAGTGCTGACGCAGTCGCCCGTTGGCGAATACAAGATTGTGAACAAAGTACCGAATCCGGGCGGACCGTTCGGCGCATTCTGGATGGGCCTGTCGCGCCCGCATTACGGCATCCACGGCACGAACAACCCGGCGTCCATCGGCCGCGCCGTCTCCAAAGGCTGCATCCGCATGTACAACGAGGACGTGCTGGCGCTTTCCCGTCTTGTCCGCCTCGGCACGCGGGTCACGATCCGTCCTTAGCTTCCGTACACGGCAGGAGCTTCCCGCCCGGTTCCTGCCTGCGGCTCCCTGCGCTTCTTTACGATTCGGAATTCTCGTCGCTTGTCAAAACGGCACTCGGCCGTGTTTTAAATCGCGATAGCGAATGCATCAGCTCTTCCGCCATCTTGCTTAGCGATTCGGCCAAGGCGGAAATGTCTTTCATCGTCTCATATTGACTTTGGGCCGAAGCCGAAATCCCGGCGGAATGCTGAACATGCATTCGATGATTCGTTACGACGTCCGCCATGGAAGCCGCTACTTGCTCGGTTCCGGCAGCCATCTGTTGGGCCGTTGCGGTCACGTCCTGAATCTGAACGGCGATCGCCTGGAAAGTCCCCGTAATGTTCTTAAATACGGTGCTGACCGAATCGATCACCTCCGAGCCCTGCTCCACATCCTTAACGCCTTTCTGCATCGTTTGCGTCGCTTTTTGGGCGGAAAGCTGAATGTTTTTCACCAATTGCGAAATGCCCTGCGCCGACATCGCGGACTGCTCGGCCAGCTTCTTCACTTCGCCCGCGACGACGGCAAATCCCCTGCCGTGCTCGCCCGCCCGCGCCGCTTCGATCGAAGCGTTCAACGAGAGCAGCTGCGTCTGGTTGGAAATATCGGCGATCATGCCGATAATGTCGGTAATCTTCTGCGAATAATCGTACAGCTGCTGCATATCGTGCGCCGTCTGGCCTACCGATTCGCGGATCGACTTCATTTGGCCGACCGCCTCCTGAATCGCCCGGTGCCCTTCCTTGATTTCCTGCATGGACGCATCCGATACTTCCGCCACGATGCTGGACGATTCGGCCACCCTTTGGACCCCGATCGCCATTTCCTCCATCGCCCGGGAGGTTTCTACGGCGCTGTTCAGCTGACTTTCGCCGCCGTCGGTCATTTCCTTCACCGCCGCTCTGATGTGATCGGAGGCCCGGACCGATTCGACGGAGGAAGCCGTAAGCTGCTCCGAGGCGGCGGCCATTTGTTCGGAAGCCAGGTGGAACCGGTTGATCATCACGGAGAACGCATCCAGCATCCGGTTGAGATTATCAGCCACCTGCCCGACCTCGTCCTGGCTGTCCACTTCCAGTGTCGGTGTCAAATCGCCATGCGAGATTTGCTTGATCGTTTCGGACATTTTCGGGATGGTGCGCAGCATGTAACGAAGCAGCAAATAAACGGCCGAGATCAGCACGAACGTCGAACCCGCGAAATATAGGATCGTTGTCCAGACAAAAGACCGCAAGCCTGCCAGCGCTTCGGCTTCCGGCATGACGCTGACGACCTTCCAGCCGGTGAGCGGTACGGTGGAATAGCCGAAATACGCGGCCGTCCCGTTGTCGTCTTTCCCGAACATCAAGCCTGCTTCATTCTTGTCCAATTGCGCCGCGAGCTGCCCGAGATCGCCGGCCATCTCGCCAAGCTTCCGCTTCATGACGTATTCTTTGTCCGGATGGTACATCATCGTGCCGTTATTATCGAGAAGGAAGGTATAACCGCTCTGTCCGAGCTTGTACGACTCCATAATCTGCGGAAGCGTGTCCAAAAACAAATCGATGGCCACAAAGCCGATCAATGCTCCTCCGTCCCTTACCGGGTGCAGGATGCTGACGACCAGCTTGCCGCTCTGCGCATCGAGATACGGATCGGTATAGGCCATGTCCTTCGCCTTGGACGCTGCCGCGTACCAGGGCCGCTGCTTCACTTCATAGTCCGGCTTGGACAACGCGCCGCCGCTGCCGACATAGAAGCCCCCTTTGTCGCTGGCAATCCATGTAAACGCTATCGTTTTGTCCGTTGCGGAAATTTCATTCAGGGTCGTGGCCACGCTTTTATAGAGAGGGACGCTTTGCGCATGATCGCGGAGCTGCACGGTTTTTAAATAGTTGACGATTTCCTGATTGGTGGCCATTTGACGGACCAGCGTTCCCTTTTCCTTGAACAAGGCGCCTGCCTGATCGGCGATCGCTTCGCTCTTGGTGGCCAGATTCGTTTCGATTTCGTTCTGCAGCAGACGGCTGGTATGAGAATAAATCAGATAGCCGGTGAGACACGAGGAGAGGATAATGACGGCAAGCATAGCTATAGCCAGCTTGGTGGAAATGCTTTTCCTAATGTGTGTGGCAGAAATCCATTGGCGGATGATATTCATGTTGTCGACGACCTCTTTCGGAGTCTTATGTAGTTTCCACTAACGCAGCCTTCCGGCTATTGTTGTCACACTGTCCCGATCTTGACTCTCCGTCCCGGCATGGCCGGGTTGTCTTTCACCGCCTTATGTCCCCCGATTATCGCTTTTATGTACTTCATTAAAACACAATTCGACCATTTTCGACAATATCCAAGTTAACCAATGCGTATTTTTCTAACCGCTTTCCCCTCGATGCCCCAATTTTCCATGCCCGCAAAATCGGGTATACTGGCTTACAGGACGGAATAATTGAACATAAGGTCAGGTGAGCGGGTTTGCTGCGGATATGCGCCGTTACTCACGATTCAGATTTACTTACCGATATTGGGCTGGAGAGGCTGGACGATCCCGACATCGCCTGGTATTGGGTCGATTTCAATCAACCGACGGAGCAAGAAGCGAAGCTGCTGGAAAGCCATTTTCGTTTCCACCCGCTTGCGATCGAGGATTGCTATCATTTGCTGCAGCGGCCGAAGGTGGACCATTACGAAACCGTCCATTTTTTCGTGCTGCACGCGCTGAATCCCCGTACGCTGTCGGCGCAGGAGGTGGATATGTTTCTCGGCAGCCGCTTTCTGGTGACGTTTCACTTCGGCCAGCAGCCGGAGCTTGACGAGGCGTGGCAGCGCATGCAGGAGCAGCCTTCCTGCCAGGAGAAAGGACATCTGTACGCGGCCTATCTGGTGATGGACAAGCTCGTGGACGAATATTTTCCGGCGGTGTATGAGCTGGAGGACGAGCTGCTGGGAATTGAGGCCGGAAGCCGCAAGCGTTCGGTGCAGCAAATGATGGACGATATTTTCGAAATTCGGGGACGATTGCTGAAATTGCGGCGGACGATCGTGCCGATGCGCGATCTGCTGTACCGGGTCGTGAACTCGGAGCGGATCGAGGGCGTCAAGGAGCATCTGTTTTATTTTACGGACGTGTACGACCACCTGCTCAAGCTGGCGGAGATGATCGAATCGAACCGGGACATGACCGCCGACATGCGCGACAGCTACATCTCCATGAACTCCAACCGGATGAACACGATCATGAAGACGCTCACGGTCATCACGACCATTTTCATGCCATTGACATTTATCGCCGGCATTTACGGGATGAACTTCGATTATATGCCCGAGCTGAAATGGCATGGCGGGTACTTCTTCGTGCTCGGCGTCATGTTCGGCATCGGGGCGGGGATGTTCTGGTGGTTCAAGCGGAAGGGCTGGTTCGACTGAACCGGCGATCCGTGCTATACTTACAGCAGAGCTTATGGAAAGGCTCTGTTTCGTTATATAAGGAGAGTAGGCTTCCATGATCATCCAGTTTATTCGCTATCGTTAATATAAGGTACAGAACAGGCAGCCCCCCATTTTTTTGAGCTATGGGAAGGGTTTCTTTGCGCTGTGCCTTTTTCATTCACGATAACGAATGAACGGGGTGTTTTTTGGTGTTGAAAAAAATCGATGCGGCCGCCCGATTGATCGGCCGTCACAGCTCTCTGTTTCAATGTCCCGTCTGCGGGCTTGCTATGGAAATGAACGAAAACCGGACGCTGCTTTGCCGGAACCGGCATGGCTTTGATACCGCGAAGCCGGGCTATATCTCGTTATTGACGAAATCCGTCAAAAGCGACTACGGAAAAGCGATGTTCGAAGCCCGGAATCTTGTGTGCCGGAGCGGCTTTTTTCATCCTCTGATCGGGCAGATCGGCAAGCTGATCCTTAACGGCCGCACAGAACCGGTCACCGTGCTGGATGCCGGATGCGGCGAGGGCTCTCCGCTGGCGCAGCTTGCGGACGTGTGGAAGCGCGGAACGTCTGCCGGCTTTCTCGGCATCGGGCTCGATCTGTCCAAGGAAGGCGTCGCGATTGCCGCGAGAGAGTATGCAGGCTTCCTCTGGTGCGTAGGCGATCTGGCGCGGAGTCCTTTTCGGGACCGGTCGTTCGATGTCATTCTGAACGTGTTATCCGCATCGAACTATGGGGAATTCCGCCGCTTGCTGCGCAAGGACGGCATCTTGATTAAGGTTATTCCGGGCAGCGGGCATTTGCGGCAGCTGCGGCACGCCTTGTACGACCGCTCGCCCAAGCAAGCTTATTCCAACGACAAGACAAGGGCCCTCTTCCTGCGCCATTTCGACATGCTGGACGAACGGCAGATCCGATATGACGTCGCTTTGCAAGAGGAGCAGCTCGAACCGTTGGTCCGGATGACGCCGCTGTCGTGGGGAGCCCGGGACGAGCAGATTCAGCGTGTGCTGCGGCTGGCGATCCGGGAGGTTACCGCGGATTTCACCGTACTGGTCGGGCGCGCAAAAGTCCGGTAGCCCAGCCCAGGCATAGATATAGAGGACACCTCCGCTGCATTGGAAGCATGCGGAGGTGTTCATTTTCAGCTTGCCTTCAGGTTCATGTCACGATTTCTTCATGTTTGTCTGCCATAATGCTTAAAAAAGCAGGCATCCTGTGCAAGAAAGGCTGGACGGAATTGGAGCGCAGACACAATTTCTTTTATATCCAGGCAGCCCGCGGCGTTGCCGTTCTGCTGGTCATGCTGTTTCACGCCTCGCAAACGGGGCAGCATTATTTCGGCTACAATTATCTCGGGATCAGCGAAATGGGACGCTCGGGGGCCTATACGTTTTTTTTCGCTTTGACCGGTTATTTAATGTTCACGCTGTACCGCGAACAATTCGGAAGGACGGAGCTGTTCGGTACGTTTCTGCTGAAACGGTTCTACCGCATTTATCCGTTATACTGGATCATCATGGCCGCTGTCGTCCCGGTTTATTTTCTGGTGCCGTCGTTCGGTTTCGGCTATGAGCGCAATCCCAGGGTCATCTTCGAATCGATGCTGCTGTGGCCGCAAGCTCAAGCGCCGATTCTCGGCGTCGCTTGGTCGCTGACGTACGTCGTGTGGTTTTATCTGATGTTCTCCTTGGTGTTTCTCTTGAAGGAAAAAACCGTCGCCGCGGTCTACTCAGGGTGGCTGACGATCATCGTCCTGAACGCGGTCGGGTGGATTCGGGTGAAGGATGGGCTGCTGGAGCAATTTTTGGTTAACGAGGCGCACTTGGAGTTTTTCGCCGGAATGCTCGTGGCCTATCTCGTCTGCAAGCGCCCGCTCGGCCGCAGCCTGTGGTGGATCGCAGGGGGCGGCGCCGTCTACGCGATGCTGTGGGTGCTGCGGTACGAGCAAGCCGGTTTGCGTTACACGGATCTGCTGCATACGTTCGGGTCGGCATTGGTGCTCGTCGGGGTAACGACGTGGAAAGGCCCGGCGTACCGCTGGCTGAAGCCGCTCGCGCTGTGCGGAAACGCCTCTTATTCGATCCTGCTCGCCAGTCTGCCGATGATGTCGGTCACCTTCAAGCTGGCGCGGGCCGCGCATGCGGTGGAGCGGATCGGGCCGGCGCTTACGGTCACGCTGTGCTTCCTGTCGGGACTGCTCCTGTGTCTCGCCGTATACCGCTGGGTCGAAAAGCCGCTGAACGCATTGACCAAGAAAGCCGTACAAGCGCGGAGCCGCAAAGCCCAGGAAACCTGTCCGGGCACAATGTAAAGCCAAAAGCCGTATTCCTTGGGAGGAGGGGAAGCCCCTCTTTACGGAATACGGCTTTTTAGGCTGCGGCAAGGCTTATTCCAAAGCGTGGTCTGCCGGGGTATACCCGCCCGACCATGCTTTGCGGGACGTCCAGTCCGCCGCTGCATCCTGCCAGAACGGGCGGTCCGCCGGCAGCCCGAGCGGCAGGAACACGGCGGCGCACAAGTACAAGCTGCCGGTGGAAATGTACGGCTCCCCGATTTCCGGCTGATGCCCGCAGAAGCCGATCGTCAGCCAGCCGCCTGCATCGAACGTGCCCGGCGCTTCGATCATGCGGCGCATGACCGCGGTCAGCGCACAGCGCACCTGGGCCGGCACGACATCGTCAGGCAGCTGCTCGCGCAGCGCCATCTGGGCCAGCAGCTGGAACGCGCCGAAGCGGTAAGCGAGCGAGCGCCCGACGACGGGAAACGTTCCTTCCGGCGAGATGGACCGCTCCTGCACGGCGGCGTGACGAACCCCCCGCCGCTGGACGCGCTCCCGGAGGCCCGCCCATTCGGGATAACGGTCGCCGACCGCATCCAGAAGATCGAGCAGCATCGGCTGGATGACGAAGCTGTTGTAATAGTCGGCGTGGTACTCCGGTCCGTCGCCGTACATGCCGTCGCCGAGGTACCACTGCTCATGCTGCTTCAGCGCGTAATCGATCCGCATCGGGTCCCACGAATCGTCGCCGACGACGCAGAGCGCCGCTTCGATCATGGCCGCGAACAGCAGCCAGTTGTTGAACCACGGCTTCCGGGAACGGGTCGCGCGCAGCGCTTCCTTCACGTTCGCCTTGACGCGGTCGTCCAGCCCGCTCCACAACGCCGTCGGCGCCCGCAGAATCGCATGGGCCAGAAAGGCCGCATCCACGATCGGCTGGTAGCCCTCCGCGAAATTCATCCGGTCCGGCGACTGCGGATCGGTCGCCGCATCCATCGCCAGCTGCGCCAGCCGGACGTACTCGCCGCGCAGCTCCCCTTCCGCTCCCGTCCCCGGGCCGTGCTCCAGCCACGGCGCGATGCCTGCGAGCAGCCGGCCGTACGCCTCCAGATAGGTGTACAGCTCCCGATCGTCCAGCTTCGCCTCCACCGGCATCCGCTCTTTCAGCTTGCGCTGCGACAGCGCTTCGAGCACCGGCCTCGCGATGCGCTGCATCGTTTGCAGCCAGTAGTCTCTGTCGTCGGCATGAGTCGTCACGTTCGATCTTCCTCTCGTCTGATGTTTGTTCCGTTCGCGTCCGCTACATCGCGCCGGACCTTGACTTGTACTCTCCGGGCGTGACACCGATGTATTTTTTGAACACCTTGGAGAAGTACGTCCGGTCCGAATAACCGCAGCGCAGCGCGACGACCTCGATGGAATCCTTCGTCTTCTCCAGCAGATCGGCGGCGATCTTCATCTTGTACCGGTGGACGTAGTCCGTGAAATTTTCGCCGGAGAGCTTCTTAAAGTACCGGGAAAAATAGCTCGGGTTCAAATACAAATGCGTTGCAA
Source organism: Paenibacillus ehimensis NBRC 15659 (assembly GCF_004000785.1). Taxonomy (GTDB): domain Bacteria; phylum Bacillota; class Bacilli; order Paenibacillales; family NBRC-103111; genus Paenibacillus_G; species Paenibacillus_G ehimensis. Next base: position 58,897 of record NZ_BILX01000001.1, on the reverse strand, counting down.
TATCGATCGAGGTGATCGTCTCCGCCAAATGCTGCGCGATGTACTGGTCGATCGTCTGCAGCTTCGGCTCCTTGCTCGTCTGCGGCTCCCCGAGCCGTCGGCCGTTCATGATCTGCCGCAGCTTCAGCCCCATCAGCCCGAGCGCGTCGCCGAGCGTGAGCGTCTGCTGCAGGCAGGCGTACAGCGTCTCGCCGCTGAACGCCCGGTACTGGAGCTCGACGAGCCGCAGCCTGTCCGCGCACTGATGGACAAATGACGCCGGTTCCGGCCGCAGCTCCAGCGCGGAACGACGAATGCCCGCCAGCGCTTTCTCCAGCAGCGCCTCGTCGTGATCCCGGACCGCCTGCGACAATTCGGCGTACTCCTGCTCGAACCCTCCGGCTCCCGGATGATACGCTTGCGGCAAGCCGGCCGCAGGCAGCACGGTCACCGGATGCTCCGTGTAGAAAGCGGCGTAACGCTCTGCCGCCATGCGGCGGTGAGCCGCGCCGATCTCCGTAACCGCCAGCTTGTCCGCACTGGAGCTGGCGAAGAACGTCGTGCCTACGCCGAGAAATTCTTTGCATTTGGCCTGCAGCTTCGCCAAAAATGCCAGCAAATGCTCCTGCGCGTTCCATTTCAACGAAGGCCGGTAATTGAGCAGCACGGCGAGCCCTTCGTCGTCGTTGAAGGTCGTGATGCCTTCGAACTCGCCCGCCAGCTCGGCGGCAATATTCGCGACGCCGTAACGGATGAGCGGCAGGTCCTTGTGCGCATAGCGCGAGAGCACGTCGTAATACGACACATAGCCGAGCGCCAGCAGAAATGACGGCTGATCCCAGACGAGGCCGAGCCGCCCGGCGGAATCGGTCAAATAAGCGGCATCTCCGCCGCGCAGCAGCTGCTTGAAAAACGAATCCCGCAGCACATTGGCATGACGGCTCCAATCCTCGCGGTACGTCAGCTGCTCCGTCTGCGCTTTCGCCGCGCGCAGGAGCCTCACGGACTTCTCCAAGCTTTGCGCCAGCTGCTCGGCCGTCAGCTCGTCCTTGATCAAGTAGTCGTCGACGCTCAGCTTGAGCGCCTTCTGCGCATAGTGGAAGTCTTCATGGCACGTCAAAAAAATGACCCGCACCTCCGGCCGCCGCCGCAGCATTTCCGAAGCCAGCTCAAGCCCGTCCATTTGAGGCAGGCCGATATCCGACACGACGAGATCCGGCCGGAGCTCGTCGAACAGCCGCAGCGCCTTGACGCTGGAGTACGTATCCGCGACGATCTGCAGGCCGAGCGCGTTCCAATCGATCAGCTGCTTCAAATATTTCAGCATCGGCACATCATCGTCGATGATCAGGACTTTGTACATGACTATCCTCTCCCGTTGTCCATTGTCGCCCGTCAGGCTCGCATATTCAAAATAACGGTCAAGCCCCCGGACGGATTCGCCTGAAGCTTCATCGTCGCATCCGGCCCGTACGTCAGCCGAAGACGCTGCAGCACGTTGATCAATCCGACCCGCCGGTATGTCTGCGGTTTATCCGTCTCGGGCCCCTCCAGCATCCGGTTCAGCGCCTCCCGCTCCGCGTCCGGCATCCCCTCGCCGTTATCCGTTACCCGGATTTCGAGGCGCGAGCCCAGCCTTTCGGCCTCGATGTCGATTCTCGCATCGTCCAGTTTTTCGGCAAACCCATGCAGCAGCGCATTTTCGACAATCGGCTGCAGCAGCAGCTTCGGCACCTCGAATTCGGCCGCCTCGGGAGCCAACGTTACCCTCAGCTCGACGTGCAGCTCGCTGCGCAGCCGCATAATGTCCATATAATGCTCAAGCAGCTTGCATTCCGCGGCCAAGGAGGTCGGCTCGTTCACCTTCATATACGCCCGCAGCAGGCTCATCAGCGAATCGATCTGGCGGCTGTGCAGCCGGTCGCCGCCCAGAATCAGGCTGCATTTGATCGAATTAAGCGTATTGATCAAAAAATGCGGCCGGATTTGCGCGAACAACGCCTGCAGCTCGATGACGCGCTTCTGCTCCTGCTCCTGCTCAATGTTCGTGATGAGCTGCTCGATCTCGTCGAGCATCCGGTTCCACGTCTGTCCGAGCTGGGCAATCTCGTCCTTGCCCTTGCCCTGAAACCGGATCAGCCGGTTTCCCTGACTGAACTGCTTAGCCATAAAATCCAGCTTCTGAATCGGCCGGTGCAGCCGCTTGGCCAGCAGCAGCGACACGATGAAGAACAGCGCAAAGAACGGAACGACGAACAGCATGGCGATATAAAAGATTTTATAAATTTGCCCGGTCACTTCTTGGTCGGACGTCTCATAAATCATTTTCCAGCCGGTCTTGGACAGCACGGCTTCGCTCCGCAGCGTTTGGTCGGACGCGCCTCCGCCGCCGAACAGGACGGAAGCGTCCCCCGCGATAAGCCGTCCTTCCTCGTCGTATAACGCAAAGGTGCCGGAGGCCGCCTGCCGGAACAGCTTCTCGAAGTACGGATTCGTAATGCCGATGTAGAGCGTAGCCAAATAAGCGTTGTCCGCCGGGTCCCGGATCACTCTGGCCGCGTAATAAACGGGCTCGCCCTTGCCTCCCTCGGTCTGGACGCGGCTCAGCCACTGAAGCCGCTTCGGCGTATCGAGGTCGACCTGAGACTGAAGCTGCTCCCAGTGCTGGCGGAACGGAGCCAGCTGATCCGGCTCGCTGGACGGGATGATGAAGCCCTGGCCGTTAACCAGAAACATCCGGATATCCGTATTGAGCGTCTTCGCCAGCACCAGACCGAAAAAGTCCTGAATGTGCTGCTGTCTCTGGTAATCGGCAAAGCTGGCGATTTGCCGGGTATCGGTGAAGCTGCGAAGCTGAGCCCTCGCGCTCGGATCTTGTATGAAAAAATTCGACGCATACGTCAGATCGTCGATCGTCTTCGTAATATCCTTCGCCATCACGTCGACAACCGACTGGTTGGTGAGGCGAATTTTCTCCATCACCGCATCCCGCGTCATAGACAGCAAAAATACGGACACGATGACGATCGGCAGCAAAATGAGACTCAGAAACGAGAGCTGAATACGCCGGTAGTAGGAAAATTGAAACATGCTGTTCATGGTGTCGAAAGCTCCCCTCTCTTTCCTGTCCCCATTGTATCACCGGTCCTGCGCCGACCCAAGACGTTTGCTTCGACTAAGCAAAAAATAAAGGAACGGATCTGCCGCTATCCTGCGCGGTTCCAACGGCTTGAGCAAATAGAGGAACGTACGTTCGTTATCCATGTCGAATTTGATTTGGTGCAGCCCATTTTGCCCATATAACTCACCCAGGATGCTTTATTCCTGCTTTATCGTCCGTTTCGCGTTCATTAACGCATCTGCGATGCGCTATTTTTAGCGACCGTGCCCGGAAAAGCCCGCCGCGGCCTCCGTGCGCTTCCTGTCATACCCTCTAACGCTGGTGCAAACCGGACTCTGCAGGCGCAGCAGCCTTGGCCACAGGAGAGCTCCCGCTCAGCGTACGTCCCGCCTTCCTCCGTTGCGGCTCTGCGCGGCGGACGTTCGTTTCTCCGCCCTCGCTCCACTCGGACTGCCCGCTGTACAGCGGCAGCCGGTCTTCCCGACGCTCCCTCGCACGCTAACGGTATGCCCATCGCGAGTCCGCCCGATTCGTCGTGGCGCAAAGAAAGGACGCCCTGCGGCGCCCCTTTCCTTGACTACTTTTTGCTGTTCTCTTTGATGATTTTGTTCGCCTGCTCGACCATTTGCTTCTGGGCGTCCTCGGCAGACTTGCCGTCCAGAATGAACGAGCTGAACCCGTCTTCGAGCACTTTTTTCAGCTGCGGCGCATACGGCGCAACGACCTCGGACGGAGCCGGCGCGTGGATGCGTTTGTCGAACAGCGCTTTGTCAAGCGATTCGGTGTTGAAGAGATCTTTGCTTTTCGCGATCGTGCCTTCGATGATTTTCTTGTCGTCGGCCTTCTTCCAGCCGGACAATTCCTTCCTCGCATCCGACGTATTCGTCGTTACGAAACGGATGAATTGATATGCTTCGTCTTTATACTTCGAACCGGCAGCAACGGAAATGAACTGTCCGCCGATGCTCGTTTGACCGAGCTCCGCATCCTTCGAGGAGCGCGGCACCGGCGCGAACGCCACTTTGAAGTTATGCGGATACTTCTGCACGTCCGCCGAGTCGGCAACCATCCAACTGCCCGTAACGAGCATCGCCGCTTTTTCGTTGAAGAATTCCGTCCGGTACGCCAGCTTCGCGCCTACGACGTCGGCGAACGGCGTCGTGGACTTGTCTTCTTTCTCCATCGCGCGGCGGAGGTTGAAGAACGAAAGCATCGACGGATCGTCGAATTGGGTCGTACCGTCTTCCTTCAGGAACGGATTCCGCTTCTCGTTGAACAGAATCGGGTTGGCGTAATCGCCCCAGTTATGGAAGTAAGCCCCATACCGTTTGTTGTTGCCCTCGCCTTTGGTCAGCTTCTTCGCGTATTCGCGGAAGTCGTCCCAGGTCCAGCCGAGCTCCGGCACCGGCAGCTTCGCTTCATCAAGCGCCTTCTGGTTCAGCAGGACGATCCAGTTGCTGCGCTGGTACATCGCGGCGTAGTTTTTGCCTTTGTACTTCGGATTGACGTAGTACTCATCTTCCGGCTTCACGTTCTCTTTAGCGTACATATCGTCCAGAGGAGCCAGCACGCCTTGCGCCGCGCGGGCCAGCGTCTCGTCGATGCTCGGGAACAGCACCAGGTCGATCTGCTCGCCGGAGGACATCGTCACGTCCAGTTTCTTGAGCGTCTCTACCGAGTTGCCCGGCACGAGCGGCACGGACTCGACCTTGATGTTCGGGTATTTCGCCTGGAACTGGTCGATGAGCGCTTTCGTCGTCGCCCCCATGACCTCGTTGTCCCAGTTGTAATATTTCAGCGTAACGTTCTTCTGACCGCCCTCGCCTGACGCTTCCTGCTTCTCCGCCCCTTGGCCGCAGCCGCTCAGTACGGAAACCGCAAGTACCGCCCCGCTCAACAGCAACGCGCTTGTTTTCTTCATGTGAACTCCCCCTCGGGTCATGATGATGTAGGTCTCTATAGCTGCATTCTAAAGCTTTCCCGTCCAAAACGATGTGTCTAATTTTTGCCTGTCCCGTGCAATATTTTGACCTTTATCCCTTCACCCCGCCGAGCGAGATGCCGTTAATGACCTGCTTCTGGAGCACGATGAAAATAATCAGCAGCGGCAGGATCGCGGAGAGCGAAGCCATCATGATCACCGCGTAGTTGTCGGCGAATTCGTCCTTGAACATCTGCATCCCCAGCGGGATGGTGTACAAACTTTTATTGATCAGAAAAATAAGCGGCGTCTGGTAATCGTTCCACGTCCAGATGAACTTGATGATGCCGACCGTCGCCAGAATCGGCTTACAGAGCGGCAGGATGATGCTCCAGTACGTTTTGAAATAGCCCGCGCCGTCGATTTTGGCCGCCTCGATAAAATCGCTGTGAATCCCCATCATAAACTGTCTGAGCAAAAACGTGAAGTAGATCGAGAACATGCCCATCAGAACCATGCCTGCGTGCGTGTTGTACATATGCAGCCATTTCATCAGAAGATAGCGCGGCACGAGCGTCGCCTGCTCGGGAATGACCATGAACGTCAGCAGCACGCCGAAGGCGAGATCCCGGCCCTTGAAGCGCAGCTTCGTGAACGCGAACGCCGCCATCGACGAGAAGAAGATCGTGCACGCCGTCATGATCAGCGCCAGCTTGAGCGAGTTCAAGTAAAAGAGATAAAACGGCACCTTGCCCAGCCACACCTCTTGAAAGTTGCCGATAAAGTTCCAATCCTGCGGAATCCAGCGGATCGGGAACTCCATGACGTCCTTCTCGAACTTCGAGGCGGCCGAGATCATCCAGATCAGCGGAACCAGGAACAACACGGAGAACGCTCCGAGAAGGATCGTCAGGAGCCATTTGGTGAGATCGAATTTTCGTGCAGGCATACCCTTCTACTCCTCTCTAGTAATGTACTTTGCGTTTCTGGAGCTGCCAAGTGGCAAGTGTCGCCAGTCCGACAATCGCGAACAGGAGCCAGGAAATCGCGGAAGCGTAGCCCATCTTGAAGTTGCGGAAGCCTTCCTCGTAGATCCGGAAGACGATCACCGTCGAAGAATCGTTCGGTCCCCCGCCGGTCATGAAGGCGACAAGGTCGAACACCTTGAACGACGACATCAGCAGCGTGATGAACAAAAAGGACGTCGTCGGCCCGAGCAGCGGCAGCGTAATCTTCGTAAACTTATGCCAAGGCGAGGCGCCGTCGATACTGGCCGCTTCGTACATTTCTTCGGGAATGTTCGTCAAGCCCGCCAAGTAAATGACAATCTGGTAGCCGATGCCGGCCCAGATCGCAATAATAATGATCGAGAGCAGCGAGTAGTTGGAATCCGCCAGCCATTTGGGCGGGTCCGTGATGCCGAGGCTCATCAGAAACTGGTTGATTGGCCCTTTCGAAGGATGGTACAGCGCGCTCCATACCGCGCCAAGCGCGACGAGCGACGAAATGTACGGGATGAAGAAAGCGACCTTAAAATAGCTTTTCCCGTAGACGCGCGAATGAATAAGCACGGCGAGAATCAAGGCGAGCAGCATGCCGACCGGCACCGTGAGCACCGTGTAAATCAAGTTGTTTTTGAGCGCCATCAGCACTTTCTCGTCATCGAAGAGCTTCGCAAAGTTCTCGAGTCCGACAAATTTAATGGAAGAAATGCCCCCGACCAGGTTCCATTCGCTGAAGCTGAGATACAGCGAGAACAAGACCGGAAATACGTAAAGCAGCACGATCCCCACAAATTCGGGAGCCAGAAACAGCCAGCCGACCAGCGCTTCCTTCTTCGAATTGTTCCATCTGGATTTGGCCGCGCCGCCCGCCTTCCGGTTCGCAAGCTTGTTTGTCTCCATCGTCATCACCCCTGTAAGTGAACAAAACTATTGTTGATTCTTACTATATAAGAGGCTCCTCTCCCCGCGCTGCGGACGATTCTGACCGAGTTGTGCAAAATTTTTACCATGCAGGCAGGATTAGAAGGAGCGAAGCGGGCGATTTTATTCGACGTCGGGCATAGCAAAAAGGACAATCCGGGTTGAGATTCAACCTGAATTGTCCTGCATCGGAACAATTAAAGAAGATTACTTCTTCTTAAAGTTTTTCACTTCTTCCAAGGTGATGACATTTGCTTCGATTAAAGGCGTCATATCTACGATTTCTTTGGGACCTGCTTTTAATTTGTATTCTTTTCCATTGAACTTAATCCTGCCTTCGTAGCCGTTATGATAAGTCCAGCTGCCTTCCAAATCGATTCCCGTGTTGCTTTTGTATTTTTTCGCAATCGCGCCGTACAGGTCATGGAACTGCACTAAATGAGCTTTATTGACGTCTTTTTCCCAATCAATTCCTAAGTCTTGAGCCTTCTCTCTTTCCTTTCTGACTTCTTCGGAAAGGGTCTTCGCTTCTTCCAGAGTAATAAGTTTCGCATCGATGAGAGGACTGATGTCCACATTAATATGGCCGTTCGCTATCACCGTGGTTAATTTATACTCTTTATCGTTGATCAGAATTGTAGTTTTATCCCCCAAACCGCCTCCGCCGCCGACTCTGTAGTTCTTTTTCTCTAAAACCTCCGTCAAATCCATTAGAGAAAAATAGTAGTCTTCGTTCAACTGGGTGTCGGCTTTCGCCGTTTTCTCAGCTTCCGGGCTTTGCGGTTTCTCCGTTACAGGATCTTGAGGCTTCGCGGTTTCGGTTTTCACGGGGAGCGCATATGTCGTGTTTGTCACATTGGTCAGTTCAATCGTTTGGGTGTCTTCTTTATACGACACGGTGTAGCCAGTTAATTTCCCTACCTCGCGGACCGGCAAATAAGCCGTCCCCTCATACACAAGCGGGCTCGTCTCCAACGGAGTTTCCACACCATTGATTTTGAAATTGAACTTCGCAAAAACCGCCTTGATTTCTTTACCGATATCTTCCGCTGCAAATGCCGTCGCAGCCGACCCAAGCATCATCCCTACCGTAAGACCGACAATGAGTTTCTTCACCCTGCCAAACTCCTCTCCAATTATGGAATAATTTGTACAACCTTAAGACGGAACTTATACGACGAATGTTTCATTTTTTTCTATATTTTTTCATTTTGCCAACAAGCCCGGATTCCGTGTAAGATAGTCGTGAATACTATTTATTAAAGGAGGGGTGACTGTGACGTTCGGAGCCCGCGTGCTGAAAACGGGGATTGCGGTTACCCTGGCACTGTATATTAGCGTCTTGGTCGGATACACGCCGCCCGTCATCGCCGGAGTCGCTGCAATTTTTGCGATGCAGCCCTCTATTTACCGGTCGTGGCGTTATTTCCTCGAACAGCTGCAAACGAATACACTCGGCGCCGTGCTGGCCCTGGTGGCCGGTATGATTTTCTCGAACGACCCGGTTGCGGTCGGCATTGTCTGCATCCTTGCCATAATGATCTGCCTCAAACTCAAAATGGAGGAAACCGTCGGGCTGACGCTGGTAACCGTCATTGCTGTCATGGAAGCGTCCGGGCAGTGGGATTTCGCGCTCAACCGGTTTTTGCTGAGCTTAATCGGAATCGGCTCCGCATTTTTGATCAACATTACGTTCTTCCCTCCCCGCCCCAGAGTGCAGTTCGTGAAGCAGATCGAATCGATTTTCTTCAAAATGTCTCTGCTGCTGCGCACGGTCATTTCGGACGAAATCAAGGAAAGCGTATTCCGCGACGAAAAGCAGGCGTTGGAAGGAGCCCTCAAGTCGCTGACGGACAAGTACACCCTGTTCGAAGAAGAGCTGCATAAGCTCAAGCGCGCCAAATTTAGCGAGGCCCGGCATTTGGTCGTCTACAAGCAAATGCTGCACACGCTGCACAAAGGGATGGAAGTGCTGGAAGCCGTGGAGGAGCATTATTTTCAAGCGACCCGTACGCCGGAGATCGACCGGGAGTTCGACCGCCATCTGGAGAAGCTGATCAAGTTCCACGAGCACGTGCTCTTGAAATTCGAGAATAAGCTGAAAGCGGACATTTCCGAATCCGCAGTCATCGAGGTGGAGAACGAGCGCTTCCTGAAGCAGCTCATGAGCCGCTACGCCGATGCCAGCGACGGCGACCTGCGCCTCTCGATCGTAGCTGCGGCCATGTACGACTACGGCTACCAAACCGGCAGGCTGAACAAGCTGGTCGAGCAGTTCGACCGCGGCGCGGAGGACAAGGAAAATGAGCTGCTGGAATCCGTGTCGTCGTGGATTACTAAGAAGTAAGCGAGCGGCCCTTTTGCAGAAGATGCTCTGTAAGAGGGTTTTTTGTCGTCTGAAATTCTTTAAAGGGAGAATTTTGGTTCACGTCACGAAACGGTTTTTTCATTTCGTTTTATATTATGTAGACGGCAATACATAAGGAGGCGATACTTTGGAACGGCCAAGCCCCGGGGCTGAAAAGATTGCATATAACTCGGAAGTCATCGAATCCGCCATAGATCAGGTGAAATCGGGTGACAAACAAGCGTACGCCTTCATTATTCGCGAATTTGAAAAGAAAATATATACCTACTGCTATTGCATACTAAAAAGCCGCGAAGGAGCGGAAGACGCCACGCAGGATATATTCATCAAGGCCTATCAAAATATAGACCGCTACGAGAAGCAAGCCCCCTTCTCCAGGTGGCTCTACAAAATTGCCTATTATCATTGCTTGGATCAAATTCGAAAGCAGAGCCGTTGGCAGCAGCTGGTATCGCTCTACCGTGAGCGGCAGTCATTATTGTTTTCATCTTATGACAACACGGAACAAGCCGTTCATGAATTGCTCACGCATCTTAACCGGGAAGAGAGAAATATTCTGCTGCTCAAAGTGGTCGAGCAATACAGCTTCGAAGAAATAGGCCAGATCATGGATTGCAAACCGGCAACGCTGCGCCAGAAGTATGCACGGCTTCGAAAAAAATTGACCAAGCAAAAAAAGTATGAAGGGGGGGTGTCCCATGGAGAAATGGCCAAACGAACCTGATACCTGGAACTTATCTCACGCCCGGCGTACGATTCAAAATCTGGAGATGCCGGTGAACAGCTTCAGCGACAAAATTATGAGCAGGCTCGACGAGCAGAGAAGGGGAAATAACAAAAGTAAGCTGATGAAAAAAGTTTTCTTTGTCACCTCGGCGGCAGCGATCATGGGAGTCGGGATCATCGGCAGCGCTCTGGTTTCACCGGCTATGGCGGAAGCATTGAAGGGCATTCCGCTGGTGAACAGCGTCGTCAAGCTGGCGGAAGACCTCACGGGCAAGACCTATACGTTCAACCAGGCCGAACCTTGGAGCATGGGTGAAGATTCAGGCATGGTCTATAAGGCGGAAGGCACGGAATACAGTCAGATCATGTTGAATTCAAACGGTGAAGCCAAAGATATCTTAATGAACGTCAAGTGGAGCGATTTGAAGGACTCCTATAAAAAAGAGATGGAAGCGGCTCTTCAGCAGCTATTCCCCGGCCAAAATACGCAAGTCGACATCGTGGGAATCTCGGTTCAATACGGCCTTCCGGCAGACTATCCCATAAAAAGCGGCGCCGTCTATCTGAACACCCGCGTTCATAATACGTTCATCGAACTCGAGAACGGCAAGCTTCACAGGGTGGTCAGGAGCCTTGCGAATGAAGAAGTAGATCAGGCGGCGCTGAAGGCGGCCGAGTCCATATTTGCAGGCGACGGTCTGGAAGGCTTGCGGAAAGGTCCTTTGGATAATCCAAGTCTTGTAAGTCAAGACGGCAAAGAGGTGTATCAGCTTCATTTTGCAGCTTCCGATAAGTTTCCGGTGGGAGTTGTAGTAGAACAAGGGACGAACAGAATCGTTAAAGTGGTGGCTGGCGATCTGCAGGATAAAGTAGATGAAATCCCTAAAGTAGCCGATAAAATAAACGGATACAGCGAAGCCGAATTGCTGAAAAACGCAATGGTTCAAGCCAAGCAATTATTGAAAATCGATCTGGAAGGCTATAAAGCGACCAAGGATCCGAAAATGATGTCCGTCGTTTATTTTATCAAAAACGGCGCGCCGACCGTGGTAGGTCTCCATAATGCAAAGGGACAATTTTATCATCTAGGGTTCGAAGAATACGATCGGATTTTTTAAGGAGTCTACTTTTGGAAAAGGATGAGGGCAATGAAACTAGGTCGTACAGGTTTAACTGTGGGGTTGGCTTTATCCGTGCTGGCGGCGGGCTGCAATTCCGGCAACCCGGCCGGCTCCGACGAAGGGAAGGGCACCAAGACGTTAAAAGAACTGGGCAAAGACGAAAAAGCCAGTATTAAAGTTGTTTATTACGACAAAAACGCCTTTTTCAATCAATACGGCAATCTATTCTCGGCGAAATATCCGAACATAGAGGTGCAAGTTGTAGAAACGCATGACATAAGCGGCCCAGGCAAGGACATGAAGAAGGAATTCCAGAAGCTGATTGACGAAGAGAAGCCGGATGTTCTTGTATTTCACTCGCCCGACTTGTTTAAGGAATGGGCAAATGACGGAAAGCTTTATAAGCTTGATGAAGTCATTCGGCAGGATAAATTCGATACGGAGAATATCGTGCCGAGCGTAATGGAGCTGATCAAATCGAAAGGCGATGGCAATATTTACGGTTTGGCTCCGTATTTCTATAGTCAGGCGTTGTTCTATAACAAGGATTTATTCGAGCAGTACGGCGTGCCGCTGCCGAAGAATAAGATGAGCTGGGAAGAAGTGCTGCAGCTCGCCCAGCGGTTCCCGAAGGACGGACAGGGGGACAAACGCATCTACGGATTTGCCAGAAACTCTGCCGATTGGTCCGTTTACGGATCAGAAAATAAAGCGCTCCATTATTATCTGATGAGACAAATTGGAGCAACCAGCGGAATGTCCGATATAGACCCGGATAAAGGGGTGACCCTCCAGACCGAGGGCTGGAAACATGCGCTTTCGTTGGCCGCGGCAGCTTTGAAATCGGGTGCGGTCTATACGGGACAGACCGGAGAAATGCCGGCATCGGCCAATTCGGAAGAAGAACGGTTGAAGCAGGATCTATTCGTGACCGGTAAAATTGCAATGACCATTGAATCGCCTTATATGATCGGCAACATCCTGCAAGCCAAAGAAAAGCTCAAGGACGTCGCTCCCGTCAATTGGGATGTCGTCACCGTGCCGGTCGATCCGAAAAACCCCGATGCTTCGAGTTCATTTGACGTTAGTGAAATTTTCGCCGTCAATGCAAACAGTTCCAGCCCGAGAGCGGCCTGGGAGCTTGTCAAATACGTGAACAGCGACGAGATGGCCAGATTGCTGTCCAAAACGGAAAATTTCGGCTTTCTTTCGCGAACAGCTTATGTGAAGGAGCGGGACGGGCGCAGCTTGGAGCCTTTCTATATGCTGTACATGAGCGATAGCGGCCTAATGAATGGAGACGAGAAAATACCGCCTGAATTCCACGATCCCTATGGCGAAATGGCGGGGATCGAGATTCAAGCGGTCATCGACGGCAAGAAATCGGTCGACGAAGCGCTCCGGACAATACAGGCTAAAGGGCAGGAAATCTATATCAGGGCCAAGCAAGCACAGGAGGCTGAAGGTCGGAAATCCGGCTAACCGGCGACGTTCTGGAACCTCGGATGTAACCGAATCGAATGCACATAAAAATGAGTCCCGCCGGCGATGCGTTGGCAAGGGACTCATTTTTCATTGATAAGATCGCGGCCCTCCGGGCATTCAAAACCCTTTTCCGCCGATCGGCCGGACCTTTACGCCGCCGACCTCCGCGATCAAATGCCGGCAGCGCCCAATGAGCTCGCGCACTTTTTCGTTCTTCAGCGATGCGGCATGCGCCTCCTGGCTCTCCCACAGCTCCGTGATCCACAGAACGTCCGGATCGTCTTCGGCCTCATGCAGGATGTAATAGATGCAGCCCTCCATTTCGTTCAGCGTATCGGCTTCCAGCATCATCTTCGCAAGCTCTTCCCGTTTTCCCGGATGGGCCGTCATTTTTCCGAACATGGCGTATTTACTCATCATTCATCTCCCTTTCTACTTGTCTGACCGGATAACATCGCTTCGTAATGCGCGAGTATGCGGGCGCCGGCTTCCGTCATTTTCCGGAGAAGCAGCTCGGACTCAATGTGCAATGCCGTACTGTACGGCATCAAAAAATAAGGCACGTACGTCTGCAGTGTCGAACGTTCCAAGCGGAATACGGCCTCTTCGGGCCTTCGCTCCATAAGCGCATGACCGAACAGCCAATGCCGGCACAGCTCGTTCAGCACCTGTTCCTGGGCCTTGATACGCACGGTCTCGAACTCCGCGGGCCCGGACGGATCGGGAAGCAGATTGCCGAGCAGATGATCCTTGGCGGAGAACCCGGCCGGACGCTCGAAGCGTCCCTCGGTCTCCCGCAGCCCGCGTATGCGGTCCACACGGAAGCTCCGTATCTCCCCCCGGTAACCGCAATGCCCGACCGCATACCAGCTCCCTTTCCAGAAGACAATGCCGTAAGGATCGAACAGCCGCGGAGGAGAGGCCGCCCCCTTGCCCCGGTCATATTCCATTTCCAGCGTCCGCCCCTGTCCGGCCGCCTCCTCCAGCATTTGCAGATAAGCTTGATACCCGCCGTCGGTGGGCGGATAAATGACCGACAAACCGCCGCTGTGGCGCTCAAGCCGGTCCAGCTGCTTCTCGTTCGCGTAGCGCTTGAGCTTGTCCACCGCCCGGGCCAAAGCGTCCGAGTAAGGGTACCCCGCCTCCTTGGCGAAAATCGCAGCGTGAATCAGTCCCTTCTGCTCCTCGGCATCGAAAACGAGCGGGGAATCGGCGAAACGGCTCAGGATGCTGTAGCCGCCGTTTGGACCGGATTCCGCGACGATCGGCACCCCGCTGGCGCATAGAGAATCGATGCAGCGGTAGACCGTCCGCACGTGAATTTCCAGCTCCTCCGCCAGCTGCTTGGCGGTCATCCGCTTGCCCGAGCGCAGCATCCAGAGGATCGCTAACATGTTGTCCGCTTTCGTCATGGCCCAAACCTTCTTTCGCGGAGCTTTTCCCCTCATCATAAGTATAATTTCAGATCCCTGACAGAAACGGTCAGTCATTCGAGCTCGGCCATTCTTTCTTTTCCGGGAGGAAGTTTCCCGTTAAGCCTGCATCGCCTTCGCCAGCGCGGCCAGCTTGTTCATCGTATTCCAATTGCGCGTTGTCGCCGTATCGCCCAGCTTGTGCAAATGTTTCGCCAGCTTGGAATCGAGTATGCTTTGACGGAACAAGAAGTAAATCTCGCGCCCATGGATGTGATATTCATCGATATCGCGTTCGCTGGCGGACAACAGGTCAACCACCTTCTGCGGCGGCGCTTCGGTCCATATGGAAACGTGGATGCTCTCGCCTTCCGTCAAGGGAATATTCGCATAACGGCATTCCGCGACGATTCGCTCCAGTTCCCCGGCCGTTCTTAACACAACGGTGATCGAAATGCCAAAAACCGCTCGAATCTCCTCTTCGATCCGTTGGCGCAGCGTTTCCGGGCCCTCTTCCGATTCGAACAGGACGTTGCCGCTTTGAATATACGTCTGGACCCGGTGCAGGCCCATCGCTTCCAGCGCGCGCTTCAGTTCGGCCATCTTGATCTTATTGTGTCCGCTCACATTAATTCCCCGAAGCAGCGCGATATAAATCGTCATTTTGCCACCTTCTCTGCAGTTTCAATATCAAGCCAGGCGTTCCGACGTGAAATGCTAATTCTTAGTATACCTTCGCTGTACACGTTTGAGTATCTTTTTCAGGAGTGGCGCGATGAGGTCCATGACGGACAATCGCCAATGCTGTGTTGTTTTTTCGCGGCAAGCCAAATTTTGCTATACTAACTGGGAAGTCACTTAAACGGAACAGCGCGAGGTGAATTATGAAAGACCCGGTTATCATCTTACCTTACAACGATTCGTGGCCTGCCGAGTTCAAAACCATCGGCGAGCGCATAAGACAAGCCTTGGGAGACGCCGCCATACGAATTGACCATGTCGGGTCCACTTCCGTGAAGGGGATCGACGCGAAGCCGGTTATCGATATTCAAATTTCGGTGAAGCAGCTTGCATCCCTAGAGACTTACAAGCCGCAGTTGGAAAGTGCGGGCTTCCTTCATCGCGAGGATAACCCTGACAAGTCCAAAGCCTACTTCAGAGAACGCCCGGGAACGAAAAGAACCCACATCCATGTCAGGGAACATGGCAGTTGGTCCGAGCAGCTGACTCTCCTCTTTCGAGACTATTTGCGCGCTCATCCCGAAGCCTGTACGGCCTATGTCAAGGAGAAGCATCGTTTAATGGAGCTATACCGGAATGAGCGGGAGAAATACGTGGACGGGAAAGCCCCCGTGATTTGGAGCATTTTGCAGCAAGCGCACTTCTGGTCTCAAGAAACAGGATGGAAGCCCGGAAAAAGCGATCTATAAAACACAAAACGGAGGAGAAAAACGATGAACTACCATTTGGAAAGGGTTGACAGCGGGTCCGACGAATACGGGTTCGTCCGGAATCAACTGCTAGCCTACAATCTCAAGAACGTGGACGCTTCCTTCGAATTCATAAACTTCGTTGTCAAAAACGGTAGCCAAGAGATCATCGGCGGGCTGTTTAGCCGTCGGTTCGGTGAAGGGATTTTTATTGAAATGCTATGGGTAGATGAAGGCTCGCGTAAATTGGGACTGGGATCGCGGTTGCTTCAAGAGATCGAACAGGCCGGAAGGCGGCAGGATGTAAAGTTCATTTATTTGGACACCTTCAGTTTCCAGGCTCCGGATTTTTACTCGAAACACGGTTTCGAGGTGTTCGGGACTCTGGAGGATTTCCCGGTCCAGGGGTGCAAGAAATACTTTTTAAAGAAGACTTTGTAGCAGGTAACGTTGAGGAGGCGGGAACATGGGGAAAGCCAAGCTAATCGCCCACTCCATTCCAGCTGCCATCGTGTCAAAGGATTCGGGTACCCCAAAAACACTGTCCAGCGCTGTTCTTCTAACGGATGAAGAGACGCTGGACAAATGGATCGATTACAACATGCTAATCAACGAGGACAAGAACTGTTCGGCTATTAATCCAACGTACCTAAAGGGGTGATATATCCTATGGCTTCCAAGACCGCATCATTCTCCAAATCGATCCAGTCCTACTTAGCCTATACCCGGATGCCTTGGGGACAGTTGTTCTATGCGACTGCCTGGCATCAAATCGACCGTTTTCTCGAAGCCTCCGGACAATCGATACTGGATATCGGGTCCGGATTCGGCATCACCAGTTCGGAGTACGCCAGAAGAGGGAACCGGGTAACGGGAATCGACCCTACGCCGGAAATGATCGAATTCGCCAAGCAATCCGCGTCGGACAATCATCTGAGTATCGATTACAGGGTATCCACGTTTCAAGAGGAGCTTGCCTTGCCGGGACGGTATGACTGGATATTTTGCCATAACGTCCTGGAATATGTGGAGGAGCCCGGAGACTTGCTCAAGCGAATCGGCTCTAAGCAGAACGGACGCGGTTATTTATCGCTCATCGCTCATAACCCTGTAGGGAAAGTAATGAAGAAAGCGGTTATTGTTAAAGATCCTGAGGAAGCCTTGCACAGCCTCGAAAGCGATCAGGAATACAGCAGCGTGATTCAAACGGATATCACCACGTATCCCTATGAACAGCTGCAGCAATGGCTTCAGGAAGCGGGCTACGAGGTTCTGGACCGTTGCGGCATCCATAATATTTACGGGTACATTGCCGATAATGAAATCAAGCGGCAGGAAGAATGGCATCGCCGGGCTATGAAACTGGAATTCGAATTAGGACATCTTAGTCCTTATAGAGATATTGCAGTGTTCACCCACCTCATCGCCCGAAAAAAAATCATAGCCTACCCTACAAATAGCAAAGGATGATACGCCATGAAAACAAACCAAGGATTCGAAGTTGTTAATCTGTCGCAATTAAGCGGCAGCGTCAAAGAGCAATACCGCAACGTGGTCGTCAGTACCGTTAACGAAAGCTGCCTTCGGCTGGCCGTATTCACCGGCGAATACCAATGGCATTATCACCCGGCCTCCGACGAGCTGTTTATCGTGCTGGAGGGCGAACTGTTCATCGATTTCCAAGACCGCGACACCGTGTCTTTGAAAGCCAACGACTCCATTACCATCCCGGCCGGCGTCGTTCACCGGACAAGGTCGGAGGTGCGGACGGTTAATCTGTGCTTCGAGCATACGGACGCCGATACCGTGTTTGTTTAACCTGAAAACAATATTAATGGAGGAACCCATGCGGTTTTTGGGGACGGGTGTTGGAAGACAGCATGCAGAATTGTATAATATGGTACAAACTCAAGAGAAGAATTTGCAATCTGTTATATGATGATAGCAAAGAAGTGTTGAATCCCCAAATGAAGGATGATTATGAGCAAGTCATACATCATATTAAGGATTGTATGGAACATAACAAAAAAAGTGAGTATCTCGATGTTACATCCGCAATTCAGGTGATCAAGATACGGGACGCCGTATTCAAGTCTTGAAGCAAAAAACCTCCTTGCACGCCAATCCGCTATGGCCAGCCCTTTCCTTAAACTTTTTTAGTAAATTGTTTAAAATATGAATGAGATTAGACGATATAGTAGAATAAGGATTTCTTTATAAAAAAATTACGGAGGAGGATCATGTTCATGCGCATTTCCTTTGACTCACGGCCCTCGTTTGTCGGCGCATATGGTAGCCACACTTACGCTCGGCGATCCAACGCGAACGAACAACAAGAGCACAAGCAGCAGCAGGATAAGGTTACCATCCGCAAGCCTTTCCTTAACGGTCCCGGTCAAAAAACAGCGGCTACGGCACTGGAGCGGTTAATGGAGCAAAAGCAAAGCTTAACGGAACGCCGTGGAAATTATTTAAGCGAGGCTTTGAAAAAAGGCACGAGTGCGGAAGCGATGAAAGCGGAACTGGAAACCATCGACAAGCAAATCCGAGAGCTGGAAGAACAAATGAGAAAAATCCAAATCGAAGAGCAACGGAAAGCAGCTGGATTGGATGAAGAGAGCAAGAAGAAAGCCGAGAGGTCGAAAGATGTCAGTCTTGGCGTCGGCTCCCCGAATGAGCGGTCCCAAGAAGACTCCGTTTTATCTTCAAATACCATTCAAGCGGTTGTGTCAGCGAGCCAAGAAAAGCAGAATTTCGGCCGCATCAAGATGGCGCAACATACGCTGCGAACGGAGGCCAAAGGCTGGGAGCATAGCGATCCTGCACGCTCAAGCGAATTGAAGGAAAAAGCCGAGAATTTAACCGGCAAACTTATGGAACTCTCCGGCAATATCACAAGCAGTATCGCTAATGCGATCCGAGAGGACAAGAAGACCGCGTCCGCCTTGCCCACGAAACAAACGAAAGAAGAAGAAAGCGTGGATAAGCCGCAGCAATCCGGTACGAGACAGCTAACGACGCAGGAAATCGAGACGTATTTGGAGAAACGTAAAGGAAGTAAATCTCCCGCCGGAACGATCGTGAACTTGACGCTGTAAGCTAAATCGCACATGAGAGGATTCCCGGTTACCCTTCGGATTTGGGATATTTCCAAAATAAAGCGCGTTTCTATGGCGGAAAGGTTGCAGTAAGCGGCAGACCCCATCCCTCATGAAAGGTGCTTTTTTTGTTCCGGACACCTCCAAAAATGGTGAAACCATGGAAACGCCTCGCCGTAAGCATATACAAACTAGATGAGGAGTGGTGCACCATGTGGAAGCCCGTCGATACCCGATTTTACGCCAAACGCTTGCCCGTTGCGATCGCTGCGATCGACGACGGTGGCGAGGCCGATTTTATTCGTACGGTGCTGGAACAATTCAATACGGTTACGCTGTTCCATGCGATCGGCACGCCAGGGGATTTTCTGCAAGTGATCGGACAAGGAGTGGAGAACGCTCCCCCTTACCTGATCATTAGCGCTCATGGGGACAAGGGCGGGATTATTTTCGGCGAATATATCGAAGAAATTGACGTTTCCAGCTTGCACGATGAGGTCATGCTTCCGGAGACGATAGGCCAAGCGATTAACCTGCCGGGAACGGTTGTCATCAATACGGCCTGCTCTGCGGGCGTGGAAGAAGCGGGAAAAGCTTTTATGCAGGGAAACCTTAAAGCGTATATTGCCGCCGATATCGATGTTTCGGGAGAAGCGGCGGCGCTGTTCATCATGCACTTTTTCCATCGGTTGATCAAGACGGAATCGTTGGAAGATGCATGGCAGCACGCAGCCGCTTACGACGAGGAGAGCCGCGCCTACCGATTGTACGTACAGGACGGCTTCTATCAGCTGACGCCGGAGGGACAATGCAGCAAGACTGCGTATTAAGCTTGGGAGCACTGCAAGGCAAAGCTTCATCGAAAGTAACCAGATTATGGAAGTAATCTGAATCGGTCCGGGGAGGAAAACGAATGCTGCGGTTATTCCGCTACAATTGGATGGTAAGGGACGAATGGTTTGAGACCTTCGGGGCAATAAGCGAGGACGAGCTGCTGCGCGAACGCACCGGCGGAGTCGGCTCCATCCTGAAGACGCTATTTCATATCGTCGATGTGGAGTGCAGCTGGATTCGGGCAATCAAAGGCGAGCCGGACCCGGAACCTGCTTTCCATGACAACGCCAGCTTGGACAAAATCCGGCAGCTGTCCGCGCAGTATCGGAGCGAAGTCGAGGACTTTCTCGTCCATTGGACAAATGAATCCGACGGAGACCCTGTTACGCCTTCCGGGATGAACGAAACGTTTACCCAAGGCGAAATTTTAAGACATGTGATCGCCCACGAAATCCATCATGTCGGACAATTGTCCGTCTGGGCCAAGGAATTGGGCTTGCAGGCGGTTTCGGCGAATTTTATCCGGAGAGGCTTGTAGATAGGCAGCCGCCAGCGCCTTCCGGCTTCTCACCAGGGCTGGCGGTTGCTTTGGCTAGGACAAAGCCCCTCTATCTCCTCTCGACACGCACGCGCAGGCCGACCTCGAACATCCGGCTCCACGGCATTCGGCAGTCGTCAATCACGACGCGATGCCCATCGTCATCAATCTGCTCCCGGGCGAACCGCTGCAGCTCCCGCTTCACGAGGTCCGCCACCGCCCCCCGCTCCCCGTCGACCGAGAAGTACGTATGTCCCATAGACGGCAAGCACGACTGGGTGACCTGCTGACGGACGGAGGCACAGTAGCCCGCGTCCTCTACGAACCGCAAGGCCAGAAAATCGCGATGGCCCGGCGTATCACCGTACAAGTAATAGAGGAGCCCCTGCGCGAGACAGGTGCCGAGCGTATTGCCATTGGTGTTCCAACCCGCGTAGGCAGCCAAGCGGAACAGCAGTCCCTTTTGCCGGAGCAGCGCAAGCAGCTCCAGATCGGAGCCGTTGGCATAAGCGACGTCGGCGACCAGACACGGCTTCTTCCAGCGGTGAACGACCTCATGCGCCATCTCGGTCAATTCGACGAGGTTCCGCAGCACGGTATATCCGCGGTTCGGATTCGGCAGAGCCTGCTCGCCGGCTTCCATCAGATGCTCTCCCGGCGTATTCAAGCACAGAACCAAGTCCGCTTCGCTGACGGAGGAAGCCATCAGCGCGCCCGCCGCCACGATGTGGCATTTTAGCGTCTCGTACAGCATCCGGTCTTCGTACAACGGCGTTACGAACGGACCCTGCACGCTTGAAAAATGCGGGTAAATGAGCGGACGGACGCCCATAAACCCGTTGATCATACGGGCCAGCAGCGTGCAGCCGACCTCATCGGCTCCCGGGTACATATGCACCTGGAGCTGCAGACTCAGGCTCCGGATATGCTCGCGCACGCGCTGCTGGTCTACGGCCGTCAGCCCGAAGGGCGCCGAGTCGTCCTGCGGCACGATCATGAAATCGACGACCCGTTCCTTCACCAGTTCGACCGCCCACCGGTTGACCTGCAAATTAACGTCCCGGCGGTCTGTGTAATCCTGCCACACCTCGGCAGGAATGGCCGTATCCAGCCGTTTCAGCTCCGCAAGCTCCTTCTCGTCCGCCAGCCCAAGCTCCGCCCGGTGCCGGAGCACCCCCCGCCGGAAAATATCCTTGCCCCACGTTTCGTAATAGTCCGGCTCCTCGTCGCTGCTCGAGTAGCTCGGACAGCGCATGATCAGGTTAAAGGCGTACAGCCGCAGCTTCGGATTGATTTGCTTCAGCTTGCGCAGCCTATCCAACCGCTCCCGGCACTGCTCCGGGGACAGCCGGTGCAGCCTCGACGGCACGATCCCGCCGTACACCAACGTATCCAGCGATACGATGGCACCGTCAGCTTCATCCGCTTGCTCGAACAGCCAGGCCCACAGCCGCTCCACGTCCGCGGGCGATGTTTTGCGCCCCATCGCTCCCGGCTCCGGCCTCACAAGCCGAAAGTCCGTACCGGCAGCCAAATCGGCCGGAAAATCGAAGTTGCACGGACGTTCGTCCAGCGGAACATATAATATGGTTCGCATGGCTTCTCCCTCCTCCGGCCGCTTCAGCTCTAGCCGCTCTCCCGAATGGCATGCACGAACCGCTCGGTAATGTGCTGCGGACGCGTAATCGCCCCGCCGATGACGACGAACTGCGCACCCGCGTCCAGCGCCCGCTTGGCGTCCTCCGGCCTGCCATACCTTCCTTCCGCGACAACCGGAACCTGTACGGCCGCGGCCAAGCGAGCCACCAACGCAATGTCCGGCCCGGCCGATTGCGTGCTGTACGGCGTATAGCCCGACAAGGTCGTCGATATCCAGTCGACGCCGAGCTGCGCGGCGTACCGACCTTCCTCCTCGGTCGAAATATCCGCCATAATCAGGATGCCCCGCCGCTTCAGCTCCTTCACCGTATCCGCCAGCGTCCGGCCGTCGGGCCGCGGCCGGTTCGTGCCGTCCAGCGCAATAATATCCGCGCCGGCCGCATGGACAGCGAGCGCATCCTCCAGCGTCGGCGTAATATATACGTCGCTGTCTTTGCTGCTTCGTTTGTTCAAGCCGATCACCGGCACGGCAACCGCTTGCTTCACGGCAAAAATATCCGCGAGCCCGTTCGCGCGAATGCCGACCGCCCCGCCAAGCACGGCCGCTTTGGCCATCTCTGCCATATGATGGGGACCGAAGAGCGGTTCCCCCTCATACGCTTGGCAGGAGACGACCAGGCCTCTCTCGGTAATTCTTTGTCTCATCATATGATCTCCCAACCGCAAATAGGATGCTAAAACCGGATTTCCTCGCCCGACTGGGCCGATTCGTAAATGCCGCACAGCATTTTCATCATTTCCACGCCGTCCTGAACCGGGCTGATCGTCTGTTCCCGGCCTTGGCAGCAATGGATAAAATGATCGATCTCGTTCTGGAAGCCGCGTTCGAAATCGAAGGCCAACTGATCGATCTGCGGCGTGACGTTCAAGATCGTATCGTGCCGCTCCGTGACAATCGTCAGCTCCGGCTCGACCTCGACTCCGCCTTTGTCCCCGTACAATTTGACGGCGAATTCATCTTTCTTGGCTTGAAGCGTGAAGCTGACGTCAACGAGCAAGGAGGCGCCGTTCTCGAAACGGATCAGCGCGTTCGCCAGATCCTCCACCGTATTGTGCTCATTGTAGTCGGCCGCCTTATAGTAATCCAAATGTTGAATATGGCTTCGGTTGCCCAGCTTCCGGTACGCATTGCCGCTGATCGATTTGACCTTTGGCTTGCCCATCAGGTACCAGCACAGATCGATGATATGGACGCCGAGATCGATGAGCGGGCCGCCGCCCGAGCGCTCGATGTCGGAGAACCAGCCGCCCGGATTGCCGAGCCGGCGCAGGCAGGTCGCTTTGGCGTAATAAATTTCACCCAGCTCGCCCGCATCGATGAACTTCTTCAGCACGCGCACATTGGTGCCATACCGGCGCACATAGCCGATCTGCAGCGTCTTGCCGCTCCGGCCGACCGCCTCCTCTACCTGAAGCGCCTCCTCCACCGTCTTGCACAGCGGCTTCTCGCACAGCACATGCTTGCCCGCCTCCAAGGCGGCTATGCTGATGGCGGCGTGGCTGTCGTTCCACGTGCATACGCTCACCGCGTCGATGTCGGGATCGGCAAGCAGCTGCTTGTAATCCGTAAATATTTTTCCCGCCCCGTAGGCTTCCGCCTTGGTTCTTGCCCGCTCCCCGTTCAAATCGCAGATCGCCGCAAGCTCCACCTCCGGGTTGCCCGCATAAGCCTTCAAATGCATTTCCGAAATGCTTCCCGCTCCGATAACGCCGATTCTCACTTTACTCATGACGAATCCTCCCGATCCGAATATACTAAAGCTTAAAAGTTTACAGTTCCTTCCACAGCGTACGGACGTATTCCATGCCGATTTTGGCTCCCTGCCTGCAATCTTCCATGCCTTCAAACTCGATGGACACGTACCCGTCGTAGCCCGACGCCTTGATGATGCGCAGCACCTCCGGCATATCGATGTCGCCTTGACCGACAATCGCCCCGCGCAAATAGCTGCCGCCCGCCGACCGGAACCATCCCTCGCCGGGATTCCGGTACGAAGGCCGGACGTAAAAATCCTTCACGTGCACCATCGAGGCGATGGAAATATTTTTGCTCACGGCCGGAACGGACAGCTCGTCGACGCACAGGAAATTGCCCACATCCAGCGTCGTCCGGAAATTGTCCCGGCCGACCCGTTCCACCAACCGCTGCACCCGGTCGCTGTGCTGGATGTAATACCCGTGATTTTCCACGCTGGTGACGATGCCGTACGATGCGGCATGGTCGGCTACTTGACGGCAAGCCTCCGCCACCCGCTCCAGATCAGCCTCGAACCGGGAGATCGTCGTTTCCGGCAGCGGCCGGGACGCCGCATCGTGCCGCATGAGCCGGATGCCCATGCGATGCGCTATATCGACGTGCTTTTTGACCCGCTCGATTTCCGCCAAGTACGCCTCGTCGGAGTCCGTCACAAAGTTGGCCCCGATCGCGTAATTGGACAGCTCGATGCCGCACTGCGCCGCTTTCTCCCGGATCCGGTCCGCCAGCTCCGGCTGCTCCAGCAGGTCGTACTCCAGCGGCACGATTTCCGCATGCTCGCCCCCGTTCTCCGCAATCCATTCGATTATGTCCAGGATGGTCCAGCCTTCGCGCTGCACCGCCTGATACAAGCTGTAGGAGCTGATGCCCAGCTTCATTGTCGTTTCCTCCCCGGATGCTGCTGTATGTTATTTCATCCCCGTGATGGAGATGCCCTCGATAAATTTTTTCTGCACGAAAAAGTACATAATGATGATCGGAACCGTGAACAAGGTCGAAGCCGCCATCAGCTGTCCCCAAGCCACTTGATTCTCGCGGATGAACTGCTTCAGCCCGATCGACAGCGTCCACTTCTCCGGATCGTTCAAATAAATGAGCGGGCCTTGAAAATCGCCCCACGCCGCAAGAAACGTGAACAGCCCCACGGTTAATATCGCCGGCTTTGCCAGTGGAAGGATAATTTGCGCATAGATGCGGAACTCCGAAGCGCCGTCAATCTTCGCCGACTCCGTCAGCTCGTGCGGGATGCCCATAAAGAACTGCCGCACCATGAAAATGTAGTACGCCATCCCGGTGCCGAACCACGAGGACAGCACGATCGGCCAGTACGAATTGATCAGCTCCAGCTTGTTGAACAGGACATAAAGCGGAATCATCGTCACTTGAAAAGGAAGCATCAGCGTGCTCATCATCACGAGGAACAGCGCATTCCTGCCCTTAAAATGAATCCGCGCAAACCCATAAGCGACAAGCGGCGCGATCACGACGACGCCGAGCACGCAAAGGGCGGAAATCCAGATCGTATTCATCGTATATTGGAAAAACGGAATGGCCTTCATCGCATGGACGTAGTTGCTCCACTGGACCGTCTCGGGCCACCACCGGACCGGCACGACGAAGATTTCTTCGTCGGTTTTGAGCGACGTGATGACCAGCCAGATGAACGGCAGCAAAAACAGCAGGCCGACGAGCACGAGCGGCAGGTGCGCCGCCCAGCTTGAGCGTGCCCCGAGGGCGCGCTTCCGTTTATTCCGGCTTACAGAGAAGGAAGACGTTGCGGCAGTTGCCTTGGACATTAGCGCTCACCTCCGTAATACACCCAGCGGGCCGATGTTTTGAAAACCAGAAAGGTCAGCAGGAAGACGATGACGAACAGTACCCAAGCCATCGCCGACGCGTAGCCCATCCGCAGGAACGAGAACGCTGTCTGGTACAAGTACACCGCGTAGAACAAAAGCGAATTTTCCGGCCCGCCGATCGCCTGCCCGTTACCGTCTGCGAACACGTAGCCTTGCGTGAACATTTGCAGCGCCCCGATGACGCCCATGATGACCTGAAACAGCGTCATCGGCGAGATCGCCGGCAGCGTAATATGGCGGAATTTTTGCCAGGCGTTGGCTCCGTCGATCTCCGCCGCTTCGTAATACATGCGCGGCACATCCTGCAGGGCGGCCAAATACATGATGCTCGCCGTCCCCGTTCCCCAGAAGCCCATTAGAATCAGCGCGGGCTTCGTCCATTGCGGCTCCAGCAGCCAGACGGGCTGCGGCAGTCCCAGCATGCCCAGCAGCTCGTTGATCAGTCCGTACTGCGCGTTCAGCAGCCACATCCACAGCAGTGTCGCGGCGACCGTCGGCACGAGCGTAGGCAAAAAATAAATCGTACGGTAGAGCGATTTTCCCTTCACGTCTTTGTTGAGCAGCATGGCAATGCCGAGCGCGAACGCCAGATGCGGGAACAGCCCGAACACCGCCATAAACAGTGTATTGTACAGCGATTGCCACACCTTGCCGTCTGCGACCAGCTCCGCGTAATTCGCGGCGCCCGCCCACTGCGGGGCTTCGAACAGGTTGTACTCCGTCAGGCTGTAATAGAACGAAGAAACGATCGGCAGCAGCTGAAACAGCAAAAATCCGATCAGCCACGGACTGATAAAGCACAACCCGACGAGGAGACGCTGGCGCTCTCTGCGCTTGATTCCGATTCGATTGACTGCATCCATCTCCGGTCCTCCTCCTCTTCGATGTCCGGGGCGCACGAAGGCGTGATGACCACCTGCGCGCACCCCAATATTCTTATTTCTTGTTCGCTTTATCCGCTTTCGGCTGGATTTTGGCCACGACGTTATCCATCGCCTGCTGCGGCGTGATCTGGCCCTTGAGCGCTTTTTCCGTTTCCTCGTTCAGCGCCTGCAAATATTCGTTGATATAGACGCTGTTCGGAAAGCCGTTCAAGTTCGGGCTCTTCGCGCTCTCGAAAAATTCCGACAGCGACTTCGTCGCTTCGTTCTTGGTCAGCTTCGGATTGTCGAGCGCACTCAGCAGCACCGGAATCGTCTTCGCTTTGGTCGCATACTCGATCTGCACATCCTCCGACAAGAAATACTGCATCACTTTCCAGGCCGCTTCCTTATTCTTCGCTTTGGCCGGAATGAACATGGCGACCGGACTGACCATGCCCGCGTTTTTCAGCTCGGGCCGGTCTTTCGGATAAGGGAACGGAGCTACGCCGATCGCTCCGCCTTCGCCGCGCTTGTCGTTGTACATGTTCTCCCAGCCGATCATCATGCCGAGCTTGCCGGTGACGAGCGGGTCCTGCGGCGTGTCGGCCTTGCCCATGCCGGATTTGAACTTGGAGATGCCCTCGCTGCCGAACTCCTTGTAATATGATGCTTGGTAAGCGATCGCATCGACGTTCGCCTTCTGGGCGGCCGTCAGCTTGCCTTTGCCGTCATCCCAGGAGCCGCCGAAGATGATCGGCCAGAAGACGTTGTCGATCCACGGATAGTCGGGGATGAAGCCGACCTGCTCGTAGCCGTTTTTGCCGTCCTTCTTGGTCAGCTTTTTCGAGACCTCGAACATCTCTTCGAGCGTTTCCGGCGGCTTGGAAATTCCCGCGTCCTGAAACATCTTCTTATTGTAGTACAGCCGGCTTGCCATGCTCATCGAGATCGGGAAGCCGTATACCTTGCCGTCCACCTTCATGCGTTCCAAGGCGGCGGGGATGATTTTCTTCGTATCGAAGCTCGCCTGTTTGACGAAATCATCAAGGCTCAGCACCGCACCCGCTTCGGACCACGGGCCGATGTTGTTCCAGAACGTGAACATCAGATCGGGCGCGCTGCCACCCGAGATCGCGGTGAGCTGCTTTTGCGGGTCCTGGTTACTCAGCGCTTTGACTGTAATTTCGTTCTGGCTGGCGTTGAAAGCCGACACCATCTCATCGAGGACGGCCGCTTTATCGCCGGTGTAATGGTTCCAAAGCTGAACCGTTACTTTCCCTCCCGCCTTCCCGTCGCCGGAAGCGGCTCCGGTCCCCGTTCCGCCCGCATCCTTTCCCCCGGAGCATGCGCTAAGTCCTGCCGCCGCCAGCATGGTTGCCAGCAGCGCCGTCATCGTTTTATGCGTTGTTTTCCGTCTCATGTCAGCCACCCTTTCGATATTGTGTTTACGGTCGTGCCGCCTTTTCTACCCCACGGCGCCCCGGACGCTCCGGACTTGCCGCTTCGGGCTGATCAATGCCAATGTCACTCAGCCGATCCTTGGGCAAAATCGTCTCGCCCCGTCTCCTTCCATCTGTCAAAGCGTCCCGGCAGATCGGGAACGCTCTCCTCCAGCGGATAACAGCATCGGACAAACTTAAATGAAAACCACCTCCTATAATTGATGTAAAAACGGAATTATCCCCCATAAAAGGACACACTTCGGCACATTATTCCTCCGTCCGCCCCCTGCGCGCACGGGATGCCGGCCGCGGCTTCCCCTCTCCATGAGAGAGGGGGGCGGCTTGCGCGAACCGGTTTCCGGCGCTTGCCTGCCTTTCCGCTGCAGCGCGGCCGCTTCGGGCAAAATGCGCCGGACGCATCAATGCCGCTTGTTCCGCAGGAACGCGTCGATCTGGCGCTGCAGCTCCGCCCCGATCGCTTCCAGCAGCGGACCGGCTTCGGCTTCAAAACGCGGCCACGCTTCCTCCGGATCGAGCACTCCGTTAAACAGCGGCGTGTAGTACTCCGCTTCGATCCTTGCATACGCGTTCAGCTCGTTCTGTACCGGGGTCCCGTCGAACTGGAACCCGGTCAATAGATCCGGCGTAAAATGCTCCGCCCGCCGAATAAACCAGTCCAATGCCTCGGTGCGGTCATCGGTCGCCGGTATGCGGTCGTCGTCCGGGTTCCAGAGCCAGACGTACGGGAACTGCTGATAGCCGCTTTTCAGCGTCCGGTAACGGTCCGTTCCCACGGGCTTCCAATGAACGCCCGGAAGTCCGTACGCCAGCAGGTCGTAGTTGTCCTTCTCGTTGGCCCAGTTGAGGAACTGGATCGCCTCTTCTTTATGCTTGCTGGTCACCGGAACCGCAATAAAATTCCATTGGGCGAAATTCGACAGGTTCGCCTTCGGAACGTCCTGATAAAAGGTCACGCTCTCCAGCTCTCCGCCCGGTACATGCCGCTTCAGCCTTTCCTGATGCCCCTCGCCAACCGAGAACGAGCCTGCCGGGAAGACCGCTACCTCGCCCGAGAAGCCCGGGTCTTGAAAATCTTTGATGCCGAGCACGTCCTGATGCATAACGCCGTCCACATACAGCCGGCGCGCCTCGCGAATCCAATCCCGCACCGGCGAATCCTTTTCGTGAAACAAATTGCGCACCTTACCGTCATTATGCTGATAATACAGCATCAGACTGCTGCCGAGCGCCTGCGTCGGCCGAATCTGGTCCCGCGCATCGTCATAATGCCGGAACGCCGCCTGGCTGTAAAGCTGCTGCGACGTGTTCCCCGCTGCGATCAGCGGCACGATGCCCGTCTCTTTCTCCTTGAGAAGGTAAGCGAACCGGATCAGCTCTTCGTAGCTTTGGATCGGCGGGACGCCAAGCTTCTCGCGGAGGTCCTTGCGGACGAAATACGAGTGGCCCATCGCATAGGAGACGCCGAGCGGGATCGCCATAATTTTGCCGCCGTACCGGTTGGCCTCCCACATCGGCCGGGGACGCTTGGCGAGGATCGTCTCCCCGTACTTCTCCAGCAGCACGTCGAGCGGCTCGTAGTATCCGCTGGAGATCATCTCGCTCAAATGCAGCCATGGCGCGTCGAAGACGAGATCGATTTCCTCGCCCGAAGCCAACGCCACTTGGGATACGTGGCCGAAGTCGTTCCACGGCACGAACTTGATGTCGAGCCTCACATCGAGCGTTCCCGCCAGACGCCGATGCGCTTCCTTCAGCACAAGGTCGTAATCGGGGACCCGATCGCCCGGGAGCATGATCCGGAGCGTCACCGGGGGACGGGCGTCGGCCGGGGACGTCCGGCCCGCATCGGAAGCGGAGGACCCTCCGCAGCCCGCAGGCAAGAGCAGCGCAGCGAACAAGCAGCCCCATCGCAGCGTCCGGTTCATTCCGCCTCCCCTCCTTCCCCTTCGGTATGGTGCAGCCGGAATTGGTTCGGGGTCAGCCCCGTCGCTTTTTTGAACGCCGTGAAATAATGGCTCCGCGTCAAAAATCCCGAACGCTCCCCGATATCCGCCACCGACATGCTTGTCGTAACAAGCAGTTCCTTCACCTTCTCGATCCTTGTGTTCAGGATGTAATTCGAAAGTGATACGCCGCGTACTTCCTGAAAAATGCTGCGGGCGTACTTGGCCGACAGCGAGACGTGCTCCGCAATCGCTTCGACGGACAGCATCGGATCGTGAATATGATATAGGACGTAATTGATCATCTCCTCCGCAAGCTTCTCCTTCCGGTCGCCCCCTTTGCGGGAGCTAAGCTGGTCCATGACGGCGAACAGCTCCGCCTCCAGCCAATGCCGCGCCTCCTGCAGCGTCGAGAACCGGTCGAGCTGTTTGTCGATGCCGTCCACGCCCTGCAGCGCCCGAAGCTTGTCGAATTCCTTCATGATCGTAAATAAAATGACGGTCAGCCTTACCTTGCATTCGGAGTATTTGACCGCCGCCATCTGCCCGAACAGCTCCTCCAGCAGCAGGACGACCTGGTCCTTCTTCCCGGACTTGACCGCGACAAGCAGCTTGTCGAGGCTCTTCGGATCGGACAACGGCTGCAGCAGCCGAACGTAGCTTTCGTAATCGCCCTCCGTATATACCTTGTCTTCGCCGCTGATGAATTTGAGCAGGGTAAGCTCCAGAACGAAATCGTAGACGGAGCGCAGATCGTCTTCCAGATGCTTCACATCGCTCACCGCTGCGGTCACCTGAAGCCGGACATACGTCGCAATATGCCCCTTGATCGTTTCCAGCAGCTTGCGGACTTCGGCGTCGCCCCGGTCCAACCCGATCAGGAAGACGATGTGATCGCCGGCCAGGTCGATCGTCTCCAGCGTGCCGCCCTCGCCCGCGATGATTTCTCCGGCAATGTTGCCCATCGCGTATTTGAGCAGCTGGCGGGAAGCAAAATCATACGTTTCGGCCACGTCCCGGTAGGCGTCGATCTTGACGACCGCAAGCCGGATGAGCTCCGACGCCAGGAGATCCGATTCCCGGGCGATCCCTTCCCGCAGCGTCCGGTTCATTCTTCCCTGCAGCAGCCACTGGCGCAAATATTCCGCCTTGATCAAGCCGGAATGGCCGCGAAGCGACTGGTGCATTTCGTCAACCCGGCTGGACAGCAGCTCGATCCCGTTTTTCAAAATGCTGTACTCGTCGCCCGCAGCGGGGAGAGTCAGCGCGGAATGGCGCGACTCCTGCGCGATGCGGCGCTGCAATTGGTCCGCCAGCCTGCGGAACGGCTTCACCATCCGCCGGGAATTCCAGAAGGCCGCCAGCAGCAGCAGCACGAGCAGCAGCAGCGAGTAGCCGATGATTTTCGTCTGGAACGCTTCCGCTTGATGCTTAAACGCTTTCAACTCGGTTAACGAATATACCGTCCATTTCTGCGAAGCCAGCGGTGCGGAATTGACGAACAATTGCATTCCGCGCACGGTCACGACCTGCGTCTCCGAACCCGTGGGCTTCAAGCGGCGCAGCTCGTTCAGGAGGACCGCGTCGTTCTCCCTCGTCCCCAGCACATTCCGGCCGTGGCCGTCCACAATCATCAAATCCATGCCAAGCTCCTTGTTCAGACCGAGCAGATTTTCCTGCAGCGCCCCGTTGTCCAGCAGGAGCACGAGATAGCCGCGGTGGTCTTTCTTGGCCGGCGTAGACGGAACGATGAGCGCGAGATAAGGCTCGCCGCCGGTTTCATGGTAAAAAAATTGCAAAAAGAGCGGCCGGTCCTCCCGGATCTTCCTCAGCATCGCCGCATCCCCGAATTTCTCGAACGAAACGAGCCCCTTGAGCGAGTCGATCACCTGCTCCTTGTGGACGTTCACCAAATAGGCGCGCTTGATAAACGGCTCGGTCGACATATAGTTCGTCAGCGCATGGAGCGCATCCATGTCGTCCAGCGGGCGGGGGCCGGCCGATTGCAGCCATTCCTGGACCGTACGGTCCTGATACATGTGAAGCCCGTACGATTTAAGCTTGTTCAGCAGAAACTCGGTGCGGCTTGCGGTTTGCAGCATCGTATCGCGGTTGAACAGATCCATTTGCGAGTAGGCGTATTTCGAGAACTGGTTCGCCAAAAACATGGAGAACGGAATAATGATCATCGTAAAGATCATTCCGATCCACAAATAAATTCGAACGTAGTTCTTAGAAAATAAATGTCGCATCGTCCAACCTTCCTTGCGAGTCTGTCGTAGTAGTCACCGTCCTCATTATACTATACATCCGATTTCGGACATCCGTATGGGACTGATCGAGATAAGGCAAGTTGGCGTATCGGAATTTCCCCATAAATCCTTTAAAGCAGCTGCCCGTGTATTCCAATTATTTTCAGACGCTTCCTGCACCGGAAGATTTCCTGCCCACATCGTAGCATTCGCCCCCGGGATTCGCCCAGTTCTCATTTGCCCAAAACGGTTCTCAAACGGCGGAAATCCGCTATTTTCAAGGCATCCGTTCAGGTTCGGCATGTATTTTCCCGGATCGGCACCCTCTTCGATAACTGCCAAAATGAAAACAGGCGACAGCCGAAGAGGTGCTCTTCCAGCCGTTCGCCTGTCCGCAATGCAGCTTTATTTTGCAGGGGCCCCCTGCCCTGATATATCGCGCGTTCCCTTCGGCTCTTCTTTAGCGCGTCTCCGGCCGATGCTCCGGCTGCTCCGTCACGACCGTTCCGTCCGCCAGCCGCAGCCAGCTCTCGAAGCTTCGTTCGCCTTCGCGCAGCCGGATCACGCGCGCTCCGCGCGGGAAATCGTCCCGGCCGTACGTGTTGTAGCCCGTCGCCCGGCCATAGCACAGGCGGACGCCGTGAAGCGTGCCGCAGTAATCGTTGACGTGATCGTGGCCGGCGAACGTGCCCATGACGTCGCCCATTTCGACGAGCGCCGCAAACAGTCCCGTGTTGATCTTCGGGCAGCACACGTTCTCGTACTTATGCCCGTAGCATACTTCGCGCTCCCATACCTCCGCATATTCCGGCAGCGGGATATGGAAGAACGCCAAAGCCGGCAGCGGCGTGCCGCCGTTGTTCGACGTATAGGCGGCGGATTGCCGGACGTACCAATCGATCTGATCGCGGCAAATCCAGCCGTAGCCCTGAACGTGCGGCAGCGTGGACATGCAGCCGGAGTCGAAGCCGTACAGCAAGGCGGCCGGACGGCCGGACGCCTCCCGGACTTCAAGCACATAATTGCCTTCTCCGGCAATGTCCGACGGACCGCCCGCCGCTAACGCGTACTCGTAGCCCGACACTTTGTTCATCAGCTGCTGACGGGTGATTTTCATCTCGGTATCGTGATTGCCGAAGACGACCGCCCACGGGATGCGTTGCTTCTCGACGATGGAAACCGCCCGGTCGAACCGGCCGAGCGGATCGTCGCATTCCTTGTCTTCAATGACGTCTCCGGTGAAGTAGACCAGATCCGGCCGCTCCGCTTCGAGAACGTGCTCCATCAGCTCCAGGGTGCGCCGGTCCGCGTCGCCTCCGGATTTCATATGCACGTCGGTGAACTGCACGATCGTAAACGTCCGGTCTTCCCGAAAAGTTAAAGCTTGCACTTGAATCGCTCCTCTTCGCTAGTGTTTTGTCGCGCTGCCGTTTGCCGGAAGCTCTTGGAGCCTTCTCGTTCGCGCGGAGCGGTCCGGCCCGCCGGATCCGTGCGACGGCGATCCCTCGAGATCGAACGCATACCGCCGGCGGCATCAGCAGGGCAAAATTAGGCCGTCTTTTCCGCCGTTTCCGCTTTATCTTCGTGCCCAAACGGCTTCCATCCCGGCGTCTCTACCTTCACCATCCCCGGAAGCACAATCAGCTCCTGCACGACGTGCTCATATTGCCCGGCCGTCGTCTTGAGCGCCATGCGTACGCTTAAGGCATGGCGGAAGCCTTCCTCCGTTTCCTTGACGCGGCTCTCCAGATGCAGCACGGTGACGGAGGCGCCCGCAGCCTTGATCCGGTTCAGCATTGCACCGAGATTCCCGTCCCCGTCCCATAGCTCGACCTCCACCTCGCGCTTGCGCTTCGCCTTCGCCAGCGCCGCCTTCTCCACCTTGTTCAACAGGAACAGGCTGACGATAACCGCAGCCGTCGAGACGGTAGCCCCGTAGTAGAAGCCGGCGCCGGCCGCAAGACCGATGGCCGCCACGACCCAGAGCGAAGCCGCGGTCGTCAGCCCCGACACGGTCGACCCCGTGCGCAGAATCGTGCCGGCCCCGAGGAAGCCGATGCCGCTGATCACCTGGGCGGCCAGACGGGCCGGATCCAGCCTCACGTTCGCTTCGACCGCAAAGTCGGAAAAACCGTAGCTCGACAGCAGCACAATCAAAGCCGAGCCCATGCAGACCAGAATATGCGTGCGAAATCCGGCCGAATGCCCGCCGATTTCCCGCTCCAGGCCGATCAGACCGCCCAGCACCAGCGCCGTTATAATGCGAAGCGTCAGCTCCGCATAACCGATATGCCACACATCCGGGGTCAACGACAGTTCCATGGGGACCTCCCCTTACCGTCCAAGCGGAACGGCGATCCGTTTCTTCTCGTGCACGTAGATGATTTCTTTGTACCCGATCCGGGCCAGTAAATCCATCGCCTCGTCCAACTGCGTCCCAATGTCGTCCGGAAAATGAGAATCGGAGCTCAACGTAACCGGGACGCCGTGTTTATGCAAAATATCCAGAAAAGCCGGACTCGGGCAAGCTTCCTTGACCGGGTACCGGTAAGCAAGCCCGGTATTGATCTCGGTCGCCACATCCGCCTGCTTGAGCGCACGGGCCACGTCTTCGTACATCGGCAGCAGAAGCTTCTCCTCCGGCCGGTAATTGAACACCTTCAGATTGTCCAGGTGCGCGATAATGTCGAACAAGCCGCTGGAAGCCGCCATTTTCACGTAGTCGAACAATTGCCGATATAGTGCGAGCAGGTCTTTTTCCTTGAACAGCTCCTGCGTTTCCGGGTTGTCGAACCCCCAGCCTTCCAGAAAATGGACCGACCCGATCACATAATCCAGCTCGTACCGTGACAGCTGCTCGCCGAGCTCCGCCTCACCGCCCGGGAAAAAGTCCGCCTCGACCCCGAGCGATACGGGCACGCCCGCAGCCTTCGCCCGGCGCACCGCCTGAAGATACGGCTCGATGGAGCATACGCAGACACGGTCCAGCCAGTACCGCTGCAGCCGGCCAAGCGGCGTATCGTCCACGATCATGTGCCGTTCGTAATACGGCCGGAACTCGGTAAACCGGTACAGATGATCCACCATTCCGAACCGCTCGATCCCGCGCTGCCGCCCTTGTTCGAAATAAAAGGCGAGCCATTCGTCACTGAAGCAGCCTGCCGCAAGCCGCTGTTGAAGCAGCTCTCCCAGCCTGTTCATCCATTCGAGCGAATGCGGCCGGTCGCCCAGACGCCCAGTCTCCCGATGCACGTTCTCCAGCGCACGCGCCGTGCGCTGCAGCCAACCGGTCGAGTACGGCCCCTCCTCCAGGTGAAAATGAAAATCCAGCTTCATCCAGCTTCCTCCTCGCTCCGTCGATTGAAAAAACTCCGACGAAAAAGTCAACCTAAGCTTTGCACCATTGGGTAAATCGTTTGTTGATTTTTGCTTACATCATTTTATTCTTGTGGTTTCTTGTTGATTATTGTAGTCCTTTCTGCATCATCCGTCAATCTCAAAATGAATCGGGCGATGACAATCCCCTTTGGCAGGACGAGCATTTATGGCTTTGGAAAAACTTTTCAAATCCTTGTATACTGAAGTCATAAGGAAGCTTTCTGGCAAAGCCGAATAGACGGTTAACGGGCTTTATCATCATGATTATCAATAAACCGCTTCCCTTTATCTTTTATACCCTTAACCTTTCACATCGTTTAGATCACACACCCAAAGGAGCGATCCCCTTGCTAATCGATATCAAATCCAGATTGGACGAACCCGAAATCGCGGAGCTTCTCGAATATTCCATTTTTCCGGACCCGGTTCGGCTGGAGCAAACCTTAATCGACTACAAGCGCAGCGAAGAGCTTGAATTGTACGGCTACGAAACGGACGGGAAGCTGATCGGCCTCGTCGGCTTCCGGATCGGTCCCGGGCGCGTGATGGAGCTGCGGCACATTGCGGTCCAACCGGACTATCGGGGACAAGGCTATGGCCGCGGCCAAATTTTGGAGCTGATCCATCTCAAAAACCCCGCTGAAATCGTCGCGGAAACGGATGAGGATACGGTCGATTTTTACCGGAACATCGGGTTCGAGATTGTCAGCCTGGGTGAAAAATATCCGGGTGCGGAGCGGTTTCGCTGCACCTATGAGGTTGAGCCGGAGGAGGAACGGGAAGGATGAGCGCAGCCGTTGAAATCGTCGAAATTCGGGCATACGAGCCGGAATCGTTGGAGCAGCTGGCCGGACTGCTGATCGATGCCGTGGAGAGCGGCGCTTCGGTCGGCTTTTTGCCCCCGTTAAGCAAGGACGAAGCCGTGAATTATTGGAAAAGCGCGCTGGAGCCGGGCGTCGTCCTGTGGGCGGCCAAGCTTGATCAGACGATTGTCGGCACCGTACAGCTCCAGCTCGCGCAAAAAAAGAATGCGGCCCACCGGGCGGAAATCGCCAAGCTGATGGTCCATACCCGCAGCCGCAGGAACGGCATTGCCCGCGCTCTGATGCTGGCCGCCGAAGAGCGTGCGCGCGCCGAAAGCCGGACGCTGCTTGTGCTCGATACGCGCGCAGGCGATCCGTCCAACCTGCTGTACCGGTCGCTCGGATATGTGGAGGCGGGACGCATTCCCCGCTACGCCCGCTCTGCGGACGGCAGCTTGAGCGACACCGTATTTTATTACAAGGAGGTCGGGCTATAGCGCCATGAAGCATCTCCTGCTTCTTCTGGCATGGCTGCTGGCCATCCAGCCTGTCGCGACGCCGGAGGCAGCCACGAAGCCCGCGCAAGCCAACCAAGCAGCGCCGGATCCGTTCTCGTCTAAGGTCTCCTTACTAACCCATGCGTTCGAAAAGCTGATGGCCCTGGAGCCGAGTCTGGATTCCGATATGGAATTTATTTCGCTGGATTGGCAGATGACGGACTGGAAGCTGTCCGAGGACGAACGGAACGAACTTATCGGTCATTTTCATACGAAGTACGGCGTGGAAATCCTTTTCGACTCCTACCCTCAATTAAGAGAGAAAAACAAGCTGGACCCGAAAACAAACAGCCTCTACGGCGTCCTGCTCAATATCGAGAAGCTGGAAATTCATTCGCCGGACAGCGTAACGGTCACCGGCGGGAAATATCACTCTCCGTTAGGAGCTGCGGGAATGACCGCCACTTGGCAGAAAACGAAGGATGGCTGGGAAATCGTTAAAATTACAGATAATTGGATCAGCTAGGAGGCTTCGGATGAACAAAACAACCGTATATTTGGTCCGGCACGGCCAGACGGAATGGAACGTGGAGCACCGGTTTCAGGGACATCAGGATTCTCCGCTGACGGAGCTCGGCGTGAAGCAGGCCCGTTGGCTGGGCGAAGCGCTGCTTGAGCAGCCGCTCGATTGGATCTACAGCAGCTCCAGCCCCCGGGCAGTCAAGACCGCCGAGCTGATCCGCGGCAGCCGCCCGATTGCTATTACGGAATGCGACGAAATGAAGGAAATCAATCTCGGCGAATGGGAAGGACAGATCGTTACCGAAATTGCGGAGCGTTACCCCGAAGCTTACGAGCACTTCTGGCGTCAGCCGGACCGCTTCCGCGCAGCTCAGGCGGAGACGTTCGCGGAGGTGGAGCGGCGCGCCCTCGGCAAGCTCCGGCACATTGTGCGCGACCATGCCGGGCAGACCGTGCTGATCGTGACTCATACGGTCGTAGTCAAATTGCTGATGGCCGCTTTCGAGCCAAGGCCGATCGAGCAGCTATGGGAGCTTCCGTACATTCATCCGGCCTGCCTGTGTAAGATCGAGTTTACTGAGGACGGCAAGCCGGACATCAAGCTGCACGGCGACATCAGTCATTATCAGGAACCGCTTCTGCCCGCGGAGGGATAAAATAACGCGGCCCTGCCGCATAATCCGGGAGGTCTGGGAATGAGCATCGTACAAGTAACCTCAGATAATATCGCTCGGGAGCACATCTGCTGCGCCATGTCGGACAAGAAAGCCCAGCGGGGCGTCCGTCTGAAGAAGGAGTGGCTGGCGTGCCGTTTTCAAGAAGGACTTGTCTTTAAAAAGCTGGACGCCAAAGGCAAAGTGTTCATCGAGTACTTGCCTGCCGAGAATGCTTGGGTACCCATCGATGCGCCGGACTATACGTTCATCAACTGCTTCTGGGTGTCCGGCAGCTTTAAGGGGCAAGGCTATGGAGCGCAGCTTCTGCAGGAATGCATCCGGGACTCAGAGGGCAAAGCGGGTATCGTTGCGGTATCGAGCCACAAGAAGCGGCCTTACCTCTCGGAGAAGTCTTACTACGTGAAACACGGTTTCGAGGTGTGCGATACCGCCCCTCCCTATTTCGAGCTGCTCGTCAAGCGGTTCGATCCGGACGCTCCGCTTCCCCGCTTTAAAGAGAGCGCCAGGCAGCAGGGCGTTGCGGATGGCGACGGGCTGGTCGTGCTGTACACGGACCAATGCCCTTTTACCGATCATTATACCGGTGAAGAGCTCGACGCCATTGAACGGGCATACGGAATCCCGGTGAAGCGCGTGAAGCTCACGACCAAGGAGCAGGCGCAAAACGCCCCGTCCGCCTTCACGACGTACAGCGCATTTTATAATGGAAAGTTTGTCACGCACGAGATTTTGACGAAAGCCAAATTCGATAAGCTGTGGAACACGCTCGGGGAGCCGCGGGGCTAGAAGCGGGGCGGTTTTATCCGGGGCGATGCGGCAAGTCCGGCACCTGCGGGAGCCGCCCGTTCCAAAGCCGGATTTGCCGAAGGAGAGAGTAAGCGTGAACATTGTATTTTGCAGCGATCCTCTGGATCCGAACATGGCGGATGCCGACTACGAGCTTGAGTACCGCACGGCCGCAGGGCTGGGGCTCCCCGTCGAGCTGATCTCGCTCGAAGACTTGCTGGACGGGCAGGCGGCACGCGCAGTCCGCAGAGTCCGGGAAGCGGACACGGCAGAGCCTGCGGTTTACCGCGGATGGATGATGAAGCCTGCGCATTACGAGCAGCTGTATACGGCCTTGCAGCAAAAAAACATCCATCTGATCAACACGCCGGAACAGTACGTGCTCTGCCACCATTTTCCACATAGCTATGACTTCATTAAGGAGCATACCCCCGAGAGCCGTTGGCTGGACATTGCTGCGGTCCACTCGGACATCAACCGCGTCCATGAAATGCTGGCTTCGTTCGGCAGCCGGCCGCTTCTGCTGAAGGATTACGTCAAATCGCGAAAGCACGAATGGGAGGAAGCCTGCTATATTCCCAATGCATCCGACCGGCAGCAGGTGGAAAAGGTGCTGCGGACCTTCATCGAGCGGCAGGGCGACGGGCTGAACGGCGGCATCGTGTTCCGCGATTACGTCGAGCTCGAACAACTGGGGGTGCACGGAAAAAGCGGTATGCCTCTATCGAAGGAATACCGTCTTTTCTTCTACCGGCACCGGCTGATCGCGGCGCACAATTATTGGGAGGAAGCAGCCTACGACGGGGAACGGCCGGACCTAAGCGTGTTTATTGCGATCGCGCAGCGGATTCGCAGCAGCTTTTTCACCATGGACATTGCGAAGACCACCGCGGGCGAATGGCTGATCATCGAGGTCGGCGACGGCCAAGTATCCGGTCTTCAGGATATGACGGATGTCGAGGCTTTTTACCGGTCGTTTCTGGACTGAGAGGTCAGATAAACGGCAGGGCGAAGTTCAAGACGAATAAAGCGGCGATCACGGCGAACACCGGGGAAATGTCCCGCCTTTTGCCCGCCGCAAGCTTCAGGATCGGAAAGGCGACGAAGCCGAGCCCCATGCCGTCCACGATGCTGGAGGTGAGCGGAATCCCGGCGACGATTAGAAAAGCCGGCAGCCATTCGGACAAATCGTCGAACGGAATATCCTTCACGCCTTGGAGCATCAGCCCGCCGATCACAATCAGCACCGGCGCGATGGCTGAATCGGGAATCAGCCGCATGAAGGGTCCGAGCGGCACCGCGCAGGCGAAGAGCGCTCCGGCCGTTACGGCCGTTAAGCCGGTCCGGCCGCCGGAAGAGATGCCTGCGGCGCTCTCTACCGCCGTGACCGTCGGGCTTGTGCCCAGAACGCCGGAAGCGGCCACGGAGACGGCTCCCGCCTGAAGGCTTCGGGCTGCCTTCTCCGGCTGCCCGATGAGCCGAAGCTGGGCGTCGATAAGCCCGATGTTCTCGAACAGCACGACGAGCGCGAACGAGAACACCGCGGTCCAGAACACGACGGACGGCAGCCCGGAGAAGGACATCGCCCCGAACACGGAGCCGTAAGCCGCCAGTGAAAATCCCGTTCCTGCGCCGTCCCAATCAAGCTGTCCGGTCATGGCCGCCAAGCCGGTTCCGGCCGCGATCCCGATCAGCAGGTTTCCCGGGACGCCGCGTACATACAAAGCCAAGGTCACGGCCAGCGTGGCAAGGGTCAGCAGCGTGTGCGCATTGCCGAAATCGCCGAGTGCTACGATCGACGAACTGCCGGGGACGACGATGCCTCCTTTTTGCAGTCCGATGAATGCCAAAAATAAGCCGACGCCCGCACCGATCGCATGCTTGAGCGAGTCGGGGATCGTGGCGGCAAGCCGCTTGACCAAAGGCGTAAAGGCAAGCGCCGAGACGATCAAGCCGGATACGAAAACAGCCGCCAGCGCCTCCGGCCAAGGCAGCCGCATCCCTTGGACAATAGTGTACGAGAACAGCGCGTTAATGCCCATTCCCGGCACGATCACCAGCGGACTGTTCGCCCAGAAACCGACGAGCCACGACCCGATGCATGCCGCAAGCGCCGTCGCGATCACCCCTGCCTCGTACGGAATGCCTGCATCCGCCAGGATCGATGCGTTGACGGCCACAATATAAACAGCGGTAACAAACGAAACGACGCCCGCGGTCATTTCCGTACGGACGGTCGTACCGTGCTGCTGTAGAAGAAATCTTTTGGTTAGCATGCGGCATCCCTCCCGAGCGACAACGCGCGCCCTTTGTCCATAGTTCCACAGCTTCAATGCATTTGGTAAGACATGTCTACGCAACCAGGAATGGAAACTCTTGCTTTATTGTTAACCTGTTCGTCGTAATCTTATGACAGATCTTTTTTGCGGGAGGCGGGGAGGATAGATCCTGCAGAGCCTACGGACTATTTGGCATGATATCGAAAAATATTCCAAGAACATCTATCCCGAGAAAACGGCTGAACTATCCCATATCGTTCACCATATCCCTACAGAGGACCTGGCGATAACTAAAAAGATGTATGAGAGCGCTATCCCCCAATTTACTCGTTTAAAGGAAGCTTGGAGTCAAGAAAAGGACATCAAACCGTTTTATTCGCGGTTATTCCGGCTCTTGGAAGAGCTGCTGTTATTCAATAAAGATTGGGAAGAGTGCTGCGAGTTATGTCAAGGGGCTATGTATTATTATGTTGAAAAAAACAGGCACATTGTACTGAAACAATGTCGCAGCTGCGGAAATGTTTACGATGCGGACAAGAACGAAAGACTGCCGGTTTATCATGCTTACGAGCTGCGAATCGCCCTTAGAAGCAATCTCTCGCACATAGTCGGACCCGATGAATGGATTTAAGCAACAAACTGGAACTTCTTGTTAAAACGAACCGTCTGTATTAGAAGCCACTACTTTTATTTTTCGGGAGGTCATGTCATTGAATTATACTTCGTTTTATGTCGACCTTGCTCAGCAATATGCGCAGCAGCAGCCAATCTCGCAGCAGGTTGGCATTTTGGCGGGCGGCTCTGTGGGACGCGGCGAAGCAGATCGGTTCAGTGACTTAGACTTAAATGTCTATACGTCGAACCAAGAACAGCCGCATTACAGCGCCAATGTGCTATTTCAGGAGCACGTCATTCAGCTTCATGTCCACCCGCTGCCGCAGATGGAGCAAATTATCGGTTCCCCGTGGGATTTCCGCTTTCTGGAGGAAGCCCGCATCGTTTCGGACCCTTCGGGACTGCTGCAAGCTTTGATCGCCGATGCTTCGGCATATTTTCAATCGCCGCAAGGCCGGGATAAGATGTTGTCCCAGGCCAAGGCCGCAATAGCGGAACATCAGGCTTGGCTTCAGGAATGTCTGGACGCTGAAGAACCGTTGACGGCCAGCTTCGCTGCCGATGCCGTTTGGGCGGATGCGGCACAAGCCTACGCCTATTTTGTCCATGGCGCGATGTCGACCGGAGGATTGCTGCCGATCATGAGACAGCTGGACTTGTACCCGGCCTATCGGGAGATTCGGTTCGGTGCAGGCAATATCGAGCCCGACAAACTGCTTGCGTCACTTCAGGCGTACCGCGCTTACTTGCGCGAGCGGAGCAGCGATGCGGATGCCTTTGCGCTGCAATCCGTTCAAGACGAGCTCGCGGCCCGCAAAGCGGCGCGTTACCGTGAAACGGGCGACCCGGATAATCTCGCTTGGCAGCTTTATGCCGAAGCTTTCTGGTGCTATCTTGCCGCGACGGATGGCCGGACGTTCGAACAGCATGTCCGGGAGCTGCCGGAAGCGATGCAGGCGCATCTTATCACGCTCGGCTTCCGCACGTATTCTAAGGAGCAGATGCACACCTTGCTGAAACAAGCGGAGCACTTGATCGCTCTTTGCGAAGAAGGCCGGGTGCGGTAACGATACCATGCGGAGAAAAAAGAGAGGCCCCCGCAATCTATGGACCGCCGCCGCATTCCTCTTGTATACGTCCTGCATGCTGTACATGATGTTTGTCGGATTCGGACGGTCCGTTCATGCGGACGAGCTCCGTTACAACCTGCATCCTTTTCGCACGATCGGCCATTATTTTATTTACTTTGACTCCTTTAACTTTTCCATTGTGTTCATCAATCTGGGCGGAAATATCGGAATGTTCGTTCCTTTCGGAATGCTGCTGCCGCTCTTGTTCCGGGGCTGTCGCACGTTTCCTGGCTTTTCGCTCGGCTTCGTCGTTCCGCTGGTCGTTGTCGAGCTGCTGCAGACGGTGCTGCGTGTCGGTACCGGCGATATCGACGACATCATTCTTAACTACGCGGGCGCTTCTCTCGGATATGTGCTGTACAGGGTTGTCTTCGGCAGGAAGCGCCACAAAGGCTCGTCCGGTATTTCTATGATGTGAAAGCAATCCTTATGTCTGAACGTTATCCGTCGTGGTATAATAATGAGGCAGGGAAATGGAGTTGAGAGAATGACCGACAGACTCGATCCTAAAGTCGATTTCGTTTTCAAACGCATTTTTGGCGTCGAAGAAAATAAAGACGTTTTGTTAGATTTTTTGAATGTAACCCTGAGAGAAAGCGAGCCTTCTCCGATCACGGACATTCAGATCCTCAACCCGTATATTGATAAAAATGCGCTGCATGACAAGCAATCGATTCTTGATCTGCATGCCCGCACGGCGGACGGAAAGCAAGTGAACATCGAAAT
Organism: Paenibacillus ehimensis NBRC 15659; assembly: GCF_004000785.1. Lineage (GTDB taxonomy): Bacteria > Bacillota > Bacilli > Paenibacillales > NBRC-103111 > Paenibacillus_G > Paenibacillus_G ehimensis. Next base: position 15,731 of record NZ_BILX01000001.1, on the reverse strand, counting down.
TCAACTGTTCAACCGCTACGATATTGAGAAACGGACGTTGTATTACTGGAGCAAAATGTATTCCAGCCAGCTTGAAGAAGGGCAAAAATATAAAGATTTGAAAAAGACGATCACCATCAATATCTTAAATTTTAACTTTATCCCGAATGATCGTTACTATAATCTTTTTCATTTGCGGGAACACCATACCGGGTTGCGGCTTACCGATGATATCGAGATCCATTTTATGGAGCTGCCCAAGCTGCAGACGCAAAGAGCCAGCTTATCGGATAAGCTGGTGAAATGGCTGTTGTTCCTGAAAGGCGTAGAAAAACAAGAACTATGGGAGGTCATCGCCATGAACGAACCGACATTGCAAAAAGCGATGGATACGCTGGAGTTTCTGAGCCAGAACGAAGAAGCCCGGCGGTTGTATGAAATGCGGCAAAAAGCGCTGCACGACGAAGCGTCCATGATCGATGGAGCCAAAGAAGAAGGAAAGCGGCAAGGAAAACGGGAAAAAGAAATTGAAGTTGCCAAAAACTTGCTGGAAATGGGCATGGACGTGGCCCAAATCGCCAAAGCGACGGGCTTGCCCGAAAGCGAAGTCAAAAAATTGAAAGAGCAGCTTCACTAATTGCCTTTGCTACAATTTCATCTGTCGTTCAGGAAAACACGTCCAAAAGGACGTGTTTTTTCTTGATCCCCGCTGCCTCCCAAAGCCCGTTTAATCTTCATCCTCCGCGTCCTCTTCCCTCTCGACTTCGAACGTTTCCATCCAATATTTCGCCCGAAACGCCACCATTTCGTTCGGCGAATCTACTAATGGCGAAATAAACCCTTCCGCGTCCTCGTCGTTCCATACAATCGTTTCAAAATATTTCTCGATCACCGCATAGCACCAAGACGGATTCATCGGTTCTATACGTTGTTTCAGCCCCGGTATGGCTAACTCCGTCATCTCTTCAGGCATATATTCGATGGCATCCAATGCCCAATAATGGGGAGCGTTGGCATCCTCTTCGTCCAAGATTTGCAGCAAATACTCGATATAAGCGGGATTCGGATGATTCAGCACCGACCCGATCCAATAGTGAGCATGCACCCATGCTTTTGTGACAAGATTTTCCGAAATGTAGGCAATGGTTTCTTCCTGAACTTCCGCTGGGTCCAATTCGCCCACTCGATCTCCCAGCTCGTAACGCAGCTTATCCGCCTCGTTGTAATCTGCAGAATGCTCCATTTTATCAGTATAAATCTTGATAAGTGTTGCTAGCCGACCCGCTTTCTCCATAAACTTCTCTCCATCTCTTGATCGTGTTGTACAAAAGGGTCCTGTCAAGCGTTCATGCTTGCCCGTTTCGCGGGTATTGGAACGGCTGCTCGACGGATAGCGGCGAGGCAGCTTTCACGAACAGCCCTTTGCTAAGATCCATTATCCCTCAAGCTAAGCTGGAAAGAAAAGGGGAACTTTCGTTAAAAGGAAGCGATACCCGCTTGGCCTTCGCCGCGGTTCATGGCCGTCTCCCCCGTACGGGTCAGCTCCAGAATGCCGTACGGCTTCAGGACGTGCAGGAACGCGTTGTTTTTGTCCGTATCTCCGACGACCTGAACGACGACCGAGTTCGTGCCGATGTCAATGACCGAGCACCGGAACGTCTCGACGATGCCGAAAATTTCCGGCCGGGTGGCAGGCTCCACACGCAGCTTCACTAACATCAGCTCCCGCGAAACCATCGGATAGCGGCTGACATGGACGACGCCGATCACATCGATGAGCTTATCCAATTGGCGGCCGATCTGCTCCAGCGTCGTGTCGCTCCCCTTCAGCGTAATGACGACCCGCGACAGCCCTTCCTCTTCGGCCGTGCCGACGGAGATGCTGTCGATGTTGTAGCCACGGCGCCCAAACAGCCCGCAAATGCGCTGCAGCACCCCGGGATGATTGTTGACGAGGATGGAAAGCGTGTGCTTTTGCATGCCCTACTCCGCCTCCAATATCATATCGCTTAATGTCTGCCCTTGCGGAATCATCGGAAACGCCAGCTCGTCCTTGGACACTTGAAAATCAATCAGCACCGGCCCCGGCGTATCCAGCGCTTCCTGCCACGCCTGTTCCGCCTCCCGCTTGTCGGTTGCCCGGAGCCCTTTGACCCCGTAAGCTTCGGCTAATTTGACGAAATCCGGGCTCCCCGACAGATCGATATGGCTGTACCGGCCGTCGTAGATCAGCTCCTGCCACTGCTTGATCATGCCCAGTGTCCGGTTGTTAATGACGACAATCTTCACGGGAATTTGATGAATGGCGCAAATCGCCAGCTCCTGCGCGCACATCTGCATGCCCCCGTCCCCGTTGACCGAAACGACCAACCGGCCGGGATGCCCCACCTGCGCCCCGATGGCTGACGGAAAGCCAAAGCCCATCGTGCCCAAGCCGCCGGAGGTGAGCAGGGAACGGGGATGCTTGAATTTGTAAAATTGCGCCGTCCACATCTGATGCTGCCCGACATCCGTCGTCACGATCGCTTCGCCGTCCGTCGTTCGCGAGATCATCTCCAGAACGTACTGCGGCTTCAGCTCCGTCTCGGAATCCCGATAGGTCAACGGGTAGTCCGCTTTCCACCGCTTCACTTGCTCCAGCCACGCTCCTTCCTTCGGCCGGAGGCCCGAGGACAAGGCGTTCGCGGCTTGCAGAACCTGCCTGGCGTCGCCGGTAATGGGCAGCGCGGTCGGCACCAATTTGCCGATCTCCGCGGCGTCGATATCGATGTGCGCGATCGTGGCCTGAGGCGCGAAGCCGTCAAGACGCATCGTGACGCGGTCGTCGAACCGCGCGCCGACCGAGAGCAGGAAGTCGCAGTGAAGCAGCGCCTGATTCGCCGCATACGTTCCGTGCATACCCGGCATGCCGAGCCACAGCTCATGCCCGCTTGGAAAAGCGCCCAGCCCGAGCAGCGTCGTCGTCACCGGGACGTTCAACCGGCCGGCGAACACCGTCAGCTCCTCCGCTGCGTCCGCCTGCACCGCCCCGCCCCCGGCGAGAATCAGCGGCCGCTCCGCCGCTTCGATCGCCAGCAGCAGCTCCTGCACCTCGCTTGCTTGGACCTCGGGTACCGGACGATATCCCCGCACGGACACCGTCTCCGGGTAGCGGAAAGCGGTAACGGCCGCCGAAACGTCCTTCGGAATGTCCACCAGCACGGGACCTTTGCGGCCCGTTCCGGCGATGTGGAACGCTTCCCGAAGAACGGAAGCCAGCTCCTCCACCTTGCGGACGAAATAGCTGTGCTTCGTAATCGGCTGGGTGATGCCGACGATGTCGGCTTCCTGAAAGGCGTCCGTGCCGATCAGCGAAGTCGCCACATTGCCGGTGATCACGACCAGCGGGATCGAATCCATATGCGCCGTCGCGATGCCCGTAACCAGATTGGTCGCTCCCGGTCCCGACGTCGCCAGGCAAACCCCGATTTTGCCGGTTGCCCGGGCGTATCCGTCGGCGGCGTGGATGGCCCCCTGCTCGTGCCGGGTCAGAATATGGCGGAAATGCGGATTCCCGTGCATCGCGTCATAAATGTACAGCACCGCGCCCCCGGGGTAGCCGAACACGCACTCCACCCCTTCAAGCAGCAAAGTGCGCAGCAAAATCTCCGAGCCGCTGACCCGGTCCGAGGCAAGCAGCTTGGCGCGAAGCGCCTCCCGTTCGGCGGGATCCCCCTTTCCGCTGTAACATTCCGGGCCTTCCCCGGCTCCAAAGCCGCTCAAGCGGCGCGCTTCCGTATCCAATCTGTTCATCGTCCTGCCTCCGTCTCGTGAGATTACCGTTACTTTATCACGGGGTCGTAGAAGCAGGTACTACCCATTGGTTGACACTAATAGTATACTTTGTGATAAAAATACGGACGGCAGGTGAAGACGCGTTGGACACGAAACGAACGGAGCAGGCTTCTGCTTTTCAAACGATAGGGGAACGGCTGGAGCGCTGGCACGCGGACGATTTTGTCGGCAGGGCGTTCGAGCTTGGGGTGTTCGAGCAATACGTGACGCAGCTGACAAGCCGTCAGGAACGGATCATTAACGTCTACGGCACCGGAGGGATGGGCAAAACACAGCTGCTGGAGCGGTTCCGGCGAAGCGCGGCGGACCATGGGGCTTGTTATTTGGGGATCGATATGCGGGATTATTTGAACAATCCGGCCGCCGTCTGCGGACACCTTCTGCTTGAGCTGGGAGCGTCGTTTAACCCGGAGGAGCCCGCGCTGGCGGAGCAGTGCTTGGATAGCATCCGGCAAAAGGCGGAGGAGACGCGCATCGTGCTTGGCATCGATCACTACGAGGAGGCGGGCAGTCTCGACCGGTGGTTTCGCGAGACGTTCATTCCGAAGCTTCATTCGAATATTCTTCTCGTGATCGCAGGGCGGTTTCCATTGGCGGGGTCTTGGCAGCTGTCTTCCGCTTGGCAGAAGCTGATCGTGCCGCTTCCCTTGTCCGAACTCAGCTATGAAGAAACGCAAGCTTGGCTGCTGCAAAACGGCATCGGCAACGAAAAGCTTCGGGAAGCGGTGTGGATGCGGACGTTCGGGCACCCGCTCTCGCTGTCGCTTCTCGGCCCGATAGCCCGCGAAAGCAGAAGCCCCGTCGGCTTCCTCCCTCTAAATGCGGGAGACCCGCTGGAAGACCTTCTGCGCCAGTGGCTGCGGGAAGCGCCGGACGACGAGCTCCGCAGGCTGATCCTGACCGCCGCCGTCCCGCGGACGTTTAACCAGGAGCTGCTCTCGCTGCTGGAGGAACGGGACATTCCCTATTCGCTGTTCGACCGGCTGATCCGTCTGTCGTTCGTACGGCGCTGCACCGGCGGCTGGCAAATGCACGATTTGGTCCGGGAAACGACCCGGCGCACCTTCCGGGAACGGATGCCGCAAACCTTCGGGCAGTACGGCAAAAAACTGGTCGAAACGTATTATTCGCGGATTGTCCAAGCTATTGCCGTCAAGCAGGACGTGTCGTGGGAGATCGCCGAGATGATTCCCCATACGGACAATCCGGTGCTGCGGGCGCATTTTCGCCATGCCCCGGGGTCGGGGAACTATCTGGAAACGATTGATGCGCACAACCTGAACGATGCGGAAAATTATATCGACCGGCGCAAACGGGAAGCCCGCAGCTGGAGAATCGCCTGCTCAGACCCGGAATCGGACACGGTGTTCCGCTTCACGATGACGGCAGAGCAGACGCTGTACCGTCTGACGGGGCTCGATCTGCCCCGGATGCTGCAGCTTGGCTGCGAGCTGCGCCTGCTCCGCAGTCCCGAGGGCCGCGTCGCCGGCTTGACGGCCGCCGTGCCGATTCACGAGCGTACGCTCGATTTTCTCGCGCAGTCGCCGATATCCGGCGCGTATTTCGCCAGCTTGCCGCCGGGCGAACGGGCACGGTACCGCACGCCGCCGGAGCAAGCGGACGCCACCTTTCTGTATACAATCGATGTGGAAAATCTGGAAAAAGAAGAGCTGCGTTCGGACATTATCCACCTGCTGTTCGAATCCATGATGGCCGGCCAGGTGCTGCTTACCTCCCCGCCCCCGCTCGAATACTTCGAGCTGGCTTACCGCAGCCTCGGCTTCGAGACGGTCCCCGGCGCAGAGCACCGCGGCTACGACGGCAAGACCCCGACACCTACGTACCGGGTGGACACGCGTAAGGAGAAGCTGCCTGCGTTTCTGGACAGACTGATCCGCAGCGCAGGGAAAACCAATCCATCTCCGCCCGGGCCGGCGGGAGGGGAAGCCTTCGACTTCACGCCCAGAGAGCGCGAAGTCGCCGACCTGCTCGTGCGCGGCGATACGAACGCGCAAATCGCAGCCGCTCTGTACATCAGCGAGGTCGCCGTGAAGAAGCACGTCAATGCGATGCTGCAAAAGACCGGACTCAAAAACCGGACGCAATTGGCCGCGAAAATATGGGACAGCCGCAACGGGTAGCCTTTGGGGACAGCCCCTTCCGAATCACGGCCATTCCCGCTTGCGGTGCCAGTCCTGCCTGCTACGGAAAGCCGGACGTTTCGTACAGCAGAAGCCGCTACCGCTTCAGCACTTCATGCAGCTCCCGGTATTCCTGCGGGCTGATCCCCTCCATTTCCTTGAACACGCGGCTGAAATGCTTCGTATTCTCGAACCCGGTCATCCCGCTGATCTCGTACACTTTGAGTCCGGTCGTGACAAGCAGCTCCTTGGCTTTGTCAATGCGCAGCTTTTTCAAATAGCTTACAAAGCTCTCGCCGGTATATTCCTTAAAGGCTTGGCTGAAATAGGAATAGTTCAAGGACACATGATTGGAAACGACGGCCATGTTCAAATCTTTATGGAAATTATCCCGGATATACTGCACGGCCTGCTTCATTTCTTTGTGATCGATATAGAACGTCTTCATGCTGCGCACATAGTCGTCCAGCCGATGCAGCAGCCCCTCCACGCTGTGGTAATAATCATGAAAATAATAAAAATTCCAAAGGTCTCCGACCTTCTTAAACAACCGGAGAATCTCGACCGATTCGCCCCCGTAAAGGTGAAACACTCTGTCAAAAACCAGCTCGTTGAATGCGCGGCTGACGCCTTCCAAATACGCAATATCGTATCGCGCTACCGTCCGGATATCGAGAATTTCCATGAGCAGCGACGTCATTTCCTTTTCCCTGCCGGCTCCCAGCATATTGGCCAGCTTTCTGATCTTGTCCGCAGGGATCGTAAAGTCCTTGCTCTTCCCGGCGATGCGCTCGTAGGAGACGACCCCCGGCGCAGATTGAAGAAACGTATATTTCAGCGCCTGCTCCGCTTCTTGATGAGCCGCCCGTAAGCGTGTCACGCCTTGGGTATAGCCGCTCACTCCCATGCTGAAGGCGAAATAACCCGTTTCCGCGATGCGTCCGGCCAAAAACTGAAAGAGCTCGCGGCCCCGGGCGATCAGCACAAGCTGATTCTCCTTATCCCATACGTGCGCACGCTGTTGTCCGGCCGGCTCGGGAGCGTTTTCAAGCTCGGCTTGGATGCGCCCCAGAAATTCGGACGGCCCCATCCCTTGGACGGAACCGCGATATTGCAGCACCCCAAGCTGAAAGCCCTCCTCCAGCCACTCCAGACCGCATCCCTTCAGCCGCTCCGGCAGCCCCGGCTCCTCCGGATGCGGATGGCGCAGCAAATAGCTTAGCTGACTTTCCCGGTAGGCTTCCTGCTGCCGCATCGAGCTTGTCAATTGTTCGTCGATGCGTTCCCTCTGCTTCAGCTCTTTCTCCAGCTTCAGCATCGTACGGGCCAGCTCGTCACGGACGATCGGCTTGAGCAAATATTCCGACACATCGCAGCGGATCGCTTCTTTCGCGTATTGAAAGTCATCGTGGCCGCTCAAAATCACGACGGCCGGCCTCCGCTCCAGCTCCTGAATCCGCTGAATCAGCGCAATCCCGTCCATCACCGGCATCCGGATGTCGGTAATCACGACGTCCATGGGCACCCGGTTCAAGAGCTCCATCGCCTCCGTTCCCTCTTCGGCAAAATCGAACGTATAAGCGTCCGGGAACAAGCGGTCGATCATCGCTCTCAGACCGAGCCTGATATTTTTCTCATCGTCAACGATAAGCACTTTTCTCATCCGCAGACAACCCTCCCGATAAGATCAAATAGGGCAGCTTTATCGTCACCCGGGTGTAAGCTCCCTCCTCGCTATCCACGGTCAGTCCGTACTCGCTGCCGTAGTGCATGGCGATCCTTTGCATCACATTGCGCAAGCCGATCCCTCTGCCCTCCTGCTCCCCGGATCGCCCGTGTCCATATTGAGCCTGGAATCGAATGTCGTCCATAACCAGCTTCTCGCGCAGCTCGGCCAGCTTCTCCTCCGGCATGCCGGCCCCATTGTCCGTCACCTCAATGCACGTCGATTCCTCCTCTCTCCAAGCGCGAATCCGAATCGACATCCCCTCCCGCCGCGTGCGTTCCGTCCGCATGCCGTGCTTCACCGCATTTTCCACAAGGGGCTGCAGCGACATCTTCAGCATCTCCTGCTCCCGGTATCCTTCGGGAATATCAAGCTGCAGGTCGAGCTTATCGTCATAGCGCATATTCATAATGGCGACGTAATTGCGGATGTGCTGCAGTTCATCCCGAAGCGGCACGTACTCGCTCGACCACTTCAGGCTGTAGCGCATCAGCGACCCGAGAGAGGTCAATGCGTCCGAGATAGTGTACTGCGCCTCCACTTCGGCCAGCATCTTCAGATTCTCCAGCGTATTGTAGAGAAAATGGGCGTCGATCTGATTTTTAAGAGCATGCAGCTCCGCCTCCTTCGTCGCCGCTTGTTTATTCACCGCTTCCACGATCAGCTCGTTCATTTTCTTCATCATCTGCCGGAAATGATGCGCAAGCTCGCCTACCTCGCCGCCCCCATTGATATCGATCTGCACATTCAGATCCCCCCGGCGCACCTTTTTCATCGAATCGCGTAAAATGTGCAGCTTTTTCAAGATCAGCGACTGCAAAAAATAAGTGATCACGGACAACAGCGCGATGAGGACGACCGCTGCGGCAATGAAGAGATTGCGCGTATGCCGAATTTGCGTCACTTGCGTTTCCAAAGATACGACATTGAGCAGGTAGGCGTCCATCTGGTCGATCGGCGTCGTCAGACACAAATACGGCGTATCCCCGACCGTGAACGTAAAGCTGGCCCCCTCCTCATGAGGACGCTCCGCCCAATCGCGCCGAAGCCGCTCCAAGTCGATGTCCTTGAAAAAAGCGCTGCCCTTATCGGTGAATATTCGTCCCGAACGGTCGATAACCAGCATGCGGGATTGATCGTCTTGAAGGGGACTGAACACCTTTTGAAAAAACTTATCGATTTTCATGTCCACCTCAAGAATGCCGACATGCTTGTCGCTCGGGTAATAAATTTCTTTCAGCAGCGAAACATAGGTTGACGCAGCCCGGTTGTCCGCCGTGGCCCGGTTCATGATGTCTTTTTCGTCCTCCAAAATCTCCCATCGGAATTCGCCTCGCTGCTCCAGCACGCTTCGGTACCAAGGCCTTGCGGAAATCCGGCTTTCATGGAAAATCATCGGCCAGATTTCCATCGTATTCGGATTATCCGTAAACAGGCGGACATTCGCAATGTTAGGGTTATTAAACATGAGCCTTTGCAGATTGGAGAACGATTTCGCATTGAAATCGACGAGCTCGGGAACCTCCAGATCGTCCGGGCTTTGCATATAATTCATGAGCTCTTTGTCCGCCGTGTAGAACTGTGCCGTGCGCAGCATAATTTCCATATTATTCAAAATATACGCCTTCTCGCTGAACAGCGCATATTGATTTTTTTTGAGCGTGTCTTGAATCGTATTATGATAAAAGCCGTTAAATATATACCATGAAAACAAAATGATAGGGATCAAAATTATGAAAATATAGGCCCCGATCAGCTTGAACTGTATCGAAATGCGGTCCGTCAGTCGAGCAAGCCTCATGCTCCGCATGTGTTTCATCTCCGTACCCAGTCTTTATCAACGTGTTCCTTTATTGTAATACGGAAAGTAGAAAAAAGCCCGGAGCCCCCGGAAGCCGGGCCCGCGGGCCGAACCGCTTGAATTACTTGGCAAATTGCGCAATCTTTTGGCTGTTGGCCTCGAATTCTTTTTGCTGGTACGCTCTCACCTTCTCCCATCCGGCGGCCTGCCGATCCTTCTGGAACTTGTCGAAGAGCTGATCGAATTCCGCATCGGACTTGGCAAGCAGCAGCTTCGGCAGCGCCTTGCCCCAGAGCTGGGCAATCTTCGTGTTGGCGATCCCTTCGACCGAATTGCCCGTCGGCACGATGTTATCGTATTGCGAGAAGCTTTTCGTCTTGCCCCGGGTCCACGCTTCCGGCTGCTTGATCGGATCGACGCTGGGCGGTGCCCATTTGAGGCTCATGTTCGTATCCATCAGCATCCAGAACGTATGGGAAGCACCGTACTTCTTGTCGAAAGCGGAACGGTCTTTGTTCAGCAGGTCGAGCACTTCGGGCTTGAACTGGTCTTTTCCGTCAATGGTATCGTAGCTGACGCCCTTCTCGCCCAAGAACAAATCCTTGTTCCCTTCTTCGCTGATCAGGTAACTGAGGAACTTGACCGCTCTCGCCTTGTCTTTCACATCCTTGGAGATCAGCGTCACCGTCCAGCCGGCAATGCCCGGACCGGCCAACGTCGGCGGGTCCTGCTTCGCGTTGGCCGGCCCGTCGACGGCAATGTAGGCCGTGTTCGGGTCTTTCTGATACAGCGAAATATTTTGATTGGCCATATCGGAGCGTTGAAACAGCATGGCGAAGTATCGGCCCTGGGCGATCTTCTCTTCCATCTGCGGACGCTTGTCGATGAAAATGTCTTTGGCCAGCAAGCCGAGCTCGTTGGCTTGACGGAACGTCTTCAGCCACTTCACCAATTCAGGGTCGGTGTACCGGTCATAGAGTTTACCGTCTTTTTCGTAAGGAATGGCCAGAAAGTTCGCCAGCATGGAGGAATTCTGGTTCGCATCGAACAGCGAGTAGTTGCCGGTATCTCCAAACTCGTGCAGTCCCAGCGGAATGAGCGGCTGACCGTTTACGCTCGGGAATTTCTCTTTGGCCGCCTGCAGCGCCTTCAGAAACCCTTCCGGCGTTCTCATATCCGGCTTGCCGAGAGCTTCGTACATATCTTTGCGGACCAGAAAGGTCTGGTTGGAAACGAAATTCTCCCCGTATTTTATGTAATCCTGAGGGGAAGAGGACGCATTCGGATACCCGTAGAAATGGCCGTCCTTCTGCGTATACCAAGTGGTCTTGGCCGGGTCCGCCACTTTGAAGAAGTACGGGTCGTATTGCTTCGCCAATTCGTCCAAAGGCAGAACCATGCCCCCTTCGATCATTTTCTTGACCGCGTCCTCGTACCACCCCAGCGTAATGAAATCGGGCAGCTTGCCGGAAGCGATCATCGTATTCAGCTTTTCGTTTTCGTTGCCGGCCGGAACGATAAAGTTGATGTTCACGCCTGTTTTCTTCGTCACGTATTGGGAGGTCGGATCGACACCCCACTTGTTCGGAAACCAGGAGAAGTTCAAATACCAGTCGAACGTAATCGGCTTCGTATCAGACTTCCAGCCCGGCTCGTCGGGATTTCCGGCTGGAGCCGCCGGGTCTGTCGAAGCGGTTTTCGCCTCTTTGGCCGGTTCGTTGCCGCGATCTGCGGAACATGCGCTCACGGATACGGCCGTGACCAAGGCAAGCAGCATAGCGAGCGTTTTGCGCGTTTTACTCATTCCCATCTGCGTTTTCCCCTTTTCTGTATCGTCATAGTGATATGGAATCAGCCCTTGATCGAGCCGATCATGAAGCCTTTCACAAAATACTTCTGTAAAAACGGATATATGATCACGATCGGCAAGGACGTAATGACCATCGTCGCCAGCTTGATCGACTGGGAGGACACGGACTTCGCGATATTGCCGGAGGTGGCGGCCATCATCTGATTGGAGCTGGATTGGGCCACGACTCTGTAAAGATACGTCTGGATCGGTTGAAGCTCGCTTTGATTGATGTAGATCATTCCCGTAAAGTAATCGTTCCACTGGTACACGCCGTGGAAAAGCGCAATCGTCGCAACGACGGGCATCGAGACCGGGAGAATGACCGAGCGGAAAATTTTGAAATCGTTCGCCCCGTCCAGCTTCGCCGCCTCCTCCAGCCCGTCGGGAATCTCCCGGAAGAACGCCTGGAAGACGATCAGATCAAAGAAGCTGAACATGGCCGGAATAATGTAAACCCAGAAGCTGTCGAGCAGCCCCAAATCCCGAATGAGCAGGTACGAGGGAATGAGCCCGCCGCTAAAAAACAACGTGACCGTGCCCAGCATCATATAGGCTCGGCGCCCGATCAGCTCTTTACGCGAGAACGCATACGCTACCATGGCGGTGAAAAGCACGTGAACGACCGTCCCGACGACCGTCTTGGCGACGGTCACGCCCATCGCCAGCATGATGCCGTCGTTGGCGAATACGGCCAGATAGCTGTCGAAGCTGAACACGCGGGGCCACCAATAAATGCCGCCCCGCATCGCGTCGTTGCCGTCGTTTAAGGAATTCACGAGCACATACCAGATCGGGTACAGCGTGACGAAGCAGATCACGAGCATGAAGACATCGTTCAGCCGGTCAAAGATCACCTCCCGCGGCGTTCTGCGGTTCATGGAAACCATTCTGCGATCCTCTCCTTTCCTAGAATAAGGACGTGTTGTTCAATCGCTTCGTGATATAGTTTGCCGAGAGCAGAAGAGCGAGCGAAATGAACGATTTGAGCAAGCCTACGGCCGTTGCATAGGAGAAGCGGCTTTGCTTCAGCCCGACCTGATACACGTACACGTCGACGACGTTGCTGGCGCTCTCGTTCAATTGGTTTTTGAGCACGAGAATCTGGTCGAAGTTCGAATTCAAAATGCCGCTGACGGCAAGAATGAACAGAATGGTAATCGTGCCTTTGATCGCCGGGAGCGTCACGTAAATCATTTTCTGGAACCGGCCTGCCCCGTCCATCGTCGCCGCTTCGTACATTTCCGGAGAAACGCCGGAGATGGCGGCTAAATAAATGATAGCGGACCAGCCCAGCTCCTTCCATATGTCCGAGGTGACGATAATGGTCCAGAAATACCCGGGCTCCGCCAAATAGCTGATCGGCTCCTCGATCAGGTTCATGGCCAGGAGCAGCCGGTTGACGATCCCGACGTCGGCCAGCCAGGTCGCCAAGATGCCTCCCAGAATGACCCAAGATAGAAAATGGGGCAAATAAGAGATCGTTTGTACCGCCTTCTTGTAGCGTACGGATCGCAGCTCGTTCAGGAAGAGGGCGAAGACGATCGGCAGGGGGAATCCGAAGAGCAGCTTGAGCACGCTCATCCCGATCGTATTTTTGACCACATCGGCCAAGCTGTCGTCTTCCAGAAAAGCTTGGAAATGCTCCAGCCCCACCCAGGGCGCTTCGGAAATCGGCGCCGTGATATTGAAATCCTTGAAGGCAATGACAATGCCGTACATGGGGACATAGTGGAAAACGACGATCCATAGGACGCCAAGCAGCGCCATGACTTGCAGATGACGCTGCCCATAGAGCCTGCGAAGCAGCTTAGATGCCGAACGGCTCAAGGCTTCCGGCTCCTGCCGCCGCATCGGCATATCTGTGTTGGGATTCAAATCGACTGCACCTCCGGCCCGCACTTTCGTAATGTAAGCATTTTCATCACTTTCATTGTAGAGGTCCGCCGCTTCCGGCGTAAGGAGGAAAATTTCAGCTGCGGTTGCTTTTTTTCGGGTTTCGCTCGTTTTGGGACAAGCAAGTCAAATTCTTCATAATTTCTTAACGTAATCATTCATTCCGCTTTACACAACTTCCCTATAATCGAGTTGTCCAATTCTAGTGGAGGTGCTTATTTATAATGAAAAAGGCTTTTAAAGTCTTAACCAGCCTCGCGGTCACCGGCAGCCTGCTCGCAACCGGCACAGGATTCGTCTCCGAGCCCGTACCGGCGGCTTATGCGGCGGAAACCGCGCAAGCTCCATCCGTCTACATTGCACCTATCGACCGAGCGAAATTTTTGGCCGGAAGCCTCTTCGACTTCCGTGTGGAATTAAATCACCTGACGGCGCTGCCGTCCTCCGTCAGCATTACGGTGAACGGGCAGGACGCCGAGCAATTTTTCGGCAAGCCTTTTGTGAAAACGAGCACGGACAAAAGCCAGGAGTTTACGATCCGCGACGTCAAAATCGGCAATCCCGGTACGTATGAGGTAGCCGTCAAAGCCGACAACGGCCTGGCGAAAACCGTGAAATACGAAGTCGTGCTCGCCGACCAAGGCGGCAAAAAAGCGAAAAACGTCATCCTGTTCGTCGGGGACGGCATGGCTTTTCCGGATGTGACGATGTCCCGCATCATGTCCAAAGGGATCACCGAGGGCAAATACAACGGCCTGCTCGAAATGGATAAGTTCGACCAGCGCGCCGTTGTGACGACCTCCGGCATGGATGCGCTCGTGACGGACTCCGCCAACAGCGCCAGCGCGTACAATACCGGGCACAAGTCGGCCGTGAACGGCCTGGGCATCTACCCGGACAATACGGAAAGCTCGCTCGACGATCCGAAGGTTGAGACGCTGGCGGAAATGCTGAAGCGCACCCGCGGCATGTCGGTCGGCGTCGTCTCGACGTCCGAGATCGAAGATGCGACGCCTGCCGCCGTCGTCTCCCATACGCGCCGCCGTTCGGACAAGGCGGACATCGCCGAAATGCTGTATAAGCTGCAGCCGGAAGTGATTTTGGGCGGCGGATCGGCTTACTTCCTCCCGAAATCGACGCCGGGCTCCAAGCGGAAGGACGAGAAAAACCTGTTCGACATGTTCCAGCAAAAAGGCTACACCATCGCGGAGAACGCCACCCAGCTCAAAGCGGCGAATGCGCCCGATAAGCTGCTCGGCCTGTTCCACACGGCGGACATGAGCGTCTACTACGACCGCTCGACGAACAACAAAGCGGAGCTGAAATCGTTCACGGATCAGCCGAACCTGTGGGACATGACGCAAAAAGCGCTGGATGTGCTCAGCAAAAACGATAAAGGCTTCTTCCTGATGGTCGAAGGCGCAAGCATCGACAAGCAATTGCACCCGCTGGATTGGGAGCGCGCGGCTTACGATACGATCGAGATGGACAAAGCGATCGGCGTAGCCAAACGGTTCGCCGAGCAGAACGGCGAGACGATGATCGTCGTCACCGCGGACCACTCGCACTCCGTCAGCGTCGCGGGAACGTACTGGGAAGGCGACGGCAAATCCGGCCGCGAAGCGTTCCGCACGTATGAGGATTCCAAATTCCCGACGTATGTCGACGGCAACGGCGACGGATTCCCGGATCATCCGGACGTAGACCGCAAGCTCGCTGTCGTGTTCGGCTCCTACCCGGATTACTACGAAGATTACAAATTCGACCCGGTGCCGACTTCCCCGTCGGTGAAAAACAAAGAAGGACGCTATGTCGCCAACCCGGCGAAGCTGGCGAATCCCGACGATCCGAACCGCGACCGTTTCCTCCGGCCGGGAACCGTTAGCCCGACGACCGAAAGCGTGGGCGTGCATACGGCCGATGACGTGCCGCTGATGGCATACGGCCCGGGGTCGCAATATTTCAAAGGCACGATGGATAACACCGATGTGTTCTTCGGCATGGCCAACGCGCTTGGCCTGAACGTATCCGATGCGAAATCGGACGGCAAAAACTGGGTTCCGCTGGCCAGCTTCGTGAATATGATGGGCGGTACGGTGAAATTCAACGCGTCGGCAAGAGAAGTTACGATCCAAATCAACGACAGCACGATTGTTTTGAATCTGGGCAGCGGCAAAGCGACGAAGAACGGCAAAGATGTCACGCTGGAGCATAAATTCGAGAACGGCACGACGTTCGTGTCCGGCAGCTCGATCTTGGAAGTGCTCGCGAAGTAAGCAAGGCGCGCGAGATCAAACGATACGCGGAAATTACGGAGTGAATGGAGGCGTTACCCATGCGGCTTGAACCAAGAGGCATGACCGCCTTAGCCGTCGGCCTGATCGCCGTTGCGCTCCTCGTTCCCGGCTGCAATCAACCGGTTCCCCTGTCTTCCGGGGGGCCGGTTGATTCTTCCGTTTCGGCGGCAGCGTCCGCCCCGGCGGCGGAGACTTCGGCTGGCGGGGC